>JBPCJL010000174.1:0-12115 GCA_051005355.1 Ilumatobacteraceae bacterium
GGCCAGGCGGTGGTCGCGCCGTCGGCGCCCCCACAGAACGCCGGCCGCGTTCCGGTGACGACGACCGCCCGCACCGCCGGCTCGTCGGCCAGGCGTCCCATGATCCACCGGTACTCGGCGTGCATCCGACCGGTCCACGCGTTGTGGCGGTGCGGACGGTGCAGCCAGACCGTCGCCACATGATCGACGATCTTGTAGCGCGTCGCCTTCAGGTCCATGCGACCGTCACCCCCACAGGACGTCGAGGACGGGCTGCGCCCACTCGGTCCGGCAGACGATGAAGTCGGGCAGCCACGGGTCGCGGTGGTTGTACATCAGTGGCGACCCGTCGATGCGACTGGCGTGCAGCCCGGCCGCCAGCGCCACCGCCGCAGGCGCGGCCGAGTCCCACTGGTACATGCCGCCATCGTGGACGTAGATGTCGGTCTCGCCGCTGACGACCGACATGGCCTTCGCCCCGGCCGAGCCGAGCCGAACCGGCTCGGCATCGAGGGCGTGGGCGACTACGGCGGCGGCGTACGGCGCCCGGCTCCGCGAGGTCACGATCCGCGGCCGCTGGCGCGCCGACGGCGGCACGACCGGTGGCGGGTCGGTGCCGAACACGAGTCCCATCGCCGGGAGGCTGACGGCGGCGGCGACGAACGCGGCCCCGGCCCACAGGGCCACGTGCACGGCCCAGTCCGGCCGACCCAGCTCGCCGAACTCGCGGGTGCCGTCGAGCGGGTCGATGATCCACACCCTGCCGCCGCCGAAGCGGCGCGGATCCTCCAAGCCCTCCTCGGAGAGCACGGCGTCGTCGGGCCGCAGGCGGCCGAGCTCGTCGGCCAGGAACCGCTGGCTGGCGGTGTCGCCGCCGTCCATGACCTGCCACGGCGGTGCGCCCGACTCGACGAGCCGGCGGCGGACCTCGAGCAGCCCGAGCCCAGCCTGGGTCGCCAACCGCAGCGCCAGTTCGACGTCGGTCTCCGCCCCCTCCCCGGCGGGCGGGTCGGCGTCGGTCATGCGGCGTCGGACCCTACCTTCGACGTCTACATTGCCCCGGCGTGCCGGCGGCCCCAGCACGGATCAGGGCGGCTCCTCGCGCCACCGATCGCCGCCGCTGCCGCGTCATCGCGCTGGTGCTCTCGGTGATGATCGCCGTGCCCTTCGTGCTGATCGCGCTGCTGCAGGGGAGCCCGCAGTGGTATCCGATTCTCGACCAGGCCATGATCGAGCTACTCGTGCGCGACGTGGGCGGCGACGACTCGCCGACGACTGGGCTGGTCGGTCGATTCGTCGTCGAGGAGATGCAGGCCAGCCATCCTGGTCCGTTGAGCTGGTACCTGCTGTGGCCGGCCTACAAGCTGCTCGGCGGGAGCTCGTGGGCGCTACTCGCCTCCAACGTGCTGCTGGGCCTGGCCGCCGCCTGGACCAGCATCTTGATGGTCGCTCGGCGCAGCCGTCCGACGCAGCTGCTCGTCGTCGCCGCCGTGCTCGTCCTCCTGGCTCGCGCCTACGGTCTCGTGATCCTGGGTGAGGTGTGGAACCCGCACCTGCCCGTGCTGTGGTGGCTCGTCACGATGCTGGCCGCTTGGTCCGTGCTCGTCGGAGATCGACCGATGGTCCTCGTGCTGGTGTTCGCTGGATCGCTGTGCGCGCAGACCCACATCTCGTATGGGATCCCCGTGACGGCCATGCTGCTCCTGGCGGGCGGCGCGCTGGTCCTTGATGCCGTCCGCCGGCCGGCGCGCCGGTGGCGCGACGCAGGCTGGATGGGCGCCGGACTCGTCGCACTGATCTCGCTCTGGGCGCCGGCGATCTTCGATCAGCTGACCCACGACCCTGGGAACCTCTGGCTGCTGTGGCGGTACTTCACCGGCGATGCCGACGCGCCGATCGGCTGGGGCGAGGGGTTGGAGGTGGTGCTCATCCACATGGACCCTGTCCGTCTCGTCACCGGCGAGCTCTGGGGCGACCGCCAGACTGCGCTTCCGGCCTATCCGAGCGGACCGGTCGTGCCGGGTGTCGTGCTGCTGGCCGCATGGTCGGCGGTCCTCGCTCTCACCTGGCGGGCCGCCGACTCGCAGCTGCGCCGGCTCCACGTCGTCGTCGGTGTGGTGCTGGTCGTGTCCCTCGTGGCGGCGAGCCGGATCGTGCCGCCGGTCTGGTACTGGGTGGTGCTGTTCCTGTGGGGCGTTCAGGCCATGGTGCTGGTGGCCATCGGCTTGAGCGTCGCCGCCGTCCTAGAGCGCCGGCCCCGCCCGCGGTCGAGCCGGGTCGGCCGTGCTGCCACCCGCGCCGGGGCGCTGGCGGCGACGACGCTGTTGGCGGCGATCCTGGTTGGCGAGACGATCGTCGGCCCGCGACTCGCGGACCACTCCCAATCCAGGTTGCTGGCCGAACTCGTGCCCGAGACCGTCGAGGCCTTGCGCAGTGGCGAGATGCCGGGCGGCGGCGCCGACGGGCCGTATCGGGTGGTGTGGAGGGATCCCGTGGCGTTGGGCAGCGGGGGCTTCGGCCTGGTCGACGAGCTCGAACGGGCCGGCTTCGACGCCCGCGCCGACGATGACTTCAGCCCGCAGGTGCGGCCCCATCGCATCGTCGAGGAGACCGACGAGGACACGACGACGACCATCGAGGTGGCCGCCGGCCACAACATCGAGCGCGTGCTGGCACTCCCGGGTGCGGTGCAGGTCGCCTACGCCGACCTGCGCTCGGCGGCCGATCTCGAGCGCCGGGAGCAGCTGCGGTCCGAGCTGATCCGCCGGCTGGCGCCGAACGTCGAACGGCTGCGGGCGATCGATGAGAACCCGATCGCGTTGGCGTTCGCGGAGAATTTGGATCCGGACACCGCCCGAATGCTCGCCGAGCTGGCCGAGATCGGCCTCCCGATGGCGATCATCGTCGTGCCGGCCGCGCCGGCGACAGTGCCGCCGTAGCGCTTTCGCCCGGCCATCCGCCCGGTGCCACGAGGGCGTCGAGCGCGACCGTGATCATCGCCTCGACAGCTGTCGTGACCACCTCCCGACGCGGGTCGTAGCCCGACATGTCGTCGTCGCCGGAGGCCAGGGGATTGCCGTCGACGGCGAGGATGGCGCCGGCGGCGATGCCATGCAGCGCGGCCGTGACGAACAGCGCGGCGCACTCCATCTCGACGGCGACGACGCCGGCGCGCTGCCAGAGCATCAGGTCGCTGCCGAGCACCTCGTGGGGGTAGAAGAGATCGCTGCTGAGGACGACGCCCTCGACGACCGGCTGCGCCGATGCGGCTGCGGCGGCGCGCAAGGCAAGGACGACGTCGACGTCGGCCACGGCCGGGAACGCCGGCGGGACCAGCCGTGACGTGAAGCCCTCGTTGCGCACGGCCGCTGTGGCGACGACGAGGGCGCCGTCGAGGACGTGGGGTTGCATCCCGCCGGTGGTGCCGGCGCGCACGATCCGTTCCGTGCCGGCGCGACACAGCTCCTCGAAGCACACGGCGGCACCGGAACCGCCGACGCCGTGGGAGACGACGCCGACGTCCACGTCGCGATGTCGCCCGGCGAACAGGGCGTACTCGCGGTTGTGGCTGATCTCGCGCCCGCCGTCGAGCCGCTGGGCCACCTGCTCGGCGCGCGCGGGATCGCCGACGACGAGCATCCGCCTCGGAACCGCCCCGCCCCGCACCCGCAGCAGCGGCAGAAACCGGTCCGGATCCGCCGTCGCGCGCTCAGCCATGCCGGCCGGAAACCTATTGGCCGGCGGTGTGCGCGACACCGGTCCAGGCGAGCGCAGCGAAGCCTGGGTCTAGCTGGCGAGCTTCTTGTACTTGATGCGGTGGGGTTGGTCGGCGGCGGCGCCGAGCTGTTTGTGGCGCCACTCCTCGTACTCGGTGAAGTTGCCCTCGAACCAGCGCACCTGACTCTCACCCTCAAAGGCCAGCACGTGGGTGGCGATGCGGTCGAGGAACCAGCGGTCGTGGCTGATGACCACGACACAGCCCGGAAAGCTTTCGAGCCCGGTCTCGAGCGCCCGCAGCGTGTCGACGTCGAGGTCGTTGGTCGGCTCGTCGAGCAGCAGCACGTTGCCGCCCGACTTGATCAGCTTGGCCAGGTGCACCCGGTTGCGCTCGCCACCTGACAGGTCGCCGACGCGCTTCTGCTGGTCGGCGCCCTTGAAGTTGAAGCTGGCCACATAAGCCCGGCCGTGCACCTCGCGGCTCCCGATCCGTAGGTGGTCGACACCGCCCGTGATCTCCTCGTAGACGGTGGCGTCGGCGCGCAGGTCGTCGCGGCTCTGGTCGACGTAGCTCAGCTGCACGGTGTCGCCGATGGTGATCGAGCCGGCATCGGGCGACTCCAAGCCGGTGAGCATGCGGAACAGCGTCGTCTTGCCGGCACCGTTCGGACCGATCACGCCGACGATGCCCGCCCTGGGCAGCGAGAACGACAGGTCCTCGATGAGCAGCCGGTCGCCGTACCCCTTGCGCAACCCCTCCAGCCGAACCACCGTGTCACCGAGGCGCGGGCCGGGCGGGATGGCGATCTCCAGCCGATCGTCGTCGCCCCGCGCCGCCTCGGCCTCGGCCTGCAGCTTGTCGTACGCGGCCAGGCGGGCTCGGCCCTTGGCCTGGCGGGCCTTCGGCGCCATGCGCACCCACTCCAGCTCCCGCTGGAGCGCCCGCTTGCGGGCCTCGTCGCTGCGCTGCTCCCGGCCGAGTCGCTCCTGCTTCTGCTCCAGCCACGACGTGTAGTTGCCCTCGAACGGGATGCCGCGGCCGCGGTCGAGCTCGAGGATCCAGCGGGCCACGTTGTCGAGGAAGTACCGATCGTGGGTGATCGCCACGACGGTGCCCGGATACCCCTGCAGGAACTGCTCGAGCCAGTCGACGCTCTCGGCGTCGAGGTGGTTGGTCGGCTCGTCGAGCAGCAGCAGGTCCGGGCGGCTGAGCAGCAGCCGGCACAGCGCCACTCGCCGGCGCTCGCCTCCCGACAAGGTCGTCACGTCGGCTTCGTCGGGCGGGCAGCGCAGCGCGTCCATGGCGATCTCGACGTTGCGCTCGAGGCTCCACGCATCGGCGGCGGCGATCTTGTCCTCCAGCGCGGCCTGGAGGGCGCCGATCTTGTCGTAGTCGGCGTCGGGATCGGCCCACATCGCCATCACGTCGTTGTACCGATCGATGATCGACTGGACCTCGGCCACACCGTCCATCACGTTGCCTTTGACGTCCTTGGCCGGGTCGAGCTGAGGTTCCTGGGACAGGAAGCCGACGGTGCAGCCGGGCGTCAGGCGAGCCTCGCCGGTAAAGCCGTCGTCGAGGCCCGCCATGATCCTCAGCAGGCTCGACTTGCCGGCGCCGTTGGGGCCGATCACGCCGATCTTGGCGCCGGGGTAGAACGACAGCGAGATGTTCTCGAGGACCGTGCGGTCCGGCGGGTAGTAACGGGCCAGCCGGTAGCAGGTGTAGATGAACTCGTGCGCCATGCGGCGCACCAGGCTACGGCGACCACCCGTTCTGTCCGGCGCGACCGACCTTGTCGGTCGGTTCGGCAGGACAGAACGGCTACGAGACGAGTGCGGGCTCGGCGTCGGCGACCTGGACGGTCGGCTGGGGAACTGGCCGGCGGGTCCTGGCCGTCCACATGACCGTCGTCGCCACCACGTACAGCGCCAGGCCGGCCAGCACGGCCCGGTTGAAGCCGAACGTCATCGACACGAGCGTCGTCAGCGAGGCGCCGAGCACGGAGAAGAACCCGTTGACCGCCCAGGACCAGGCGACGAGGCGACCGCGGTCCTGGCCGGGATCGCTCGTGGCCGCCGCCACCGCCTCCATGCCCGTCGGCAAGAACACGCCGAGCAGCAGGCCGACCGGGAACAGCAGGACGATCACCAACGCGATCCGGGCCCACTGCGGCCAGGCCAGCGCAACGTCGGTGACCGGCGTTGCGATGAGCAGGTACAGGCCGGTGATGACGATCAGCAGCGCCGTCACCGCCGGCAGACCGGCGCGCAACCGGGGCACGAGCGCCGACGCCCTGGCGCCGATCGCAGTGGCGATGAGCAGCGTGAACAGCGAGACGGACAGCGACAGCGTGGGGAACCCGAGCAGCAGGGCGAACCGCTGGATCATCGAGATCTCGACGAACATGAACCCGAGTCCGAGGGAGGCGAAGTAGACGAAGAACCGCCACCGACCGCGCACTGGCACGACGGCGGGGCCGCGGCGACGGGTCACGGCGAAGGGCAACCAGAGGAGCACGGCGGCGACGACTGCGGCGACGACGACGAGCACGACCAGCAGGCGCTCGCCGATGGCGATCTCGGAGTCCTCGTAGCTGCGCTCCCAGTTCGTCAGCACCGAGCTGAACGGCGTGAAGTGCCAGAAGAACGGCCGCCCGTCGTCGATGGCCGAGATGTCGTAGGCGTACTCGTCGACCAGCCGGTCGACGTCGTCGTCGGCACCGACGATGAGGTCGCCGATGAAGCCCGGCTCGGTGGCGCCGTTCGGGTCGTGGAGAAGGCGGGCGCCCGGCACCTTGGCCACGCTCTCGACGATCCGCCCGCCCGTCGCTTCGTCGAACGGCTGCTTCGACAACAGGATCGTGCTGGCCCGACCCACCTCCAGCTCGCTGCGCTCGACGATCAGCGTGGTGTGGGCGGCGAAGTCACCGCCGAGCTCGCCGTCCAGCGCATCACGGGCTGTCACGAGGTAGCGGGCGGTGCGCGTCGGCCGCGTGTCGAAGTCGAAGTCGCCGAACTGGGCGACCATCACGCCCTGCGGTGACAGGTGGTCGAACGCCTCGTCGATCATCTCCTCGGTGTAGAGGTAGCTCTCGGAGAGGACGAAGGCGCCGGAGGTGGCGGCGTTGGCGGCGGCGTAGCTGTCCGGGGCGACGAACCAGATCAAGTCGTACTGCTCGTCGCTGCGGGCGAGGAACGTGCGACCGTCACCCTGGATGTAGTCGACGCGCGGATCGGCGGTGATGTTGCCGGCGTAGTCGGCGAACGGGCCCTCGAGCAGGTCGACGGTCACCGGGTTGAGCTCGACGGCGTCGACCCGCCCGACCCCGTAGGTGAGCGCGGCCTGGATCTCGTTGCCGCCGGCGGCGCCGATGATAAGCAGGCTCGGTTCCTCGCCCGGCGTGGCCGCGAACGGGATCTGGCGGCTGTCGGCGAGGAACCGGTCGGTGGTCGCCGGCGTGCCGTCGTAGCGCCAGATGGCCGAGCCCCACAGACCGTCGTGGTGCAGGATGTGGTGCTCGCCGGCCCCGCCGAGGTTGCCGAGGTCGACGGCGTCGACGCGGAACACGGCGCCCCAGTCGCCACCGGCGATGGCATCGCCGTCCTTGATGGTCTTGGTGGCGTCGGCACGGATCTTCAGCTGACCGGCGGCGAACGCGCCGGCAGCGACGACGACGACGGCGAGCCCGCCCAGCAGGAAGCGCCGGTCGGTGACGGCCGCGCCCAGCGGCCCGAGCAGGGCCAGGACGACCAGGGCGACCAGGATCATCGCCGGCGGGCCGATCGTCGCCTGTAGCGGCACGGCGGCCAGGCAGCCGAGTGCGGCGCCAGTGAGGTCCCAGAAGTAGAGGCGTCGCACGTTGCCGACCTCGACGACGAACAGCGAGGACATGATCAACCCGGCGGTGAAGAACACGGCGGTCAGCGCGACCGACAGGACGAGCAGGCGCAGGAGCTGGCCGACGGCCTGGCTCGCCGACCCGGCCCAGATCAGGTTGACATCGGTCGGCAGCCGGGCGGCGACGACGTAGCCGATGAGCCCGACGAGTCCGGCCACCGGCCCGACGACGCGGATCAGGCGCACCGTGTCCAGCGCCCGCAGACGGCTCGACAACGCCACCACTGCGCTGGACGCGCCGAGACCGAGCAGCGCCAGGCCGATGACGAAGTACGTGTAGTAGTAGAAGAGCTTGAACGAGATGACCCGCGTGTAGGCGATCTCGAGGGTCAGCGTGACCAGCCCGATGACGAAGGCCGTCAGCAGCCGGATGCCGGATCTCGTCCGGTCGCTGGTCACCTTCATCCGTCGTAGCTCCGGACCTCGACGACGGTGTCGTCCGGGTCGACGACGTACACGGACCACCCGTTGCCCCGCGCGCCGTAGCGCTCGCCCGGGCCGTCGACCACGCGCAGCCGCGCGCTGGTGGCGATGGTGTCGACCGTCGCCCGATCGGCGACGAGGCAGAGGTGGTCGACGTTGCGCTCACCGACCGCTCCGGTCGCCGGCACGAGATCGATGATCGTGTCCGGGGAGACGCGCACGGACGGGAAGGGCGCGTCGCCCGACCGCCACTCGTCGACGCGCACCGGCGCCAGCCCCAGCTCGTCCCGATACCAGGCCAGGGTCGCTTCGACGTCGGCGCAGCGCAGCACGAGGTGGTCGAAGCCCGTGATCCGCAGTCCGGTCATCGGGCCGCGACCGTACCGGTCGAGCCGCCCGACCCCACGCCACCCGAGTGCCGAGGCACTCGGGTCAGTGCCCGGTGGCGCCGTTCGACGTTTGCTTGATCTTGTCGATCAGGTGGTTGGGCAGCAGGTCGTAGTGGTGGTGCACAGCGGCGAAGGTGCCGCGGCCGCCGGTCATCGAGCGCAGGTCGACGGCGTAGCGCTGGATCTCGGCCGCCGGGACCTGGGCGACGATCTCGTGGTGGCCGCTGGCCAGCACCGACGTCCCGCTGACCCGGCCGCGCCGGGAGTTGAGGTCGCCGAGCACGTCACCCTGGTACCCCTCAGGCACGGTGACGGTCAGCACCGACACCGGCTCGAGCACCGCCGCGCCGGCCTTGGACAGCGCTTCCTTCAACCCGTGGGCGGCCGCCGAGCGGAACGCCATGTCGGACGAGTCGACCGAGTGGTACTTGCCGTCGAAGCACTCGACGCGCACGTCGACGACCGGGAACCCGTACACGCCGCCCAACGCCATCGTCTCTTCCACACCGCGCTGCACCGCTGGCAGGTACTGCTTGGGGATGGTGCCGCCGACGATCTTGTTGACGAACTCTGTCCCCTCGCCCCGGCCGGTCGGGCTGACCCGCAGGAACGCCACGGCGTACTGGCCGTGCCCGCCCGACTGCTTCTTGATCTTGCCTTCCGCCTCGGCCGTACCGACGACCGTCTCCCGATACGGCACCCGCACGGCTTCGGTCTCGACGTTGACGCCGAACTTGCGGGCCAGGCGCTCGAGGGCGACGGCGAGATGGGTGTCGCCGGTGCCGCGCAGCACGGTCTGGCCGGTCTCCTCGTTGCGGTCGACGACCAGCGCCGGGTCTTCGCTGAGCAACCGGGTCAGCGCACCCGACAGCTTGTCGTCGTCGGACTGCGTGATCGGCTTGAGGGCCAGGCCGTAGACGGCCGCCGGCGGCTGCGCGGCTCGAGCCCGCACCGGCGCGTCCTTCGGCGCCAGCGTGGCACCGGTGCCCGTGCCGCTCAGCTTGGCCACGGCGGCCAGATCGCCGGCGACGACCTTCGTCGTGGCGACGTGCTCCTTCCCGCGCAGGTGGAACAGGCCGTGCAGGCGCTCCTCCGTCCCCGTCTCCACGTTGACCAGCCGGTCGTCGACGGCGACGGTCCCCGAGAGCACCTTGAACAGCGAGACCTGGCCGACGAACTGGTCGGCCACGGTCTTGAACACGTACACCAGCGGCTTGGCCGATGGATCGGCGGCCACCTCGACGTCGACGCCGTCGGCCTCGCCACCGGCGCGCACCGTCGTCGGGCGCTGCGCCGGCGACGAGCCCAGCTCGCAGACGAAATCGAGCAGCCGGTCGACGCCGATGCCCGTGGTCGCCGACCCGACGAGCACCGGGAACTCTTTCCCCTCGAGCATCTCGTGGGCCAGCGTGCGCTCCAGCTCGGCCGTGGACGGCACCTCGCCGGACAGGTACCGCTCGAGCTGCTCGTCGTCGCCGGCGACGATCTCCTCGATCAGCTCGTCGTGACGCCGTTGCTCTTCGGCCGCGACGTCGTCGGGCAGCGGCTCGGCACGATGCCGACCGTCGGGCTCGTACTCGAAGCCCTGGTCGGACAGGACATCGGCGATGCCGTGGAAGCGCTCCTCCTCGCCGAGCGGCAGCTCGAGGGCGACGAACCCGGAGCCGAACCGGGCCGAGAGGTCGGCCAGCACGCGGTGGAAGTCGGCGCGCGGCTTGTCCTCCTTGTTCACGAACACGAGGCGGGGGATGCCCCGCTCGGCGCACTTGCGCCAGCACGCCTCGGTGCCCACCTCGACCCCGTCGACGGCGCTCACGACGAGCACGGCGAGGTCCGCCACGGAAAGGGCGGCGTCGACGTCGCCGGCGAAGTCGGCGTAGCCCGGGGTGTCGATCAGGTTGACCTTGTAGGTGTCGGTCGAGCCGTCGCAGCGCCACTCGAGCGGGGCGACCGCCAGCGACAGCGACATGGATCGCTTGGCCTCTTCCGGCTCCGTGTCGCACACCGTGGTGCCGTCCTCGACCCGACCCGCCCGGACGACCACCCCGGCCCGCACGAGCAGCGCCTCGACGAGCGTCGTCTTGCCGCTGCCGCCGTGACCGACGATGGCGACGTTGCGGATGGTGTCCGTCGACGGATGGTTCAAGGTTCGACCCCCAGCAGTTCGTGCTCGCCCCGGACCGTGGACTCTAGTGAGCGAGCGTCCCGGGCAAAGTCCCGAGACAGCGGCGAAGCCAAGCGAGCGAACAGTCGTGTTCGTGAGCGAGCGTCCCGGGCAAAGTCCCGAGACAGCGGCGAAGCCAAGCGAGCGAACGGTCGTGTCTTGAGCGAGCGAGTCTTCGAGCGAGCGAACAATCGGCACGGTGCTTCTTCGTCGCCGGCTCTGCGGCGACACGCTCATTGGTGCCCGGCTGAACGGCGAGCTTCGAACCCGTCGCGTGCGTCGATGGGGCACCAATGAGCGAGCGAGTCTTCGAGCGAGTGAACCATCATCACGGTGCCTTCTCGTCGCCGGCTTTGCGGCGACCGCTCATGGCCGAGTAGGTGCTGCGCTCCTGCTCGGCGTCACCGCCCACGGTGAGGTGCTTACATGAGCGGTCGGGCGCGCCGGTCCAGCCGCCCGGAGCAGGATGAGCGGCGTGGACGCGGCCGACGGTGCGATGGAGCGGATCGCCCGCGCCCGAGCCGCACGGTCGCCGGCGGAGGTCGCCGCGCTGTACCGGGAGTGGGCCGCCAACTACGACGCCGACGTGTTCGGCGCCGCTGGGGTGACGGGGACCGATCGCATCGCCGACCTGCTGGCCGAGCACTTGGCCGATCGCTCGACGCCGGTGCTCGACCTCGGCTGCGGCACCGGCGCGGCCGGCGTGCGCCTGCGCGAGCACGGGTTCACGGCCGTGGACGGGGTCGACCTCTCGCCGGAGATGCTGGCCGTGGCCACCCGCACGGGCGCTTACCGGTCGCTCGTCGCCGCCGATCTCAACCAGCAGCTGCCGACGCTGGAGGGCAGCTACGCCGCCGCCGTCTCGGCGGGGACGTTCCGCGACGGCCACGTCGGCGTCGAGGCCGTGCCGGGCATCCTGCGGGCGCTGCGACCAGGCGCCATCGTGGCGTGGACCATCGCCGACTGGTCGCCGTTCGCCGAGCTGGCCGCCGGCTGGGATGTCGTCCACCTCGCTCGGGAACCGTTCCGTCGTGGGGGCGGCGACGCCGAGATGACGATGCTCGTGGCCCGCGTCGGCGGCGCGGCCTGATGGCCTGACGGCCCCGGCCGGATCGCGGTCGACGAGTACCCTGCTCAGCGTGACTGCGACCTCGTCGACGGGCCCTGCCTTCGGGACCAACTCCTGGTTGGTCGAGGAGATGTACGAGCAGTTCCGGGACGATCCCCAGTCGGTCGGCGAGGCGTGGCGCGAGTTCTTCGCCGACTACCGCTCGAGCACGCCGGGCTACGAGGCGCCGCCGACCGTGGTCGACGAGGAGGGTCTCGACGACCCCGAGGAGCAGTTCGGGACCCCGTCCCCGCGGCAAACGCCCGAGCCGCAGCCTGCGCCCTCGCCGCCGCCGACGGCAGCCAAGCCAGCGGCAGCCAAGCCGCCGCCGACCAAGCCTGCGGCGGCGGCGGCGACAGCCGCCGAGCCGGCCGGGACGCCGATCCGCGGCGTCGCCGCGACCATCGCCGCCAACATGGCGCGCAGCTTGACCG
>JBPCJL010000175.1:0-9115 GCA_051005355.1 Ilumatobacteraceae bacterium
GGGGGGGGGGTTGGTTTTGGTGGCCCGGAGTGGAGGGGGGGGGCGGGGCTGTGGCTGTGTGTGGGGGGGCGCGTCCCGCGCCCGCCCCAGCAGGGTGATGGTCACATCGGTGGCGCCCTGCTCCAGCGACGATCGAGCAGCGGCTTGGAGGGTGTCGACGACCCGCGCGTCACCGGCAGGTTCGGTCGCCATGAGGTGGCGGGCGATCCGCTCGGGCGGCGCGTCCTCGGCCCGGAGCCGCGCGGCCGCCCGCCGGTGCAGCGCGGAGCGCTCCCCGGGGAGCAGGTCCTGGGCGATCGCCGATGCAACCAGCGGATGATGAAGGCGAGAGGGCGGTGCGGCCCGAGGATGTCGGCGCGCAGGAGGGCGTCGGCGGCGACCCCTGCGACGTCGATGTCGAGCCCCGTCAAGGCGGCGACGTGGCGAAGGTGGGCGTCAGCGCCCAGGATGGCGGCGGCCCGTGCGACGTCGAGCGCGTCGGGAGGCAGCTGGCCGAGGCGCGTGAGCACGGTCGCATCGGTGCGGACCTCCGCCAGGCGGCGAAGGCGGAGCTCATCGAGCTGGATGCCGGCCGATCGGGTCGCCCGCAGCGCCTCGCGCACCAGGAACGGGTTGCCTCCGCTGACTTCGGCGATGGCGTCGCAGAAGGCCTGCGGCGGCCGCTGGTCGAGCGACGACGACACGACGGCAGCTGCGCTCAACGGTGCGGGACATACGGCCGTGACGTTGGGCGTCGCTTGCAACCGAGTGAGCAGCTCGGACTCCGGCCTCGGCTCGTGCGGGCGGGCCGCCACGATGCAGACGACGGGCAGCTCGGCGATGCGGTGGGCCAGGTAGGCGAGGAACCGCAAGGAGGGCGCGTCGAACCAGTGGGCGTCATCACAGACGAGCGCCAACGGTGCCCGGTCGGCCAGGCCGGCGGTGACCCAGTAGAGGCCGTGCAGGACGACGCCGGGCGCCAGGTCGGCGGTTCCCGTCACCGGCGCATGACGACCGCACAAGGGAGCGGCCACGGCTGCAGCCCCCGCCAGCAGTCCGTCCGGGTCGTCGGCCGCTGCGACCAACGGCTCGAACAGCTGGCGCACCGCGCCGAAGGGGAACTCCTGCTCGAGGATGGCGCCCGCGGCACGGGCGACGAGGAAGCCTCGTTCAAGCGCCCAACCTCGCGCTGCGTCGATCAGCCGGGTCTTGCCGATGCCGGCTGGGCCCTCGAGGACGACGACGCCGCCGGCGCCGGTCAGCGCGCGGTCGAGCAACCGCTGCAGCTCGGCTCGCTCGCCGTCCCGTTCGAGGAGCAGCTCGACCTCGTCGACCGGCGGCACCCGGCGCAGCGTAGACACCCGCCGGGGCGTGATCCCGAGACAGGTCAGAGGCTGTCGAAACCGATGATCCGACCGATGGCGACGCCCGCGGCCTCCTGAAGGTGGCGCTGGAACGACTCGCTGCCGTCGACGACGCTGGACGGCGTTGGCGACGTCCAGGCCTGCAGGCCGACGTCCTCGGCGATGATCCGGCTGCGCAGCGAGTGGTACGGGTCCGTCACGATGAGCACCTCGTCGAGGCCCCGCGCGCCGAGCAGGGCGCTGACTCCCTGCAGCGCCTCGAACGTGCTGCGTGAATCGTCTTCCAACACGATGGCCTCGGCCGGCACGCCGCGTTCGTTGAGGTAGACCGCCGACGCCTCCGCCTCCGTGAACCGGTCCTCCGGCTGCTTGCCGCCCGTGACGACGACCCGCTCGGCGACGCCCTGTCCCCACAGGTCGACGACGTGGTCGAGGCGGGCGGCCAGCACCGGCGACGGGTCGCCGTCGTACTGCGCGGCGCCCATCACCACGATGGCGTCGACCGGACGGGCCAGGTCGGCGCGACCCGTCGACCACACCTGGTAGAGGCTCACGAGGTAGTAGCCGACGAGCAGCCCGACCACCAGGAGGAGCCCGACGGCGATGCGTCGCCCGGCGCCCCACCGGCGCCGTGGACCGGCGTGGCGGCCGACGGCGATCGGGCAGACGGGCGTCTCGTCACGCCGCGACGTCGACCCGGTGTCGATCGTCATCCGACGAGATCCCGCGCCGCCTCGAGACGGGTCAACGTTGTGTGCCGGCCCAGCTGCTCGAGCGATTCGAACAGCGGCGGCCCGACGCTGCGTCCGGTCACGGCGACGCGCACGGGTGCCTGGGCCTTGCCGAGCTTGACGCCGTGGCGGGCGCCGATCGCTTCGAGCGCGCCCTTCAGGCTGTCGGCGTCCCACGGCGTTTCCCGATACGACTCGATCGACTCCCGCAGCACGGGCAGCGCCCACTCCGGCGTCATCGCCTTGTTCCACGACGCTTCGTCCCGCACCGGGTCCTCGAACATGAAGTCGACCAACTGCGGCGCGTCGGCCAGCGTCGCCACCCTCGTCTGCACCAGCGGCGCCAGGCTCCGGAACACGGCCCGGTCGTAGTGGGCGGGGAGGAACGGCTCGCACGCGTCGACGAAGGCGTCGATCGGCATGGCCCGCAGGTACTCACCGTTGAACGCAGCCAGCTTGCGCAGGTCGAAGAACGCCGGCGAGTGCGTCACGTCCTCCAGGCGGAACTCGTCCTCGATCACCGACCACGGCACGATCTCGGTCTCGCCGCGCGGCGCCCAGCCGAGTGTCATCAGGTAGTTGACCATCGCCTCGGCCAGATAGCCGTCGCGCCGGTAGTCCTCGAGGGCCACCTTGTCGCGACGCTTCGACAGCTTCTGGCGCGACTCGTTGACCAGCACGGGTACGTGCGCCCACACCGGTGGTTCGCGACCGAGAGCCCGCCACAGCAGCTGCTGCTTCGGTGCGTTCGGGAGGTGCTCCTCACCGCGCACGACGTGCGTGATCCCCGTCGCCATGTCGTCGACCGCGTTGGCCAGCACGAACAGCGGCGTGCCGTTGCCGCGCACGAGAACGAAGTCCTCGAGCGCGTCGTGCTCGAACGTGACGTCGCCACGGATGACGTCGTGCACGACCGTGGCGCCGCCGTCCGGGACGCGGAAGCGCAGCACCCGTCCCGGACCGGGTTCGAGGCCGCGGTCGCGCGAGTAGCCGTCGTAGCCAGGGCGGCCCGAGGCCTTGGCCCGCTCCTGGACCTGCTCGGACGTCAGGTCGCAGTAGTAGGCCCGGCCGTCGGCGAACAGCCGCTCGGCGGCGGCCCGGTGCGCGGCGGCGTCGGCGCTCTGGAAGTACGGCCCCTCGAACGTCGGGGCGCCGGCGTGGATGCCGAGCCATGCCAGGGCCTTGATGGTGCCCTGCAGCCACTCCGGGCGTCCTCTGGCCTCATCGGTGTCCTCGATGCGCAGCACGAAACGGCCGCCGAGCCGCCGGGCCAGCGCCCAGTTGAACAACGCCGTGCGCGCCCCGCCAACGTGGAAGAACCCCGTCGGCGACGGCGCGATCCGAAAGCGCGGCGAGCCCGACATCAGGGATCAACGGTAGCGGCGAGCTCCTCGGCGCCGGCCGCGAGCGGGACGCCGGCGATTCTGTGGCGGGATCAGTATCGAAATCAATACCAATTCTTCGTCAGAATCGGATCTCGCACGGTGCTGGCGAGAGCTAGCGAGCGAGGTTCCTCAGCTGGCGGAGGGCCACCGACAGGGTGGTGAGGTCGTAGGCCTCGGCGCGGCGGATCTCGGTGAACATGGCGTTGGCCCGGCCCACCGCTCGTTCGTTGGCCTCGAGCCACCTCGCCACGTCGCCGTCGGTCGTCTCGACGACCGTCGCCGTCAGCTCGGCCAGCGCCGTGAGCAGGTCGTCGCGCAGTGCGGAGCGGGCCTGGGTCTGCCAGCGGTCCGAGCGCGGCAGCGTGCCAATCCCCTCCCACAGCCACGTCAGGTCGAGGCAATCGAACACCTCCCACTCCACGCGCGCCACGTCGACGACGTCGCGCTGGTGCGATGTGGCGATCTCCAAAATGTCGAAGCCGGTGTGCAGCAGCGGCCACACGCCGGCCCGCTCGGCCAGCTGCTCAGGCACGCCGGCGGCCAGCCGTGACGCCTCCCCCGAGTGCACTGCGGCCAACATTCGCCCGACGAGCGCCAGCCCGAGCTCGCCAGCCAACCGGGCCAGGCCGGGCCGGAACGTCTCGACCGCGGCGGCGATGTCGAGCGGCGACCGGCGGTGGCGGAGCAGCCACAGCACGCCCCGCTCGACCATCCGCCGAGCGTCGAGGAACAGCTCGAGCTGCACGTCGAGGGCGACGTCGTTGCCGATGGCGTCGATCTCCCTCCACAGCCCGGCGAAGTCGAAGATCTCGCGCGCCGCCACCCAGGCTCGCGTCACGTCTACCACCGACGCCCCGGTGTCCTCGGTGACCCGGTGGTCGAACGAGATGCCCGACTGGTTGACCATCTGATTGACGACGCGCGTGGCGATGATCTCCCGGCGCAGCGGGTGACGCCGGATCTGCTCGGCGAAGCGCTCTCGCAGCGCGGTCGGGAAGTAGGCGACCAGGTCGGCCTCCAGCGCGGCCACATCCGGCAGGTCGGACCGGATGATCTCGGCCACGTTGGCGTTCTTCGTGTAGGCGATCAACACGGCGAACTCCGGTGACGTCAGCCCGTTGCCTGCGGCCTGGCGCTCGGCCAGCTGCTTGTCCGACGGCAGGAACTCGAGCCCGCGATCCATCCACCCCTCGCGCTCGAGCAGCTCGATGTACCGGGCGTGCACGTTGACCATGGGCAGCGCCTGGCGTCTGGCGATCAGCAGCGCCAGCGTCTGGGCCTTGTTGTTCTCGAGCACGAGACGGCCGACCTCGTCGGTCATCGAGCCCAGCAGCTCGTTGCGCTGCTTCAGCGTCATCTCGCCCGCCGCCACCACCCCGTCGAGGAGGATCTTGATGTTGACCTCGTGGTCGCTGCAGTCGACGCCGGCGGAGTTGTCGATGGCGTCCGTGTTGACGAGACCGCCGGCCAGCGCGAACTCGACCCGCCCGAGCTGCGTCAGCCCCAGGTTGCCGCCCTCGGCGACCATCCGGGCGCGCAGGTCTTTGCCATCGACGCGCACGCCGTCGTTGGCCCGGTCGCCGACGTCGGCGCTGGTCTCGAGGCCCGACTTGACGTAGGTGCCGATGCCGCCGTTCCACAGCAGGTCGACCGGAGCCTGGAGCACCGCGGACACCAGCTCGTTCGGCGTCAGCGGCCGATCCGGTGCACCCAGCACGGCTCGCGCCTCGGGGCTCAGCTCGATCGACTTCAACGCGCGCGGGTACACCCCACCGCCGGGTGAGATCAGCGCCGGGTCGTAGTCGGCCCAGCTCGACCGGGGCAGCTCGAACAGCCGCTGGCGCTCGTCGAAGGCGACCTCGGGATCAGGCGTCGGGTCGATGAACACGTGGCGGTGGTCGAACGCCGCCAGCAACCGCAGCTGCCGTGAGCGCAGCATCCCGTTGCCGAACACGTCGCCGGACATGTCGCCGATGCCGACCGCCGTCAGCGAGTCGGTGTCGGCGTCCCTGCCGAGCACCCTGGTGTGCCGACGCACGCTCTCCCACGCACCGCGGGCGGTGATGCCCATCTCCTTGTGGTCGTAGCCGGCACTGCCGCCGGAAGCGAAGGCGTCGCCGAGCCAGAACCCGTACTCGGCCGAGATCTCGTTGGCCACGTCGCTGAACGTGGCCGTGCCCTTGTCCGCGGCGACGACGAAGTAGGTGTCGTCGCCGTCGCGCACGACGGTGTCCGGCGGATGCTCGACCGTGCTCTCCTGCTCGCCGACCAAGTTGTCGGTCAGGTCGAGCAGGGCGCGGATGAACAGCCGGTAGCACTCGACCACCTCGTTGCGCAGCCCGTCGGAGTCGGCCGGCGGCCGCTTGACCACGAAGCCGCCCTTGGCGCCGACCGGAACGATGACCGCGTTCTTCACCATCTGCGCCTTCATCAGCCCGAGCACCTCGGTGCGGAAGTCCTCCCGGCGGTCGCTCCAGCGCAGCCCGCCGCGAGCGACGTTCCCGCCGCGCAGGTGCACCCCTTCGACCCGGGGACCGCAGACCCAGATCTCGTGGCGCGGCTTGGGCCGCGGCAGCTCAGCGATCAACCGCGGATCCAGCTTGCAGGCGACGGCCGATCGGTGGCGGTAGAAGTTGGTCCGCACCGTCGCCTCGATCAGGGTCAGGAACATGCGGCAGATGCGGTCGTCGTCCAGGCTCGGGATGGCGTCGAGGGCGGCGAGGACCCGCTCGCGCACGGACCGTTCGGCGGCTACCCGCTCGTCCCCGCCCGGCCGCGCCGGGTCGAAGCGGGCGTGGAACAGCTCGAGCAGGTCGGCGACCAGCGCCGGGTGGGAGTGCAGGGTCGCCTCGACGTACGCCTGGCTGAAGGCGAACCCGATCTGGCGCAGGTACTTGCCGTAGGCCCGGACCACGGCGACCTCGCGCGCCGCCAGCCCGGCTGCCAGCACCAGCCGGTTGAACCCGTCGCTCTCCAACTGGCCGTCGACGACGGCCTCGAAACCAGCTTGCAGGTCGGCCCAGCGACGGGCGTCGACCTCGACGCCCGCCGGGACGCGCACGCCGATGTCGTAGACGAAGACCCGCTCGTCGTCGGCGGGAAACTTGTACGACTGCTCGTCCAGCGCCTCGAGACCGAGGTGGTCGAGCAGCGGCAGCAGCTCGGACAGGGACGCCGGCGTGCCGCGGCGGAAGATCCGGAACCGCCACTCGCGATCGGGCGCATCGACGTCGTGAGCGATGGCCGTCGACATCACCCGGTCGCCCTCGAGCAGCGCCCCGATGTGGCGGACGTCGCCGGTGGCGCGACCCGGCGCCACGGCGGCGCGATACGCCGCCGGAGCTTGCGCACCGATCCGTTCGAACAGCAACCGTCCCGGCGCCTCTCCGACCTCGGCCACCAACGCTTCGCGCAAGCGGTCGTTCCACGACGTGGACAGCTCGTCGATGACCCGCTCCAGCCCATCAGGGTCGGCGGTGCTGACGGCGTCCGGCCGGCGCACGCTGACCGCGATGCGCGCCAGCGAGCTGGCGGCGAGGAACGACTCGAACGTGCGCTCGTCGGCGCCGTAGGCGTCGGCGACCACGTCGGCGACACGCTCTGGCAGCTCGGCCGTGAACCGGTTGCGGGGCAGGTACACGAGCACGGTGACCCAGGGCCCGACCGGGTCTGGCACCTCGAAGACGCGCACCACCTGGCGCTCCTGCAGGCCGACGATGTCGGCCACCAGCCGGGCCAGGGCGACCGGCTCCTGCTCGAGCACCAGGTGGCGCGGGAGGTTCTCGAGCACCGTGCGCGTCGCCCGCCCGATGTGTGAGTGCAGCTTCTGCTCCGTCAGGTCGAGCGCCTCGACGGCGGCGGCGCCGAACCCGGGGATCTCCGTGACGCTGACCCGGTAGGCGTTGGTCGCCAGCACCCCGACGAAGCGGGTCTCACCGTCGGCCGTCTGCACGGTGACGACGGTCTGGCGCTCGTCACGGAAGACCTTCGAGTGGTCGTCGGTCCTGGCGATCACGACCCGGCGATCGCCGGGCATCGGGCGGGGGGCGGCGCGCTGGTCGCCCTCGGCCAGCCCGAGCTCGCTGCCGGACCGCAGGGTCAGCGAACCGTCGGCGGTCCGGTCGTACTCGGCCGAGGCCAGGAACACGAAGTTCCCGTCGGCCAGCCAAGGCAGGATCGGGTCGACGTCGGCCAGGGCGAGCATCCGCTGGCGCATCGACTCGAAGTCACCGACGGCGCGCCGGACGTCTTGGATGGCGGCCAGGACGTCGTGCTCCACCCGTTCGGCCGTCGCGTCGTCGATGCGGTCGATCTCGAGCTGCGTCCACGCCTCGACCGGACCTGGGCCCTCGTCGACCGAACGCACGTCGACGAGCACCTCGCGGTCGTCACGCCCGACCGTCAACATCGGGTGGACGAGCAGGTGGATGCCGAGACCGTGGCGGTCGAGGACCATGCGCACGGTGTCGACGAGGAACGGCATGTCGTCTGTGACGACGAGGACGACGGAGTGCGGCGAATGCCAGCCGTCGCGCTCTCGGTCGGGTGACAGCACGCGGACCACGGGCTGGCCCGGCGCCCGCACCCGTCCGAGGGTGAGGTGGGCGACGGCGACGGCGTAGAGGTCCTCGAGCTTGCGCTCGTCGACGTCACCTTCTGGCAGCTCGGAGTAGTACCGCGGCAGGAACCGCACCAGCAGGTCGTCGTCTGGCTGACGCAACGAGGCCAGCTCGCACAGACGGCCGAGGGCGTCGGCCACGCCGTGACCGGTGGTGGGACCCCGAAGCTGCACTGCCGACCTCCGATCCGACTTCGTTGTCGGTCGCCGGGAACTCCGACCGGGCGGATGGTAGTGGCCGACGCCGCGTCGGCCGCCCGGGGCTGGCCCGTAGCGTGATCCGCCGATGCAACGTCGGGACGAGCTGCACCACGGTCACCGATCCGTGGCGGGCGGTGCGGCGCGCGCCGCCGTGTTCGGCGTCAGCGACGGCCTGGTGTCCAACGTGTCGCTGATCGTGGGCTTCGCCGGCGGCGGCGCAGGGTCGTCGATCGTGCGGCTGGCCGGGCTGGCGGGTGCAGTGGCCGGCGGCGTGAGCATGGCCGCCGGCGAGTGGGTCAGCGTGTCGGCGCAGAACGAGCTGATCGAGCGCGAGCTGGACATCGAGCGGCGCGAGCTGCGGGTCAACCCGGTCGCCGAGACCGAAGAGCTGGCGGCCATGTACGAGGCCGATGGGATGGAACCGGAGCGGGCCCGCCTGGCTGCCGCCGACGTGATGCGCCTGCCGGCCGAGGCGCTGGCGGTCCATGCCCGGGCCGAGCTGGGCGTCGACCCGGGCCGGTTGCCGTCACCGTTCACGGCCGCGTTGTCGTCGCTCGTGAGCTTCCTGTTCGGGGCGCTACTGCCGGTGGTGCCGTGGCTGTTCGACGTGTCGGGCACGGCACCGACGGTGCTCTCGCTCGTGATCGGCACGGTTGCCGCCGGCGTCGTCGGGGCGATCATCGGTCGGTACGCCGCTCGCTCGGTGGCGCGCTCGACGCTGCGCCAGGTGCTGATCGTGCTCGGCGCCTGCGCCGTGACCTACGCCATCGGCCGAGCCATCGGACTGAACGTGTCCTGAGGACCGCTGTGGGGGGGGGGGGGGGAAACCAGAAGAGA
>JBPCJL010000176.1:0-5668 GCA_051005355.1 Ilumatobacteraceae bacterium
CGACGGTGGTCTGCGGATCATCAACGAGCACTGCCCGTTCGGTTCGGTCGCCACCGACCACCCGGTCATCTGTGCCGTCGACCGCGGCATGGTCCGCGGCATGCTCAGCGCGCTCTACGCCGACGACGACGTAAGGGTTGCCACCCAGGCCAGCAAAGCCCGCGGCGACACTTTCTGTGCGACTGCCGTGTAGCACGGGTCCAGGCGAGCGCAGCGAGACTGGATCGCGCGTCGTGCGGGCGATCGCTGCTGAGGTCCGATCTGGGCGCGAATCGTCTCAAGACTGAGACGGATCGCGCCCAGAAGGACCCCGGTCTCGCTGCGCTCGCCCGGGACCCGTGCCCGTAAAGGCGCGATCTACGCGGTGAGGCTGGAAACCTAAGCGCTCGTACATCTTGCGGGCGGGGGTGTTGGCGGCGTCGACGTAGAGGATTGCGGTGGTGATGCCGCGGTCGGCGATCGAGGCGAGGCCGGCCACGGTGAGCTGCGGCCCCAGCCCCAGGCCGTGGAACTCCGGGTCCACGCCGATGACGTAGATCTCGCCCATCGCCGGGTCGCCGTCGGCCGGTTCGTGCAGCTTCGTCCAGCAGGCCCCGGCCAGTCGCCCGTCGCGCTCGTGAAGCAGGAAGCCCGCCGGGTCGAACCACGGCTCGGCCATCCGCCGGGCCAGCGTCACCTCGGTCCACCCGCCCTGCTCCGGATGACCTTCAAAGGCGCGGTTGTTGAGCCGCAGCCACGCCTGGTCGTCCACCCCCGGACGGAACGGTCGTGTCCCGATCTCGACCGGGATCTCCGTCGGCAGCGGCCGGCGCAGCTGCAGCAGCGTCCGTCCCGGCGCGAGACCACGCGCCGCGGCGATGCCTGCCTCGACCTCGCTCGCTCCCTGCACCCACCAGTGCACGACACCACCCGGCCCCCGAGCGGTCGCAACCTCATCGAGCGCGGCATCGAGCAGCGCCTCGACCCGAACCAGCCGATCGGGCGAGTCGGGCACGCTGACGGTCACATTCGCCGAATCATTGCCGGCGCTGATCACCGCTCGGCCGGCAAGCTCGACGTCCTCCCGGTCCGTGATCGTCGCCAGGACGGTGCCGACGTCCGCCGTAGCGGGGGCCGATCGGACGACGTCCATGGCTCCATCTTGGCTCGACGCGCCTCCGTAGCCTCGTCCCCACGATGGCCGTCGGTCGCTCCCGTCCCCGCCCGCGCTCGCCCGGCGGCCGCACCCGTGAGGTCGGCCGTCGTCTCGCCGAGGCCTACCCGGAGGCGATCTGCGAGCTGGACCACGACGGGCCCTTCCAGTTGCTGACGGCCACGATCCTGTCGGCCCAGACGACCGACGCGCGGGTGAACACCGTGACGCCGGCCCTGTTTGTCCGGTATCCGTCGCCGCCGGACCTGGCCGGCGCCGACCCCGCCGACGTCGAGGAGCTGATCCGCCCGACCGGCTTCTACCAGAACAAGACGCGCAGCCTCCTCGGGATGGCCGGCGCCGTCGTCGACCGCTTCGGTGGTGAGGTCCCGACGGCGCTGGCCGACCTCGTGACGCTGCCGGGAGTCGGCCGCAAGACGGGCAACGTCGTCCGCAGCGTGGGGTTCGGGCTGCCGGGGCTGCCCGTCGACACCCACGTCATCCGGCTGTCCCATCGCCTCGCGCTGACCACACATGACGATCCGGTGAAGATCGAGCTGGAGCTGAACTCGTTCCTCCCAGCCCACCAGCGCGGCGACTTCAGCCTGCGCATGATCCTGCACGGGCGGCGGGTCTGCCTGGCCCGCACACCGCACTGCGAATCCTGCGTGCTGGAGGACATCTGCCCGTCGAGCCGGCTCGCCGTCCCGCGCCGGGCGAGGCGCCGCCGGGCCGAGCCGGCATGAGACCAGACCGTCTCGTCTGCCTCGGCGATCGACATCACATCGACGTCAGCTGGAGGTTCGAGAGGGCTTGTCACCACGACCCCCAGTGATATGATCGGTCTTCAACCAGGTTCCCGCCACCTGGTTTGCAGCGACAGCCGGGATCCGCCGCCTGGCGTCGCCCGAGCGACGGCCCCTCCCACCATGGGCCGTCGCCGCTTTTTCGCCCAGGTTCGCCGTGCCGGCGCCGAACCTCGGCCGACCTCAGCCGCGCGCCACCCGTTCGGCGCGCTGCAGGGCCCGCTCGGCCGTGCGTAGCGCCCGCTCGGCTTCGTGGATCGCCGACACGAGATCGTCATGCTCTTGGCCGAGGTGAGCCGTCGCCAGGTCGGCCACCCGTCGCCGGTAATTGGCCACCAGCTCGGACGCCGCAGCCAGCTGCGCCGCAGTCTCCGAGGTCGACACGGCGGTACTTTCTACCAATGACCTCGCGCCGGCCGACGGTCCGCGACGATCTGCGGGCGCTCGAGGGCTACCACTCGGCGCAGGTCCCCGCCGAGGTGCGCCTCAACACCAACGAGTCGCCCTACCCGCCACCCGAGGCGTGGGCGGCATCGTTCGCCGCTGCCCTCGAGGACGTCGACTGGCGGCGCTACCCGGATCGTTCGGCCGGTGCACTGCGGTCGGCGATCGCGGCCTGGCACGGCGTCGACCCGACCCAGGTCTTCGCCGCCAACGGGTCGAACGAGGTGCTGCAGACGCTGCTGCTGACCTACGCCGGTCCTGGTCGATCGGTGATGACGTTCGAGCCGACGTACCAGCTGCACGCCCACCTCGCTCGCATCAGCGGTGCCCGCGTGATCGAGGTGGAACGGTGGGCCGACTTCAACCTCGACGTCGACGGTGCGGTGAGGGCGGTCGTCGCGGAGCGGCCGGCGATCACGTTCCTCTGTTCACCGAACAACCCGACCGGCACGGTCGAGCCACCGTCGACGGTGCGGCGGCTGCTCGACGTCGTGTCCGGCCTCCTCATCGTGGACGAGGCCTACGTGCAGTTCGCCGACCAGTCGGCAATGGACCTGGTGGACGAGGATCAGCCGCTGGTCGTCGTGCGCACGATGTCGAAGACGTGGAGTCTCGCCGCCCTGCGTCTCGGCTATTTGATCGGACCGACGTGGTTGATCGCCGACCTCGAACGGGTGGTGCTGCCGTACCACCTCGACGCGGCCGAGCAGCTGGCCGGGCGACTGGCGCTCGACCACGTCGCCGAGATGGACGCCCGCGTGAAGCTGATCGTCGCCGAGCGGGAACGGCTGGTCGAGGAGCTGGCCGGGATGCCGATCGACGTCTTCCCGAGCGGCGCCAACTTCGTCCTGCTGCGCCCGCGCACGATGGATGGTCACGACGTGTGGCGAGGGCTGGTCGAGCGCGGGGTGCTCGTGCGCGACTGCTCGCGCTGGCCACGGCTGGCCGGGTGCCTGCGCGTCACCGTTGGTACGCCCGAGGAGGACGACCGGTTCATCGTGGCGCTGCGTGACGTGATCGGTACGTTGCCCGCATGACCTCGGGGAAGCGGACGGCGCAGCGACGTCGGGAGACCAGGGAGACGGCCGTCGACGTCGAGCTCGACCTCGACGGTTCCGGCCACACCGAGTGCTCGACGGGCATCCCGTTCTACGACCACATGCTCGACCAGCTCGGACGCCACGGCGGGTTCGACCTCACCGTGAGGGCGACGGGTGACCTGCACATCGACACGCACCACACCGTGGAGGACGTAGCGATCGCGCTCGGGGAGACGTTTCGTGACGCCCTCGGCGACAAGGCCGGCATCCGCCGGTTCGCCAGCGGGCTGTACCCGCTGGACGAGGCCCTGGTCGAGGTGGCGCTCGACCTCTCCGGCCGGCCGTTCGTGGCCTGGGACGTCACGATGCCGGAGTCGCTGCCGCTCGGCAGCCCGGCCTTCGACCCGCAGCTCACCGAGCACGCCGTGTCCTCGTTCGCCACCAGCGCCGGCATCACGCTGCACGTCACGTCAAAGGCCGGCCGCAACGTCCACCACGTCATCGAGGCCACGTTCAAGGGCCTCGCCCGCAGCCTGCGCGACGCCGTGCGCGTCGAGGGCGACGCCGTCCCGTCGACCAAGGGCGTCCTGTGAACGGACCGGCGCGTCCATCGGAGGGTTTGGCGCACCGGAGGGTTTCGTGCGCCCCTGCCGGTACGGAAACCCTCCGGAGCGGTGAAACCCCCCGATGGAGGGGGCCGTGAGTGACGGGCCGCTGGTGGCGGTGGTCGACTACGGGATCGGCAACCTGCACTCGGCGCACAAGGCGCTGGTGCGCCTCGGTGCCGACGCCCGACTCACCGCCGACCACGGGTTGATCGCCGATGCCGTGGCCGTGGTCCTGCCCGGCGTCGGAGCCTTCGGGGCCTGCATGGCGGCGCTGCGCTCGCGCGACCTCGTGGCGCCCGTGCTCGACGCCATCGGCTCCGGCCGCCCGTTCCTCGGCATCTGCATCGGGACCCAGCTCCTGTTCGACGCAAGCGAGGAGGCGTCGGGCGTGCCCGGGCTCGGGGTCCTGCCCGGCACGGTGCGTTGGCTGCCCCCCGGCGTCAAGCGACCGCAGATGCAATGGAATCGGGTCGACGTGACCGATCCGGGCGAGTCGATGTTCGCCGGCCTGGGGGAGCGGCCGTGGTGCTACTTCGTGCACTCCCTGCACGGGGTGCCGGACGACGCCGCCACGGTCGTGGCGACCTGCGACTACGGCGGCCCTGTCAACGCCGCCTTCCGGGCCGGCAACCTCTTCGCCACCCAGTTCCACCCGGAGAAGTCCGCCGCGGCCGGACTCGGCCTGCTCGGCAACTTCGTCGGCGCGCTGGCGGTGGCGGCCTGAGCCCGAGCCCAAGCCCGCTGCTCTACCCGTCGATCGATCTGCGCGACGGCAACGTCGTGCGCCTCGCCCAAGGCGACTTCGCCAGGGAGACGGTCTACGGCGACGATCCCGTCGCCGTCGCCGAATCCTTCTGCGACCAAGGTGCCGCATGGGTCCACGTCGTCGACCTCGACGCCGCCCGCACGGGCGAGCCGCGCAACCGGCCCGTCGTCGAGGCGGTCGTCGCCGCCCTGGCCGGTCGAGCCGCTGTACAGACCGGCGGCGGGGTGCGCAGCGTGGACGATGCCAGGTCGCTCGCCGATGCAGGTGTGGCGCGCGTCGTCATGGGATCGGCGGCGTTCCTCCGGCCGGAGCTCGTCGAGCGGGTGGCCGCAGTGGTGCCGGTGGCCGTCGGGCTCGACCACCGCGGCCTCACCCTGGCCGTGCACGGCTGGACGGAGCCGACCGACCGGCTCGTGACTGATGCGCTCGGCGCCTTCCCGGCCGCCGATGCCTTCGTCATCACCGACATCGCCCGCGACGGCCTCTTGGGCGGTCCGGACCTGAGCGGCCTCGCCGCCGCCGTCACCGCCACCGAGCAGGCGGTCATCGCCAGCGGCGGCGTCTCATCGTTGGAAGACCTGCGGGCGCTGGCCGGCATCGCAGGTCTGCACGGCGTGATCACCGGACGGGCGATCTACGAGGGCCGGTTCACGGTCGCCGAGGCCGTCGAGGCACTGCGCCAATGATCGTCGCCCGCGTCATCCCGTGCCTCGACGTCACCGGCGGGCGTGTCGTCAAGGGCACCAACTTCGTCGACCTGCGCGACGCCGGCGATCCCTTCGAGCTGGCCGCCCGGTACGACCGCGAAGGCGCCGACGAACTGGTGCTGCTCGACATCACCGCCTCCAGCGACGCCCGCGACACGATGATCG
>JBPCJL010000177.1:0-15266 GCA_051005355.1 Ilumatobacteraceae bacterium
CCCGCTGGTGGTCGCCGTCGACGTCGGGCCGACGGCGGTGACGGTCACCGTGGCCCATCGCAGCCGCACCGACGTCGCCATCGTCGGCCCGTTCATCGCCGACGCCAATCTGCGGGCCAGCGCGACCATGGTCCTCGAGCCGCAATGAACCGACATGGAGCCGACAGGCCCGGCTCACGCCGATCTCAAGGGCTTCCCACGCCGGCCCCGTCATCGTCGACCCAACGACGACGACGGGGAGGTCGACATGGGTTACAAGCTGGACCGCTTCGACAAGGCTGCTGCCCCCTTGCTGCGGCCGGGCGAATCGATCGTGGGAGGCACCTGGGCCCGCACACCGGGCAGCTTCGCCAACGAGCGCGCCCTCGGCCTCGTCGCCGGGGCGGCCACCCAGCTCGGCTCCGCCGCGGCGGGTGACCTGCACCTGCCCAAGGCCTTCGAGGTCGCCGTCACCGACCGGCGGCTGCTGTTCTTCCAGCGCCGCTTCATGACCGGGCGACCGGGCGACCTCGTGCTCGAGGTCGACCTCGGCGACGTCGTCGCGGCCAAGCTGACCGGTGAGAAGGGCGGGATCCACGGCGCCGCCGTACACCTCGCCGACGGCCGGTCGATCCAGCTCCAGGTGGCCAAGATGGGGGCCGGCAAGCAGGCCGCCGGCTTCGTCGATGCCGTCGAGGCCCAGCGGGCCGCGGCCGGCGCCAACTGAGCGAACCCCGTCGCGAGGCAGGCGCGGTCCGCCGTCAGATGTCGTTGGAGCCGGTCGACTTGTCCGGGAGGTAGGGCTCGAGCGCCTCGGCCAACTTGGCCATCGTCATCGACTGCAGCCACACGTGACCGGGGCCATGGACCTCGGCCATCACCAGCGAGTCGCCGAAGAACTTGTTCTTCACGCCCTTGACGGAGGCGAAGTTGAGCTCCATCGAACCGAGGTACAGGGCGAGGTGGGCCGGGTGGATCAGCAGTGACTGACCCGGTTGCAGGTCGTATTCGACCACCTCGCCGCTGAGCGCGACCCAGGCCGTGCCCTGACCCGAGAGCTTCTGGAAGATGACGCCGGCGCCGCCGAAGATTCCGACGCCGAGCTTCTTCTGCAGCCCGACCGAGACCTCGACGTCGCGAGTGCCGGCAACGAAACCGCCGGTCTGGACCATGAACTCGTCCTGGGCGTCGATGGTCAGCTCCTGGATCACCCCGGGCATCCTGGCGGCGAGGGCGATGAAGCCGCCGGTCGGCGGCGCCGTGTACTCCGTCAGGAACAGCCCGCCGCCCCCGACGGCCCGCTTCAGGGAGTTGAAGAGACCGCCGCCCCCACCGGAGCCGAAGCGCGTCGACGTCTCGAGGGCCATGCCCTGGCTGTACCAACCGACCTGGCCGCCTTCGGTAACCAGCGTCTCGCCGCTGGCGAGGCTGACCTCGAGGACGGGCATGGTGGTTCCGATGGTTCGTGTCTCCATCGGCGGGAAGGTAGTGCTCGGTACGGTGCCGACGTGGACGAGCCGCTCTTCCACGTGGCGCTGGCGGCCGACTGGGAGACGGGGAGATCGGTCGGGCGCTACGAGGTCAGCACACGTGGCCGGACCCTGGGGGACGTGGGTTTCATCCACTGCTCGTTCGCCGATCAGGTGGCGGGGACGGTCAGGCGGTTCTACGCCGACGCCGACGATGTCGTCGTGCTGCGCATCGACGCATCGAAGCTGCGGAGTCGCGTGGAGGTGGAGGACGGCTTCCCCCACATCTACGGACCCATCGAGGTCGACGCAGTGGCGGAGGTGACGCCGTGGCGGGCAGGGCCGATTGACCATGATGTCCCGTTGATGGTTCAGGAAGACGACGACAGGCTGGATGTCGAGGATGTACGCCCGTTCGTCCCGGCCCAGGACTTCGCGCGCTCCAAGGCGTTCTACGAAGCCCTCGGATGGACGACGGTGTGGACCGACGAGGAAGGCCTCGCGCTCATGGAGCTCGGCGGCCACCACGTCATGCTGCAGAACTTCTACGTGCAGGAGTGGGCCGAGAACTTCATGCTGACCATCGCGGTGCGCGACGCGTCGGCTTGGCACCGGCGGGCCGCAGCTGTGCTGGCCAGCGGGGAGTTCGGTGCGGCGCGAGTGGCCGAGCCGAAGGAGGAGGACTGGGCAACGGTGACGTACGTATGGGACCCCTCGGGGGTGCTGTTGCACTTCGCCCAGTTCGACAAGTGATGCGCGACCAAGCCCTTCCTGTCGCCGAGGGTCTGCGGGGCACTTCGTGACGTCCAGCCTGTCGTCGGACCCTTCCTGTCGCCGAGGGTTTGCGGGGGTGCTTCGGGACGTCCAGCCCTCGGGTCCCTCCTTCGACGGGTTCGGTCGTCGTGGCAGCTGACCCGAGGGCTGGTCATCCCTGCGCTCGTCCCCGCAAACCCTCGGTGACGGCGCTCGGACGCGATCCAACCTTGTAAGGGCGGCGCTACCTGTCGGCACCGCCGGGTCGGATTCCTTCGCGCTCGGTTGCGCGCACCCGAGGTCCTGGGGGCGGCGCTCACTCGGTTGGGGCGGGGCGGCCGGCTTTTCGCTTGTTGCTGGCGCGGGCGTGGGCTTGTTGTTCGCGTTCGATGGCGTGTTCCTCTGCGATGAGGCGCTCGAGGTTCATCCATCGCTCCGGCTCGAGCGAACCGGACTCAATGGCTGCGCGCACGGCGCAGCCTGGTTCCTGGTCGTGCTTGCAGTTGCGGAACCGGCAGTGCTCCATCAGCTCGAAGATGTCGGCGAAGGCTCGTTCGAGACCGGTGCCGGACAGCCACAGGCTCACGGCTCGCATCCCCGGCGTGTCGATCAGCCACCCTCCTCCCGGCAGGGCCAGCAGCTGCGTGGCGACGGTGGTGTGGCGGCCGCGCTGATCGCCGGATCGCACCGCCGTCGTGGCCTGCACGGCCTCGCCGAGCATCGCGTTGACCAACGTCGACTTGCCGGCGCCGCTGGCACCGAAGAAGGACAGCGTGCGCCAGCCCATGGCGAACAAACGCAGCTCCTCGATGCCCTCCCCACGCCGCCCGCTGGCCACGATCACCGGCACCCCGGGCGCCACCGCCAGCACCTCGCGCCGCGCCGGTTCGGGATCGTCGACGAGATCGGCTTTGGTGAGCACGATCGCCGGCTGGGCCCCGCTGTCGAAGGCCAGCACGAGCTCCCGCTCCAACCGGCGCCGGTTCGGCTCGGCGCCGAGCGCGTGCGTGATGAAGACCACGTCGATGTTGGCCGCCACGGTGTCGGACTCCGCCCGCGCCCCTTCGAACGAGGCCCGCCGCACGAACGCTGACCGGCGCGCCAGCACGTGCTCGACCCGCTCAGCCGATGGAACCACCCAGTCGCCGACGGCGACGTCGGCTCCCAGGTTGCGGACACGCCGCGGGCCAGGGACCACCGTCCCAGGCAGCACCGAGCTCCACCCCCGGTCGAGCCGGGCCACCCGCCCCGGCAGGCCCGGCGCGCCGAATCGACGCCACTCGGCCTCCCGCTCCTCGTCCCAGCCCAGTTCGGCCAGCTCCACGACGTCGACGGACACCTCGCAACCATGCCAGCCGGTCACGCTGACTGCGGCGCCGGTTGTGACGGATGTCCCCCCAAATGGGGGTCAACCCCCGTGACTGTCATCGCAACGGTCGCGTAGCGTTTCGGCCCATGCTCGCATCGCTGGCCCGCTTCTGCGTCCGTCACCGCTGGATCGTGATCGGCGCCTGGGTCGCCTTGATGATCGTCATCAACACCATCGCGCAATCCGCTGGCCCCGACTACCGCACGGACTTCGTGCTCCCGGACAGCGAGTCACGCGAGGTGCAGGACCTGCTGGAGGCCAACAACCCCGATCGGGCCGGGTTCTCCTCGCAGATCGTGATCCGCGCCGACCAGGGCGTCGATGACCCCGCTGTCCAAGAGGCGCTGCAGCGGATCGTCGTCTTCTCGGAGGAGCAGGACGGCGTCACCGTCACCAGCCCCTTCGACAACCCGCAGCAGGTCAACGGCGACCGAACGATCGCCTTCGCCCAGCTCGACGTGGCCGACCGCGGCTTCGAGGAGGCCACCGAGCTCGGCACCACCATCCAGGACTTCGGCGACGAGCAGCCCGAGGTGCAGGGCTTGCAGATCGAGTACGGCGGCGACCTGTTCGCCGAGTTCGCCCTTCCGGAGAGCGAGATCCTCGGCATCATCGCCGCCGTCGTCATCCTGGTCCTGGCCTTCGGCTCCGTCCTGGCGATGGGCCTGCCGATCGGGACCGCCCTGTTCGGACTGGGCATCGCCTCGGCCCTCGTGTCGCTGTCCAGCCACGTGATCACCATGCCCGACTTCACGACGGCGATGGTGGCGATGATCGGCCTCGGCGTCGGCATCGACTACGCGCTGTTCATCGTCACCCGGTACCGGGAGGGGTTGCGGCTCGGGCTGGACGTCGAGGACTCCGTCGCCGAGGCCATGGACACCAGCGGCCGGGCCGTCCTGTTCGCCGGCATCACGGTGATCATCTCGCTGCTGGGGCTGCTCCTCATCGGCCTCAACTTCGTGCAGGGCGTGGCCCTGGCCTCGGCGATCGGCGTGCTGCTGATGATCGTCGGCGCGCTGACCCTGTTGCCAGCTCTGCTCGGACTCGTCGGCACGCGCATCGACAACACCTCGCGCGCCGCCCTGATCGCCGTGGCGCTGGCCGTCGCCGGTGCCCTCGCCGGCTTCATCACCGGCCAGGGCGCTCTGTACCTCGCCGGGTTCGGCCTGGCGGTCGTCTTCTTCGCCCTCAGCTTCTTCATCAAGCCGCTGCGTGTCCTGCTGCCCCACCGTGCCGAGCGGCCGAAGGAGCAGCGCTTCTGGTACCGCTGGAGCCGGCTGATCCAGCGCCGGCCGTGGCCGAGCGCGCTCGGTGCCGCCGCCCTGCTGGTGCTGCTGGCCATCCCGCTGTTCTCGATCCGCCTCGGCTTCGGCGACCTCGGGAACTCACCGGAGGACACCACCGTCCGGCGGGCCTACGACCTGCTGGCCGAGGGCTTCGGACCCGGCACGAACGGTCCGTTGTTCATCACCGTCGAGGGTGACGCAGCCAGTGACGAAGCTGCGCTCGGTCATTTCGTCGGTGCCGTCAGCGGTACCGAGAACGTCGCCACTGCGTTCCCCAACCCCATCACCGACCAGCTGGCCCTGGTGATCGTGTACCCGGAGAGCGCTCCGCAGGACGAGGCGACCACGACCTTGGTCAACGTGCTGCGTGACGACGTCATCCCGTCCACCGGCCTCGAGGCCAAGGTCGGCGGCCTCACCGCGGCGTCGACGGACTTCTCGACCTTCCTCGCCGGGCGCATGCCGATCCTGATCGGCGTCGTGCTGCTGCTCAGCTTCATCCTGCTGATGGCCGTGTTCCGCAGCCTGCTCGTGCCGCTCAAGGCCGTGGTGATGAACCTGCTGTCGATCGGCGCCGCCTACGGCATCCTCGTCGCCATCTTCCAGTGGGGCTGGGGGATGCAGCTGATCGGTGTCGATCGAGCCGGGCCGATCGAGGCCTGGGTCCCGATGTTCCTGTTCGCCATCGTGTTCGGCCTGTCGATGGACTACGAGGTGTTCCTGCTCTCGCGCATCAAGGAGGAGTACGACCGCACGAAGAACAACGAGGTCGCCGTGGCCGACGGACTCGCCGCGACCGCCCGCGTGATCACCGCCGCCGCGCTGATCATGTTCTGCGTGTTCGGTGCGTTCGTCCTCGGCGACGACCGCCAGCTCAAGCTGTTCGGGTTCGGCCTGGCCATCGCCGTGCTGCTCGACGCCACGGTGGTCCGCATGGTCCTCGTGCCGTCCACGATGGAGCTGCTCGGCGACCGCAACTGGTGGCTGCCCCGCTGGCTCGGCAAGGCGCTGCCGAAGATCAACGTCGAGGGCCGCCACCACATCGCGCCGACGCCCGCCTCCGCACTGGAGGACGAGCGCGAGAAGGAACTCGTCGGCGGTTCCTGAGATCCCCCCGGCCCTGTTCGCCCCCACCGACCAGAGCCGTCGGTCGGGGCGGACAGGGCGATCGGTGCGGTGGCGATCGACCGCTGCGGCGACATGATGCCTTGACACGGCTCCCCCATTTCCCGTAGCGAGAGGCCCGCATGGCCAAGCCCCTGGTCGTCGTCGAGTCCCCGGCGAAGGCCAAGACGATCTCCAAGTTCCTCGGCGACGGCTTCGACGTGCGCGCCTCGATCGGCCACGTCACCGACCTCCCGTCAAAGGGCTTGGCCGTCGACGTCGACAACGGGTTCAAGCCGACCTACGAGCTGACCGACCGGGGCCGCCAGGTCGTCAAGGACCTGCGGGCGGCGCTCAAGGACGCCAGCGAGCTGTACCTCGCCACCGACGAGGATCGCGAGGGTGAGGCCATCAGCTGGCACCTCCTCGAGCAGCTGAAGCCACGTGTCCCGGTCAAGCGGATGGTCTTCCACGAGATCACGGCGGCCGCCATCGACCACGCCGTGAAGAACCCTCGGGGCATCGACTACGGCCTCGTCGACGCGGCCGAGACTCGCCGCATCCTCGACCGGCTTTACGGCTACGAGGTGTCGCCGGTGCTGTGGCGGCGAGTCAACCGCGGCCTGTCCGCCGGCCGGGTGCAGAGCCCGTCGATCCGCCTCATCGTGCAGCGCGAGCGGGAGCGGATCGCCTTCGTCACCGCGGACTACTGGGACCTCGCGCTGACGACGGCGACGGCGCCGTCGTTCACCGCCGACCTCGTGGCCGTCGACGGTGCCAAGGTGGCCACCGGCCGAGACTTCGACTCGACCGGCGTCACGCAGGGCTCCGTCGTGGTGCTCGACGAGGCGCGGGCGACGGCGCTGGCCGACGGGCTCGGCGACGCCAACTTCGCCGTCCGTTCGGTCGAGGAGAAGCCGTACCGCTCGCGCCCGCAGGCGCCGTTCATGACCAGCACGCTGCAGCAGGAGGGTGGCCGCCGGCTGCGCCTGTCGTCGTCGCAGGTGATGCGCGTCGCCCAAGGCCTCTACGAGCGGGGCTACATCACGTACATGCGCACCGACAGCGTCGCGCTGTCGGACGAGGCGCTGCGGGCGGTGCGAGCGGCGATCGCCAGCGAGTACGGAGCGCAGTTCCTGTCGCCCCAGCCGAAGCAGTACGCGTCGAAGATTAGAAACGCCCAGGAGGCCCACGAGGCGATCCGGCCCACCACGCCGCTGCGCTCGCCGGACCGGGTGGCGGCCGAGCTCAACGGCCAGGAGCGATCCCTCTACCGACTGATCTGGCAGCGCACGCTGGCCTCGCAGATGGCCGACGCGACGGGCACGACGGTGACCGTGCGCCTCGGCGCCACGGCGACCGACGGCACCGACGCCGAGTTCAGCGCCGCCGGCACGACGATCACGTTCCCCGGCTACCGCCAGGTCTACATCGAGTCCCGCGACGACGGTGGCGAGGACGAGCGGGAGGCATTGCTGCCGCCGCTGACGGCGGGCGACCCGGTCGACGTGGCCAGCGTCGAGCCACGCGGCCACACCACGTCGCCGCCGGCCCGCTACACCGAGGCGTCGCTGATCAAGCGCCTCGAAGAGCTCGGCATCGGTCGCCCGTCGACGTGGGCGTCGATCATCCAGACCATCCAGGACCGCGGCTACGTCTGGAAGAAGGGTCAGGCGCTCGTGCCGACGTGGACGGCGTTCGCCGTCGTCAGCCTGCTGGAGCAGCACTTCGACAATCTTGTCGACTACGAGTTCACGGCGCGCGTGGAGACCGACCTCGACGCCATCGCGGCGGGCGAACGCCAGAAGGATCAATGGCTGCGGTCGTTCTACTTCGGCGACGATCCCCTGCCGGGCTTGAAGCGACTGGTGGAGGAGAACCTCGACGAGATCGACGCCGCGTCGATCAACACGTTCCCGCTCGGCGTCGACGCCGACGGCAGCGAGGTCGTCGTGAAGCCCGGCCGTTACGGCCCCTACGTCAAGCGTGGCGACGACACCGCCGGTGTCCCCGACGACCTGGCGCCCGACGAGCTCACGCTGACCCGGGCGCTCGAGCTGCTCGCCGCGCCGAAGTCGGAGGTGCCGATCGGTGAGCTGGACGGCCTCCCGGTCTTCGCCAAGAACGGTCGGTACGGCCCGTACGTCCAGTGGGGCACACCCGACGATCTTCCGCCCGGCCTGGACAAGCCGAAGATGTCGAGCCTGTTCAAGACCATGGTGTTGGAGCGCATCACGATGGACGAGGCCGAGGCGCTGCTGTCCCTTCCCCGTTCACTCGGTGACGACCCGGCCGATGGCGTGCCGATCGTCGCCAACAACGGCCGATACGGCCCGTACGTGCAGAAGGACCGCGACTACCGCAGCCTCGACAACGAGGACCAACTGTTCACCGTCACGTTGGACGACGCCCTGCGCATCTTGAGCCAGCCCAAGACCTACCGGCGCGGCGGCCAGAACCTGGCGGCCAAGGGTCCGCTGCGCGAGCTCGGCACCGATCCGGTGAGCGAGAGGCCGGTCGTCGCCCGGGACGGGAAGTTCGGCGTCTACGTCACTGACGGCGAGACGAACGCGTCGATCGGCCGCGGCGATCGCATCGACGAGCTGACGCCCGAGCGGGCCTACGAGCTGCTCGCCGTGCGCCGCGAGGCCGTCGCCACCAAGGGCGGGTCGGCAGGTGCGACCAAGCGGCCGGCCAAGCCGCCGGCGGCCAAGAAGAAGACGGCGGCCAAGCGGCCGGGCGCGAAGAAGCAGGCGCCGCGCAAGACCGCACGACCGCGTTGAGCGCCGGCTACTACGTCGCGCTCGAGGGCGCAGAGGGGTCGGGCAAGAGCTCGCACGCCGCCCGGTTGGCCGCCACCCTGAACGCCGTGCTGACTCACGAGACGGGCGGCACCGAGATCGGCGTCCGGCTGCGCGCCATCCTCCACGACGTCGACGTGGTCGACCTCGACGACCGGGCGGAGGCGTTGATCATCGCCGCCGACCGCGCGCAGCACGTCGCCCGCGTCGTGACACCGGCGCTCGCCGCTGGGCGCTGCGTGGTCAGCGATCGCAGCGTCTTCTCGACGCTCGCCTATCAGGGCTACGGACGCGGACTGGATCTGGACGAGTTGCGGGTCATCAACGACTGGGCGATCGGCGGCCGCTGGCCCGACCGCGTCGTGCTGCTCGACGCGCCGGTGGAGGTGCTCGCCGATCGTCTCCACGGACGCGAGCTCGACCGGTTCGAGCGGGCCGGTGACGAGTTCCACCGGCGCGTCGTGGACGGCTTTTACGCCATGGCGTCTGCCGACCCGGCTCGGTGGGTCGTAGTCGACGCCACCGGCGAGCCGGATGCCGTCGCCGCTTGCGTGTTGGCCGCGGTTGCCCGATGATCGACCGGCCTGTCGACCTCTACGCCGGCGTGGTCGGGCAAGACCGCGCCGTCGAGCAGCTCAAGCAGGCGGCGGTGGCGCCGGTGCATGCGTATCTGCTCGTCGGGCCGCCCGGGTCCACGAAGGACGAGGCGGCACGGGCCTTCGCCGTGGAGCTGCTCGGCGGCCACGGCGCTCGTGACGATCGCCTGGCCCTGGCCGGCGAGCACCCCGACATCCGCGAGGTGGTGCGCACCGGTCCGGCCATCTCGGCCGACCAGGCGCGTGAAGTGGTTCGGCTCGCCGCGCTGGCGCCGGTCGAGGGCGAGCGCAAGGTGCTGATCCTCCACGAGCTCCACCTGCTGCGTCCGGAAGGAGCGGCGCTGCTGCTGAAGACGATCGAGGAGCCGCCGCCGTCGACCACCTTCGTGGTGCTGGCCGACTTCGTGCCGCCGGACCTGGTCACGATCGCCTCCCGCTGTGTGCGCATCGAGTTCCGTTCCATCCCGGGCGACGTGCTCGCCGCCCGCCTCGTTGAGGAGGGAGTCGATTCCGCTATCGCCACGTCGGTTGCGGCGGCCGCCGGCGGCGACCTGGTGCGGGCCCGCATCCTGGCCGTGGACCCGTCGTTCGGCGCTCGTCGCGCTGCGTTCGCGACGGTCCCGCAGCGCCTCGATGGCACGGGCGCAACGGTGATCCGCCTGGTCAGCGAGGTGCTCGACCTCATCGAGCAGGCGGCGGCGCCGCTCGTCGAGCGACAGGCGGCCGAGACTGCCGACGTGGCTGCGAGGGCCGAGCAGCTCGGTGAGCGGGGCAGTGGCCGCAAGCAGCTCGAGGAACGGCACCGGCGGGAGCTGCGCCGGCACCGGGTCGACGAGCTGCGTGGCGGGCTCGGTGCGCTCGCCCGCACGTATCGCGACCTGCTCGTGGCCGGCGTCGACCCCGGCCACGGCAGCTCCGACACGTATGCCGCCGCCGTCGACCGCATCCATGTCGCCGTGCAGGCGTTGGAGCACAACCCGAACGAGCCGCTGCTGCTGCAGTCGCTGTTGTGGTCGCTCCCGGGGGCACCGGCCTAGGTCGCAGAGATCTGCGGCTGCTCGGGCGACGACCCGCTGGGGCTCGACGCAATGGGCAGTTGCGCCGGCGCACCGAGCTGGTCGAGGAAGGCGAGGCCAACCACGGCGAGGGCGACGCCGTAGACCGCCCCGCCGATGCCGTACAGCTCGAAGCCGAGGAGGGCAACGATGACCGGCACGGTCGGACCCAACCGGACCGTGGCCGTGTCGACCCTCGGGCGCACCAGCACGGCCTCGATCACCTGCAACACGACGAGGGCGGAGAGCACGATGAGGCCCGCGGGCCAGCCATCGAGGCCGAAGGCCAACAGGATCGCCGGCAGCCCGCCGAGCAGCACGCCGACGAGCGGAAGGAGCGTGAAGACTCCAACCGCCACCGACAGGCTGAGTGCGGCGCGCAGGTCGATGCTGTTGAACACGAGCCACGCCAAGGCTCCGTTGACGACGCCGTGGGCCAGCGTGAAGAGCAGGTACCGCTCGCTGCGCCGAGACGCGCCACTGATCACCTGGCGCATGCGTGGGCGCCGCGCCGCATCGAACTGGTCGATGAACGAGGCGACGTATCGACGGCCGTACCCGAGGATGAACAGCATGAGGATGCCCGTGACGAAGTAGGTCGGTACCGACTCGGAGGCGAATGACAGGGCGTCGGACCGCACCTGGGCCCTGAGGTCGTCGATGAAGGTCCGCACCCGGTCCTCGAGGCCGACGTCGGCCGCCCACCCGAACCGCTCCTCGAGACTCGCCGCTGCCTCGGGCGCGGCGGCCTCGAGCTCTTCGAGCGATGTCACCACGTCGTTGGCCAGACCGAGGGCCACTCCCGCAACGACGAGGACCAGGGCCAGCAGCACCAGGATCACGCTCAACCAGCGCGGCAGGAAGCGGTCAACCCGGCCGACCAGTGGATCAACCAGCATGGCGACGATGGAGCAGGCGACGACCCAGCCGATGACGGTGTGCGCCGTCTCGAAGGCGTCGCGCAGCACGAAGGCCAGGAACACTGCGACCACGACGATGCCGATCGAGGTCGGGGTGAACGCCGATGGCCGCGTCCCGCGCTCGAGCCGCTCGGCCATCGCAGCGAAGGTACCCGGACGCCACCCCCCCCGGCCTGCCATCATCGGCGCGTGGACCAGGCGCCGGGGGCTGACCGGCTGCGTCTGCAGCTCGACTGGCGGCAGGGCGCGTGGATCATCGCTGTCGTGCTGGCGGCCCTGGCCTTCCTGGCCATCGTCGCCAACGCCAGCGTCGTGCTCACGCAGGCCGGCATCGGGATCATCGTTGCGCTGGCTCTCGATCCGCTGGCCGACGTCATCCAGCGGCGGTGGCGGTTGCGGCGCGGGGTGGCGGTGGCGATCCTCGGTCTCGCGATCCTCGGCTTCGCCGTGCTGTTGATCGTCGTGCTCGGACCGGCCGCCGTCAACGAGGCCGGCCAGTTCTCGGAACAGCTGCCGAAGGTGCTCGATGAGATCGAGCAGCTGCCGCTGATCGGCACGTGGGCGCAGGAGAACGATTTCGCCCAGAACGTTCAGGACTGGATCCGCCAACTGCCGGAGCAGTTCACCGATGAACGGATCGCCGAGATCGCCGGCACGCTCGTCCTCGGGCTGGTCAGCATCACCGTGGTCAGCGTGGTGGCGATCTCGGCGCTGGTCGACGGCGACGATCTCGTGGCTCGCTTTCGTCGACTGCTGCCGGCCGAGCGCCGGCCGCGGGCCGATGACATCGGTCGCATCCTGTACCGGACGATCGGTCGCTACTTCGGCGGTTCGATCGCCTGCTCCGTGCTCCACGGCGTGTGGGTCCTGGCGCTCGGACTCGTGCTGGGGGTGCCGTTGGCGCCGCTGGCTGCGATCTTCGCTGCGATCACGAGCCTCATCCCGCAGGTCGGCGGGCTGCTCGGTGGGTCGTTCTTCACGCTGCTGGCCGCGACGCAGGGTGCGACCACGGCGATCATCGCCGCCGTCGGCTTCGTCCTCTACATGACGACGGACAACAACGTGATCCAGCCGGCGGTGATCGGCAAGACAGTCGACCTCACGCCGCCGACCACGATGATCGCCGCGTTCGTCGGGGGCGCGGTCGCCGGGGTGGCGGGCGCCCTCGTCGCCACTCCCCTGGTCGGCGCGACCAAAGCCATCTACCTGGAGACGCGGGGGAAGACCAAGCCGGACGACGATGGCGGTCTCGGGTTCCTGGCCAGGGTGCGCAAGGTGTTCAAGCGCAAGAAGCCCAGCACATGACCGTCGCTACACTCCGACACCCGCCGCCCAGATAGCTCAGTCGGTAGAGCAACGCACTCGTAATGCGTAGGTCGTGGGTTCGATTCCCACTCTGGGCTCCCTGAAAGTCCTGGTAGATCGGCTTTTGATCCCGACGGACGACGGCGAACGAGCGTTTGTCCGCCACGTTGTCCGCCATTCTCGGATTTGGGCCTACAGTGCCCTCCATGCGCGGCACGGTGCGTGCGGTCAAGGGGCGCGACCACTACTGGGAGATCGCCGTCGACGCCGGGCGTGACCCGATCAACGGGCGACGGTTGCGCATCGTGCGCGGTGTCCGTGGCGGCAAGCGCGACGCCGAGCGAGCCCTCAACCAACTCGTCACCGACGTCAGCAGCGGGCGGGCGTCGGCGTCGCCGGCGGCGGTCGCCGATCTCCTCGAACGTTGGCTCGACAACGTCGGCTCGACGCTGTCGCCGCGCACGCTGCAGGGCTACCGCCGCGTCGTCGACCAACGACTCGTGCCGGCGCTCGGTCCGACCAAGCTGAACAAGCTGAACGCCGCCCACCTCGACCGGCTGTACCGGTCACTGTCGGCCGAGGGGCTCGCGCCGGCGTCGGTGCGGGCGGTCCATGCAGTGATCAGCTCGGCGTTGAACCAGGCGGTCCGCTGGGGATGGCTCGGCGAGAACGTCGCCGACCGCGCAACGCCTCCACCGACCCGGCGTGCCCACCTCGATCCGCCTGACCCGGCGACGGTCATCGCGCTGATCGAGGTCGCCAAGCGATCGCGCTACCCGGAGCTCGGCCTGTTCCTCCACCTCGCTGCCGCCACCGGTGCCCGACGCGGTGAGCTGATCGCGCTGCGCTGGTCGTCGATCGATCTTCCCAACGTGCAGGTCCTCATCGACCGGTCCGTCATCCAGGTCGGTCGGCAGTTGATCGAGAAGGACACCAAGACGCACCAAGCCCGCCGGCTGGCCATTGACCCTGGGACGGCCTCGCTTTTGGACCAGCACCGCGTCGCATCCGAGCGACGGGCACGGATCGTGCGCACCGAGCTCGACGAGCGATCGTTCGTGTTCTCCGACGAGCCAGACGGGTCGCTTCCATGGAAGCCGGACCGGGTCACCACTGCGTTCGGCCGTTTCTGCGAGCAGCTGGGCGTGACCGGCGTGCGGTTCCACGACCTCCGGCACTTCACGGCGACCAGGCTGCTGACCTCGGGGGTGGACGTCCGCACCGTGTCCGGCCGGCTCGGACACGCTGCGGCGTCGACGACCCTGGGCGTGTACGCCCACTTCATGCAGTCCGCCGATCACGCGGCTGCCGCAGTGCTGGGCCAGCTCCTCGTTCCGTCGGCGGATCCGAACGCCGGCGCTGACGACCACGGTTTCGGCGGCGACCGCGCGCGCCCTCCAACTCCCGGGTGAGAGCCCGAGCCGTGCGGTGCCGTCCAGGACGACTCAACCCGCTGCACGACGAGACGCTCTCAGCAGTACGAGGTGTTGGCGGCGGGGTACTGAGCGCGAGTCGTGCGTGGGCTCATTTCTCACCACCGCCTGGCCCTGTTGCGCGGCGGTCTCGTAGAGACCGCAACTCGGGGAGCGCGTCGCGGTCCTTCGGTCGGTTCGCCCACTCCTTCGACGCAATGATGTCGTCGAGCGCGGCGGTGCGAAGGTTGACGCCGTGCAGTCGTTGCGCCTCGGCGCGGATGATCAGCTCCTCATAGGGCATGACCCGACCACGTCGGTCGGGGATGCCGGCGAGAACATCGAAGTCACCAGCCCCGGTGCGCCACGTCGACAGCTCCATCCGGGCGAGTGTCTCTCCGACGAGCTGGACAGGTAGCCGTGCCGCTTCGCTGTCGTCGAGCCCGGCGACGCGCAGACGAGCACCGAGGTCGCGCATTGCGGCCGCAAGCCGACCGAGATTGTCGGTCGTGCGTCGAGCTACGAGGTCCAAATCCTCGGTCGCTCGGGTAGCCCCGTGTGCGCCCGCCGCGACGCCGCCCACGAGCACGAACTCGACCCGGTGCGCGTCGAGAGCTCTCAGCAGTCGCCCGACGTCGAGGGTGTTCGGCTCAGCCAACGCCGAGAGTCGGCTCGGCGGCACGTTGTGCGTTCAGCTCGGCGAGGAACTCGAGAACCTTCTCCTTGGTGTCGAGTCGTCGACCGTCGATGGTGATCGGCACCTCGTCATCGGTTGATGGTGACCACTCCACATGATCCAACGACACATCCCGCGACACGACCACCACGGTAGCGCCCATCGTCGGCGACACGGATCGGCCGGTCCTCGTCCCTCGGCTGACTGGAGCCCGTCCGGTTGATGCCGGCTCGTGCCGGACGGTGGGCGCGGTCAAGCGGCCGTTGCAATGACGTCAGCATAGACCTCGGCGGGGGTGCGCCAGCCGAGGACTTTGCGGGGTCGGCCGTTCATCTCGGCGGCGACGTGGCGGACCTCTTCGAGGCTGACGTTGTTGAGGTCGGTGCCCTTCGGGAAGTACTGGCGGAGCAGGCCGTTCATGTGCTCGTTGGATGGGCGTTGCCACGGCGAGTGCGGGTCGCAGAAGAACACGTCGATGTCGGCGTCGGCCTGCAACTGCACCCAGTTGGCCATCTCCCTGCCTTGGTCCCAGGTCAAC
>JBPCJL010000178.1:0-15457 GCA_051005355.1 Ilumatobacteraceae bacterium
GCGTTCAACGCCGACTTCGACGGCGACCAGATGGCCATCCACGTGCCGCTGTCGGCCGAGGCCCAGGCCGAGGCGCGGGTGCTCATGCTGTCGGCCAACAACATCCTGTCCCCGGCGTCAGGCCGTCCGATCGTCACGCCGCAGCAGGACCTGGTGATCGGTGCTTACTACCTCACCGAGTCGACCCCGGGCGCGAAGGGCGAGGGCCGCATCTTCCGCCACTTGTGGGAGGCGCAGCGGGCCTACGACGAAGGCGCCCTCGGGCTCCACGCCGGCATCACCATGCGCCCGCCGGGCAAGGTGCCGTTCGAGACGACGGTCGGCCGTGTCCTGTTCGAGGACACGCTGCCCGAGGACTACACCGACCAGTTCGGTCACATCACCGAGGTCGTCAAGAAGCGCGAGATGGGCGTCATCGTCGAGCGCTTGTCGGACAACTACTCCAAGGCCCAGATCGCTGCGTCGCTCGATGCGATCAAGAACGTCTGCTATCGGTTCGCCTCGCAGTCCGGGCTGACGGTGTCGATCGACGACGTCAAGACGCCGGCCAGCAAGCGGGCCATCCTCGACGGCTACGAGGCCCAGGCGGACAAGGTCGAGACCCAGTTCCGCCGCGGCATCATCACCGACGGCGAGCGCCGCCAGCAGGAAGTGCGCATCTGGACCGACGCCACGGCCGAGGTGCAGGCGGCGATGGAGAAGGAGTTCAAGGCCCAGCGGTTCAACCCGATCGACATGATGGTCGGCTCGGGGGCGCGCGGGAACATGACCCAGATGCGCCAGATCGCCGGCATGCGCGGCCTGGTCGCCAACCCGCGCGGCGACATGATCCCCCGCCCGATCAAGAAGAACTTCCGTGAAGGGTTGGAGACCCTCGAGTACTTCATCGCTACGCCCGGCGCCCGCAAGGGCCTGGTCGACACGGCGCTGCGGACGGCCGACTCCGGCTACCTGACGCGTCGCCTCGTCGACGTCGCCCAGGAGCTGATCGTGCGCGAGGCCGACTGCGGCACGACGCTCGGCGTGTGGGTCGAGCACGTCGAGCCGGACACAGCGGAGCGGCGCACGTACCTCGAGACGAAGCTGTTCGGTCGAGCCTTGCTCAACGACGTCACGCTGGCCGACGGCACCACGCTGGCCCGCAACACGATCGTGGGCGACGAGGAGCTGGCCCAGCTGCGCGACGACCCGGAGCTGACCCGCCTGCGCGTGCGCTCCGTGTTGACGTGCGACGCCGACCTCGGCGTCTGCGCCGTCTGCTACGGGCGCTCGCTGGCCACCGGCAAGTCGATCGAGCTCGGTGAGGCCGTCGGCGTCATCGCCGCCCAGTCGATCGGCGAGCCCGGCACGCAGCTCACGATGCGGACGTTCCACACCGGTGGCGTGGCCGGCAAGGACATCGCCGGCGGTCTGCCGCGCGTCGTCGAGCTGTTCGAGGCCCGCACCCCGCGCGGCGCCGCCCGCCTGGCCAAGGTCTCGGGCGTCATCCGCATGGGTGAGGACGAGGGCAAGGGCATCCAGGTCACGGTGGCCGACGACGAGGGCGAGGAGCACCCCACGCTGCTGCCCCTCGGTGCCCGACCGATCGTCGGCGACGGCCAAGACGTCAAGGCCGGCGACCCGATCACCGACGGACCCTTCGACCCGAAGGAGCTGATGGAGATCAAGGGCATCCGGGAGACGCAGCTGTATCTCGTGGAGGAGGTCCAGCGGGTGTACCGGGACCAGGGCGTGTCGATCCACGACAAGCACATCGAGCTGATCGTGCGGCAGATGACCCGGCGCATCGGCGTCCATGAGCCCGGCGGCACCGAGTTCCTGCCTGGCGAGCGGGTCGACGCCAAGGTCTTCCGGGACACCAACCGGCGAATGGTCGAGGAGAGCCTGCGCCCGGCCGAGGGCCGTCCCGAGATCATGGGCATCACCAAGGCGTCGCTGGCCACGGAGTCGTGGCTCTCGGCGGCGTCGTTCCAGGAGACGACGCGGGTGCTCACGGAAGCGGCGATCGACGGCAAGGCCGACAACCTGATCGGCTTGAAGGAGAACATCATCATCGGCAAGCTGATCCCGGCCGGGACCGGCATGGAGCGGTACCGGGAGTTCGCCATCGACGCCCCGGACTACCAGCCGATGACGTTCTACTCGAGCGACGCCGAAGAGGACCCGGCCGCATGGCTCTCCAGCCTCAGCGGCACCTACGACGGCGCCGACCGAGGCGTCCCAGCCGCCGCCGTCCCCGCCGAGGACTGATCTGATCGCCTCGATCGCTCCGAAGACTCCGCTCCTCGGCGTGGGCCGGGCACGGCCGGCCTCATGACGAACGCTCACTGCGGCATGGGCCGAACCGTCGATCGTCTTCTGTCCTCCGCAACCGACTCACAACGGTCGGTTGCGGAGGACCGTTCACTATCCGAGCCGGTGCATGCAGGCTGCTACTCTGCATGCATGGCGCTGATCCAGATTCGCGACGTTCCTGACGACACGTACGAGACGATCCGTCGGCGGGCCCGTCAGGCCGGTCAATCGATCCAGAAGTACATGCTCGCCCAGGTCATCGAGCTTGCCGCGGAGCCGACGACCGCCGAGGTGATCGCCGAGATCGAGGCCGAGCTTGCTACCCGACCACCGTTAGAGATCGACGTCGAGCAGCTCCTCCGGGATCGAGACGCCGATCGTCGCTTCTGATGGTTGTCGCTGATGCGTCGGCGATCGTGATCGCCGTAGCGGCAACGGTGCACGGGGCGCTGGTGCGCCATGCTCTCGCAAGTGGCGTGACGGCGCCTCACCTGGTCGATGCCGAGGTCGGCGCGGCGCTGCGCAGGCTGGTGCTCCGTCGTGAACTCGACGCCGTGGAAGCGCAACGATCGCTTGCTCGCTCGCGCCGTCTCGTGCGCCGCCGCGCCGGTCACGGTCCGCTGATGGCGCGGGCGTGGGAACTGCGAGACAACGTCAGCTTCTACGACGCACTGTACGTCGCACTTGCCGAGGCTCGGGGGCTGACGCTGCTGACTGCCGATGGCCGATTGGCGTCGGCGACGGGGCCACGCTGTCGCATCGAGGTCGTGTGAGTTCGATTGTCAGAGCCAGCCGGTGGCTCTGAACCTCCGGTAGAGGAACACGCACAGCGCCACGTTGAGCAGGACGATGGCGACGAAGCCGACGTCGTGGGCGCCGCCTGGGATGCCGCCGAGGTTCATGCCGAACAGGCCGGCGATGACCGTCGGGACCACACCGATGGCCACCCAGGCCGAGATGCGCCTGGTGTCCTCGTTCTGGCGCAGCGAGGCCTCGGTGCGGCTGGCGGTCAGCGCGTTGTTGAGGAGTTGGTGGACGGTGCGCCCCCGCTCGACGATCTCGGACAGGGCGTCGTCGACGTCGCGGAACAGCGGGATGGTCTCAGGGTGGATCCACGGGTTGCACTCGTAGGAGGTCAGCTTCTTGACCGACGCCGACATCGGCTCGAGGGCGACGAGGAAGTCGAGCACCTCGCGGATCAGGAAGTAGATGCGCTTGATCGGCTGGTCGCGGCTCTCGCTGAAGACGGACCGCTCGATCTCCCGCACGTCGTGCTCCAGGCCCTCGATGACCGGCACGTACGACTCGACCACGTGCAGCAGTGCCGCTTGCAGCACCGCGCCGGGCCCGTGGGCCAGTTGGTCCGGGTGCACCTCCAGCTCGTGGCGCACGCCGGACAAGGGGGCGGCCTGGCCGAAGCGCACGGTCAGCATGTAGTCGCGGCCGACGTAGAAGAAGAGCTCGCCGAACTCGACCTCCTCCCGCTCGTCGACGTACCGGGCCGTCGGCACCACCGTGAGGAGGCAGTCGTCGTGGCGTTCGATCTTCGGTCGATCGTGCTTGTTGCGGGCGTCGGCGATGGCCAGCTCGGGCAGGTCGAAGGCGTCGCGCACCTCGTCCAGCTCGGCGTCGGTCGGCATGCGCAGCCCGAGCCAGCCAAATCCCGTGCCGCCACGCTCGGCGGCCAGTTTCTCGATCGAGTCGGTTTCCAGCGTGCGGCGGCCCTCGACGTACCACGCGGCGTCGACGATCACGGGCTCATCATGACAGCGTGCTCGCGGAGCTCGCGGCACCGCACGCTCGCTGCGTCACGAACACTCGGGAGCTGCGTCCGCAGGTCGGGCGTCTGTGTCACCGAAAGTGGCGCATTCCGCCACTTGTGGTGACACAAAGGGCGTTCAGGCGTTGAAGACGTGGCCGAGGTCGGGAAGGCGGAACCTCGGCCCGGCGGTGAGGCGGTGCCAGGCCTCGTGCGCCGTGCCGCCCTGGAGGTACATCTCCTGAGCGATGGACGCGGCCACCTGCGGCGCGGCGAAGCTGGTGCCGCTCCACGCCGCCCAACCGCGGTAGCGGTCGACGCCGTGGCGACCAGGTCGTTTGTCATCGAAGTCGCAGAAGAACGTGCTGACGATGTCGACGCCCGGTGCGCAGGCGTCGACCCAGCTGCCGAAGTTGGAGAACGCCGCCCGACCGGCCTGGTCGAGGGCGCCGACGGCGATCACGTCGGGAAGGGCGGCCGGAAAGTACGGCCGCGACGTCGCATCGTTGCCGGCCGACGCAACGACCAGCGAGGTTGACAGCAACCGGGCGACCACCTCGGCCATCGCCGCCGCGTCGTCGCCGATCGAGTACGTCCCGAGCGCCATGACGACGATGTCGTAGCCATCGGGCCGACGGCCGAGGGCCCGTTCGACGGCGCCGGCGATCGAGGCGTGATCGCCGTCGCCGAAGCTGGTGAGCACGCCCGAGTGGTGCACGACGGCGTCGGGGCAGTGCTGGCGGATGATCCCGCTGATGAACGTGCCGTGTCCGCCCTGGGTGTCGAGCTGGCCCCGCCGGTCGTCGTCGTCCTCGTCCTCGTCGTCGAAGCGGCCGGTCGGGCCGTTGCGCTTGTAGTCGAGCCATCCTCGGTGGACCCGGCAGTTGGCGAGGTACGGGTGCTCGGGCTGCCCGTTGCGCGTGCGCAGGCCGGTGTCGAGCACGAGCACGTGCGGTGGCCGCCGGCCGGTGAGCCGAAGTGGCGCCGCGAGGCGGCGCGGCGGTAGCGCAGGACGGGCGGTGGAATCGACCTCGGTTGGCGGGCCGATCCCCGGCGTCGGACTGGAGCCGTCGTCGCCGACGACGCCGAAGCGGGCGCCAACGCCGTCGGCCAGGAAGACATGGTTGGCCCGCACGCGCAGCTTGGCGTCGCGCAGCGTGCTCGCGAGCCGGCGGGCATCGTCCACCTGGCGCGCAGTGGCAGAGCGTTCGATCGAACGGTCCCGGGCGCCGATCACCTCGCTCGATGAGGTGGCCGGCGACGCTCCGCCCAGCACCTCTAGCGCGGGCATCTTGAGCACGCCGGCCACCCGCTCGGGATCGTCGAGCTCGACAATGACGGAGTTGGGCCGGATCAGCGACACGCGCCCGCTTGGATCCATGGCGACGCTGATGCGCCGCTCGATGAGGCGCGTCTCGATCGGTCCGAGCGGCCCGTCGTAGGGCCGGAGGTCGTCGATCTCCGTCACAGCTCGTCGGTTCAGACGTTGAACACGGTGCCGAGGTCGGCGAACCGGTACCGCTGGTGGTGCGACAATCGACGCCAGGCCTCCCGTGCCGTCGACTGGGTCAGGTACATCTCCTGGGCGAGCACGCCGGCCACCTTCGGCGCCGAGAAGCTGGTGCCGCTCCAGCGGGCCCAGCCCGTGAACGGCGGCTCGTTCGGTGCCCCGTCGTCGCGCTCGACGAAGAACGTGCTGACCACGTCGATGCCCGGCGCGCAGGCGTCGACCCAGCCGCCGAAGTTCGTGAACCACGCCTTGTCGCTCTCGCCCAACGCGCCGACACCGACAATCGACGGCCAGGCGGCGGGGAAGTACGGCCGCGACGTCGACTGGTTGCCGGCGGCGGCGACGCCGAGCCCGTCACCGAGCAGCCGGTCGAGGGCGGCGCCGAAGATCGACCCATCGTCGTCGGTCAGGTAGCCGCCGAGGCTGAGGATCACCAGGTCGAACGGCCCGGCGTGGGTCATCGCCGTCTCGAACGCTTCGACGACCGTCGCCACGTCGCCGTCGCCGAAGCTCGACAGGACGCCCGCCACGTGCACCTCGGCGTCGGGGCAGATCTGCTGGATGATCCCGGTGATGAACGTTCCGTGGCCGGCCTCGAAGTCGAGCGTCCCGCTGCCGTCGTCGTCGTATTCGTCCTCGTCGTCGATCTGACCGGCGGTCGAGTCCTGCAGCCACGGCGAGTGCAAGCGGGCGCACGCCAAGGCCGGGTGCTCCACGGCCGTCCCCTTGGCCGCCGCCGTGCGTAGCCCGGTATCGAGGACCAGCACCTGCGGAACGTCGTGCCCGAGGTTCAACGGCTGACGCAGGAACGCCGGCTCCAGTGCGGGCTCGGACGTCGACTTCAACACCGGCCCGACGTCGGTCCGCACGATGTCAGCCGTGAACATCATCCCGCCGGCGTAATAGGCCGAGGTGCCGACGGGGCTTCCCTTGATGGTCTGGCTGCCGAGCACGACGTGGTTCGACTCGACAACGAGCCCGTCCTCGCGGAGCGCCTGGAGGACGTCCTGCACCGGACCGGCGCTGAACCGTTCTTCGCCGCCGATCTCGATCGGGCGGACGTCATCGCCGAGGCCGTACCGCACGAGGCCGCTCTTTCCGGGTTCGCTCAGCCGCTCCCGAGCTTGATCGCCGAACCGCCTGCTGAGGACGTCGGCCGCTCGTTGGAAGTCACCATCGGCGACATCGATCACGATGCTGTCCGGGCGGATCAGCACGAGCTGCCCGTCGGGGTCGGCGGCTATCACGATGCGTCGCCGCACGAAGACGTCCGCCAGCTGACCGAGGGTGCCGGGGTGGTCGACGAGCAGGCTGGCAGTGGCCACGGTGACTCCTTGTATCGGCTGACGGATGCCGACAGCAGAGCAGGAACTCCCTGCCGGTGCTGGCGATATACGGGTCTACCCTGCCAGTCAATGCTCGTTGCGTCGATCACGATCGACGAGCTCGTCGTGCTGGTCGACACCGATCCTCGACGAGCCCTCGATGCGGCCAGCGAGATGCTGGCCACCGGTCACAGCGTTCCGAGCGCCGGCGAGCTGCTGTGGATCAGCGGTCTGTGCCACCGTGCCCTCGGCGACCTCGTGCTCGCCCGCCGCACCCTGGAAGCGGCGCACCGGGAGCTCGTCGAATCGGGTGAGGCCGCGCTGGCCGGGCGGGCCGCGATCAGCCTGGCCTTCGAGGTGGCCCACGGCGGCGACATCGTGGCCGCGCTCGAGCTGCTCGATGCCGTCGAGCCCGATGTGCAAGGAGCGGACCAGGCTCGACTGGCCAACCAGCGCGGGGTCCTGCGGTACCGGCTGGGACTGTTGGACGAGGCGACCGCGGATCTCTACCAGGCCCGCGCCCTTGGCGCCCGCCACGGCGAGCATGGGACGGAGCTGCGGGCGCTGGTCAACCTCGGTTCGGTGCTCGCCCATCTCGGCCGGCTGGACGAAGCCCGCTCCTGTCTGCTCGACGGCATCACGTTGGCGCTCGGCCATGAGCAGTACGCCATGGCTGCGTCGGCGCTCGCCAACCTGGCCTACGTGGCCTCGATCGAGGGAAACTTGCCAGAGGCGCTCGACTGCTTTGCGTCCGCCGAGGACGGCTACCACCGGGCCGGCATGCGGGCCGACCTGCCGTTCCTCTACGCCGACCACGCGCTCGCGTTGACCGATGCCAACCTCGTCGGGGACGCCGAACCGCTCATCGACCGCGCCGTGGAGCTTTCGACGGAAAGCGGGAACGACGTCGAGCTGGCCGAGCTGCTGCTCATCTCGGCCGAGATCGATCTGGCGCTGGGCAAACCCAAAGAGGCGCTGGACGCCGCCGTCGACGCGAGCGCGCGATTCGCTCGGCAGCGCCGGGAGCAGTGGAGGAACTTGGCCGAGCGCCTGAGATTGCGCGCCGCGGCAGCGTTGGCTCCCGAGGACCCGCAGGTGGCCGACGAGCTGGCGGCGAACGGCGGAGTGCTGGCCGCCGGCGGCTGGCGATCCGAGGCGCTTGCCGCCGTGTCGCTCGGCGCCCTGATGCACGCGCGCGCCGGGCGGGTGGGGCGGGCCGAGGAACTGGTCGGGCGCCTGGCGGGCATGGGGCAGGGCCGGGCGGCGGATCGGATCCTGCTCGGGCACGTGCTCGCGTTGCTGGCCGAGCATCGCGGCGATCGCGCTGGCGCCCGCCGCGCCGTGACGGTCGGGTTGCGCCTCGCCGCCGAGACGCAAGCCGCGCTGGGATCACTGGAGACGCGCTCGCACGCCGCCCAGCACGGCGCCGAGCTCATCGAGCTCGGTGCCCGTCTCGCCGTCGCCGACGGGCGGGCCCGCGAGCTGCTCCACCGCATCGAGGCCATGCGGACGATGATGTCCCACGCCCCACTGGTCCGGCCGCCCGACGACGACACGATGGCGGCGCAGCTCACCGACCTGCGCCGGCTCAGCGCCGTCATCGACGATCCCGACACGGCCGTCGACGATCGACGTCAGGCGGAGCGCGAACGGCTGGCCGTCGAGCGGTCGATCCGTGGGCTCGATCGACGGACGAGGGGGGAGGAGCGGGCCGATCGCCGCACGACTGAGCAGGTCGTGGCGGAGGCGGTCGGCGATCTGCGCCGGTTCGGAGACCGCCAGGCGCTGGCCTACGCCGACCTCGACGGTCGACTGCTCGCCGTCTCCGTGGATCGGGGCCGGTGCCGGCTGCACGACCTGGGGCCGGTCGACGCCGTGGCCGCCGACGTCGACGCCTGCGGTTTCATGCTGCACCGGTTGAACCGCGCCCAGGGGTCGGCGGCGTCACGGGCGGTGGCGCGGGAGTCGTTGCTCGACGCGGCCGACGGACTCGGCGCCCGGCTGGTCCCGCCGTCCGTGGCCAGGTCGGACCGGCCGCTCGTCGTCGTGCCAACCGGCGTGCTGCACGGCGTGCCGTGGTCGGCGCTCGACGTGCTGCGGGGGCGGCCCATCTCGGTCAGTCCGTCGCTGAGCGGGTGGTCCGCTGGAGCGCGAGCGTCGGCCGCCCGCGCCAGTCGGCGCCACCGGCGCCGCCCTGGCGAGCCGGCCGGGTTCCTGGCCGGACCGGGCCTGCGCTTCGCCGAGGAGGAGGTGCGGGCGTTCGCCCGGTCGTACCGCCGGTCGACCGTCTTGACCGGGGATCAGGCGACGGCCGAGCGCTGCCTCGCCCTCATGGACCACTGCGAGCTGGTCCACCTCGCCTGCCACGGGTCGTTCCGGCGCGACAACCCGCTGTTCTCGACGCTGACGTTGGCCGACGGGCCGGTGACCGTCTACGACCTCGAGCGCGTCTCGGAGCTGCCGGAGATCGTCGTGCTGTCGGCGTGCAGCGTGGCGTCCTCGGCCACGATCAACGGAGGCACGCTGCTCGGCCTGTCGAGCGCGCTGGGCGCGTTCGGGGCGTCGAGCGTCGTGGCGCCGCTCACCCCGGTCAGCGACGAGTGGGTCGTGCCCGTGATGCAGCGGCTGCACGACGGCATCGCCGCCGGCCTGCCGCCGGCGGCTGCCCTCGCCGTCGCCGCCCGCGTCGACGGTGAGCTGGACCCCACCGCCGCCGCCTTCGTCGCCATCGGCGCCTGACCCGAATTCTCTGTATCTGGGCGGGCGGTGGGGGCTCTCGATGACGTGCACACCGTCCGCTTCGCCGAGGCGGCACCAGGCCTAGGCTCCCTCGCAATGGAGGCGCAGGACCTGCTTCGTCGCGTCATCGATGGGGACGAGCGGGCGTGGAACGAGGTCGTCGACCGGTTCGCCGGCCTCGTGTGGTCGGTCGCCCGCTCGTATCGCTTGCCATCGGCGGCGACCGACGACGTCGTGCAGACCGTGTGGCTGCGCCTGGCCGAGCATGCCTCGCGCATCCGCCAACCTGACCGACTGGCTTCATGGCTGGCGACGACCACTCGCAACGAGGCGCTCCGGGTGATCCGTGGCAACCAGCGCGTCACCCCGCAGTCGAACTACGACGAGCGCGCCGAGCCGACGACGCCGTCGGTCGAAGAGCGTGTGGCGGACGCAGCGACCCTGCAGGCGGTGCTCGACGCCTTCGCCCAGCTGTCGCCAGAGGATCAACAACTGATGCGGCTGCTCTGCGCCGTGCCACCCCTCGACTACGAGACGATCTCCGAGCTGATCGGCCGGCCGATCGGCAGCATCGGCCCGACCCGGGCCCGCTGCCTCGACCGTCTCAAGAAGCTCCTTCCCCCCGGTTTGGACCCGAAAGCAGGATTGCCATGACGATCAACGAAGACGAATTGCAGGCCCTCCTCGGCCGTGCCCTCCAGACGGCCGAGCCGGTCCCCGACAAGGTGGTCACCGGGGCCAGGGCGGCGTGGACGTGGCGCACCATCGACGAGGAGCTGGCCGAGCTGGTCTTCGACTCGGCCAGCGAGCTCACCGGAGTGCGCAGCGAGGACACCGCTCGGCAGCTCACGTTCCGGGCGCCGGGGGTCGAGATCGAGGTCATGGTGGTCGACGACGGTGCCCGGCGCGTCGTCGGCCAGCTGATCCCGCCGGGCGAGTTCACGGTGCACCTGACGGCTCGGGACCAGGTGATGGACGACCACAGCGATCGCCTGGGTCGGTTCACGTTCGAGCCCGTGCCGCCCGGTCCGGTGCGCATCAGCGTCACCGCTGCCGACGGCGGTCACGTGGCGTCGACGGAGTGGACACTGTTCTAGCCAGCGGGGGTCGTGGCCAGGTTGTCCTGGCCTTTCGGGCTGCCTAACCTTGCGTGGTTCTCGTGTCGGGTCCGCTCGGCGCAAGTGCCGATCGATCGACTCTCACCCTGAGGTTTGCGTGCCCACAATCCAGCAGCTGGTCCGCCAGGGCCGCAGCTCGAAGATCACCAAGAGCAAGACGCCGGCCCTGCGCGGCTCGCCGCAGCGCCGTGGCGTCTGCACCCGCGTCTACACCAACACCCCGAAGAAGCCGAACTCCGCCCTCCGCAAGGTCGCCCGTGTGCGCCTGTCGAGCGGTGTCGAGATAACGGCCTACATCCCGGGCGAGGGGCACAACCTGCAGGAGCACTCGATCGTCCTCGTGCGTGGCGGTCGAGTCCGCGACTTGCCGGGTGTGCGCTACAAGATCATCCGTGGCGCCCTCGACGCCGCCGGCGTGAAGAACCGCAAGCAGGCCCGCAGCCGCTATGGCGCCAAGGCCGACAAGTGACCGTCGACGAAGTGAGCTGAGCCGAGATGCCGCGCAAAGGTCCCGCCCCCCGCCGGCGCTTGGTCGCCGACCCGATCCACCACTCGCCGCTGGTCACCCAGATCGTCAACAAGGTGATGCTGCACGGCAAACGCAGCCTGGCCGAGCGGACGGTCTACGACGCTATGGAGCTGATCTCGGCCCGGACCGGCGAGGAGTCGCTGGGCACGGTCAAGCGGGCGGTCGACAACGTGAAGCCGCCGCTCGAGGTGAAGAGCCGGCGCGTCGGTGGCGCGACGTACCAGGTGCCGATGGAGGTCCGCCCCCCGCGGGCCAACACGCTGGCCATCCGCTGGATCGTCGACTTCGCCCGGGCTCGGCGCGAGAAGACGATGTCGGAGTGCCTGGCTGCCGAGCTGATGGACGCCGCGAACGGCCTCGGCGCGGCGATGAAGCGGCGCGACGACATGCAGAAGATGGCCGAGTCGAACAAGGCCTTCGCCCACTACCGCTGGTAGCCCGCACGATTTCAGGACGAGGTGAGAGATGAGCGGTCAATGACCGCTCATCTCTCACCTCGTTTCGGTTGGTCGTCCGATCCGGTGGGTCAGAGGCCGATGTCGGGATCGACGAACTCGTTCGTCACCAGGTCACTGGCCACGAGGTCCTCGGGCACCTCGAGGCCGGCATCGCGGATCTGGTCGATGACGCCCTGGACCCGTTCCTCGTCCATGTTGCCGAGCGTGTCGTCGGGACCGTTGCCGACGAAGCCGAGCTCGCGCTGCGTGCGCACCGAGAACTCGGCCAGCCCCTCGTCGTAGACCCACGAGTCGTCGTACTGGTCGACGGCGTCGATGATGATGGCGTTGGCCCGTTCGGGCGCGTTGATGAAGTCGACCTGGGCCTGCTGGACGATCGGCACGAGCAGCTCGAGACACGGCCGCAGCGTCTCCAGCTGGTCGGGCCTGATCGAGAGCGTCTGCGAGTACACCTCGAAGCCGGCGTCGTGCAGCGTCTCGTACGCCAATGGTCGTCCCCACTCCTCGATGACGTTTTCGTAGGTGTAGGGCTCGGCCGAGGCGAACCCCTGCTGGGCGAGCGCTCCGTCGGCGGCGACGAACTGGGCCGGGGTGCCGTTGTAGGAGGTGTCGATCTGCTCCTCCCGCCAGATGCCCTCGGCGACGAAGACCTCGGAGAACGTGCCGCCCTCGAACACGTTGATGGTGACGTCGGCTTCCTCGCCGAGGTCGGCCAGCGTCTTCACGTCGGGGTAGGTCTCAGGGTCCCAGTAGATGATCTGCGGGTTGATGTCGAGCGGGGCCACGACCGAGAGCACCGGCGTCTCCTCGTAGCGCAGGACCTGGCCCTCGGTGTTGGCGTAGCCGAGGTGGATGCTGTCGTCGGCGTACTGCTGCACCGACACCGGCTGAAAGCCGATGGCCGGGCCGCCGGTGCGCACCTCGACGTCGATGCCCGTCTCTTCGCCGCCGGCGACCAGCGGCCCACGCACGACCTTGAGCTCGGTGTCGACCTCGTAGCCCTCGCCGACCATCTCGTACAGGGCACCGTGCTCTGCCTCTGGGAACCAGTCGGCCTGGATGACGAGCGGGTCCGGACACGCGCCCGCCAGGACGCCGGCGCCCGCCGCACCGGACCCATCGGGCGAGGCGGCCGTGGTGTCACCGCCCGCCGGGTCGTCGCCATCGGCGGTGGTCGAGCTCTCGAAACCGGCACCGCCCGTCGTGCCCGGCGCGACGGTGTCGGCGCTGTCGTCGTCGCCGCTGCAGGCGCTCACGGCCAGGGCGATGGCGAGCACGCCGACGAAGCGGGCAAGGTTGCGGTTCATCGATCCTCCGGGGGATGTGGTCATCGGGCGATCAGTTCCTGGTGTCGTACCACTTGCCGACGACTCGTTGCTGGAGCCAGCCGAAGAAGAGGAACACGACGACGCCGAGCAGGCACGTCATGATGATGGCGGCGAACAGCTCCTCGCCGTCGAGCTGGTTGGCGTACTGACTGATCTGCTGACCGATGCCGGTGTCACCGCGACCGAAGAAGAAGTCGCCGACGATGGCACCGATGACCGAGAGCCCGGCGGAGATCCGCAGGCCGGCGAACACCGCCGGCAGCGCAGCCGGGAACATCAGCTTGCGCAGGCGGGTCCACCAGGAGGCGTGCTCCAGCGTGAACAGGTCGTGCATGCCGCGGTCTGCCGACTGCAGCCCGAACAGCGTGTTGAGCGTGATCGGGAAGATCGAGATCAACACGCATACGAAGACCCGGGAGGTCTGGGCGGTGCCGAACCAGAACGAGATCAGCGGCACGAGCACGAGGATCGGGATGGCCTGGAGCATCACCATGTAGGGGAACACCGCCCGCTCGAGCAGCTTGGTGCGGCTCATCAGGACGGCGATGCCGATGCCGAGGACGATCGAGATGCCAAGGCCGATCAGCGCCACCCTCGCGCTCGACCACAATCCGTCCAGGATCTCGGAGAAGTTGTCCCAGTCGAGGAAGCCGGTCGCGAGAACCCTGTGCGGTGGCTGGAGCAGGAAGCGCCGCCGGTCGTCCAGCACGACGTAGGAGACGAAGTACCAGACGCCGATGACGAGCGCGCCGACGGCGAACGGCGGGAGCACGACGGCGGCCCAGTGCTCGCGTCGCGCCGACGGCGGGGTGAAGCCGGCGGTGGATGCAGCGGCGACCGGATCTGCGATGACGGGAGCGTCGGCCGGCGGCGTTGCCGTCTCGGGAGGTCGGGTGTCGGTCATCGCCGGGCCCGTACGGTCATGCCGCTGCTGGCCCCCCGGAGGGCTCTGGAGACGTCGCCGCTGAGGGCGGCGAAGGCGGCGTTGAAGCGCAGCTCGGGCACTCGGGGATACTCGAACGGCACGTCGAACTCGCCAACGATGCGGCCGGGCCGGGCGGACATCACGAGCACGCGCGTGCTCATGAAGACGGCCTCGCTGATCGAGTGGGTGATGAACAGCCCGGCGAACCGGTCGGCCTGGAACAGCTCCAGCGTCTGGTCGTTGAGGTGCTCGCGCGTGATCTCGTCGACCGCCCCGAACGGCTCGTCGAACAGGAAGACCGGCGGCTTGAGCGTCAGCGTGCGGGCCAACGAGCAGCGCATCTTCATCCCGCCCGACAGCGACTTGGGGTAGTGGCGCTCGAACCCGCCGAGGCCGACCGTGGCGATGGCCGCCTCGGCCAGTCGGCCCCGCTCGGCCCGTTCGACGCCCCGCAGCTCGGCGAGCAGCTCGACGTTCTGGCGGACGGTGCGCCATGGCAGCAACGTGGCGTCTTGGAACACGTACCCGAGGTGGTCACGATCGACGTGGACCTGACCGCTGGTCGGCTCGAGCAACCCGGAGGCGATGCGCAGCAGCGTCGACTTGCCACATCCCGACGGCCCGACGACAGTGACGAACTCGCCGGGGCGCACGGAGAACGTGACCTCGTCGATGGCCTCCGTCCCGTCGGGGAAGACCATGCCGACGCGGTCGAAGCCGACCCCCGCCGCCGTGGCGGCCGTTTGCGTCGTGCTCGTGTCCGGCATTGACGTCCTCCCGCGCCTCTCGCGCCTGCTCCGCTTCGTGATTGTTACCAGGCACGCTGGGCTACCGTTCGGGCGACGGTTGATCGGCGCCATCGGACGACTCGGAGGGGCTCCGGATGAACGTGCAAACGATCCTCGCCGGCAAGGGTGCCGACGTGGCCACGATCGGCCACAGGACTTCGCTCTCGGACGCCGTGGCCCAGCTGCGCGATCGCGGCGTCGGCGCCCTCGTCGTCTCCGACGACGGCCGCCACATCGACGGGATCGTGTCCGAGCGCGACGTGGTGCGGGCGCTGGCCGCGCACGGCTCGGGTGCCCTCGGGCGGACGGTCGGGTCGGTGATGTCGGCCCAGGTCGTGAAGTGCGAGGCCGACGACTCGGTCGACGCGCTGATGGCGTCGATGACGGAACGGCGCATCCGCCACCTGCCGGTCGTCGACGGCGAAGGTCTGCTGGCCGGCATCGTGTCCATCGGCGACGTCGTCAAGTCACGGTTGGGCGAGCTGCAATCCGAAAATCAGGCTTTGGTGGAGTACCTCCACCAGGGCCGGTGAATTCCGTTCTGTCCTCCGCAACCGACCGATGCGTGGCGGTTGTGACGGACAGTTGATCGCACTGCTCGGCGATTCCAGACCTCCTGACATAGAGAGATTGTCTGTGCGGAGTCATCGCTAGGGTTTGGTCGTGTAGAAGAGGGTGGGGTC
>JBPCJL010000179.1:0-8025 GCA_051005355.1 Ilumatobacteraceae bacterium
GCTCCAGGAGCGCATCACGTCGGTAAAGGGCAAGTCGATTACGTCATTGCAGGCGGTTTACGTGCCCGCCGACGACTACACCGACCCGGCGCCGTTCACCACGTTCACCCACCTCGACGCCACCACCGAGCTGTCCCGTCAGGTCGCCGCGCTCGGCATCTACCCCGCCGTGGACCCGCTGGCGTCGACGTCGACGATCCTGTCGCCAGAGGTGGTGGGGGAGCGGCACTACGCCGTGGCGCGGCGGGTGCAGGAGATCCTGCAGCGGTACAAGGAGCTGCAGGACATCATCGCCATCCTCGGGCTGGACGAACTGTCGGAGGAGGACCGCCTGACGGTCAACCGGGCGCGCAAGATCCAGCGCTTCCTGTCGCAGCCGTTCTTCGTGGCCGAGGTCTTCACCGGTTTGAAGGGCGAGTACGTGCCGGTGGCCGAGACCGTCGAGAGCTTCGAGAAGCTGGTCCAGGGCGATTACGACGACCTGCCCGAGCAGGCCTTCCTCAACGTCGGCAACATCGAGCAGGTCGCCGCCAAGGCCAAGACGCTGCAGGAGGGCTGAGCCCGTGAACGTCGCCGTAGTGTCGCCGGAGCAGGTGCTGTTCGAGGGCGAGGCGACGCAGGTCATCACCCGCACCACCGACGGCGAGCTGGCGTTCCTGGCCGGCCACACCCCGTTCCTCGGGACGCTGGTCGAGTGCGAGACGCGTGTCTACCTGCCCAACGGCAGCGTCGAGCGCTTCGACATCGAGGGCGGCTTCGTCGAGGTCAGCGGCGACACGGTCAGCATCCTCGTCACTTGATCTTGCCCGTTCTGTCCTCCCCGATCGGCCGCATTCGGCCGATAGGGGAGGACAGTTCGCTGCGCGCGCTCAGTTCCGCCCGCCGGTGATGGGCTCGTAGTCGACGTCCCAGCGCAGCCCGAGCTGCATGTTGCGCTCGGGTCGACCGTGGGTCTCTCCCTCCAAGTGCAGCAGGATCGCCGACTCAGCCCACACGAACGTGTCGTACGACGAGCCGATCCAGAGCCCCAGGCTGTAGTCGCCCGTGTTGAGCACGGGCGGCACCACGAGGCTGAGTCGATAGCGGCCCGGCGGTCGCACTCGAAGGGCGTCGGTGTCCGACCACGCCTCGTCGAGCAGCCGGCCGCCGCGCATGCTGTCGATCACCACCGAGACGTTGAGCTCTGCGACCTCTTGCTGGAGCAGGACATCGAGCTCGACGACGAAGGGCTCGTCGCGGCGTAGCACCATGCCCATGCTCCCTTCCTGGTCGCGGACCTGGAAGCGCTCCACGATCAGCGGGGCCCCCGCCTCCGGCTCGATCGGCGCGCCGCTATCGGGCTCGAGTGCAGAGGACAGGTAGGTGTCCACGACGTCGTTGGTCGGTCCGTCGAGCACGAGGTGACCACGATCGAGCCAGACCACTCGGGGACACAGTCGAGCGATGGCGTCGATGTTGTGGCTGACGAAGAGGATCGTTCGTCCACTCCGCTCGACCTCGGCCATCTTGGCCAGGCACTTGCGTTGGAACTGGGCGTCACCGACCGCGAGCACCTCGTCGACCACCATGATGTCGGCGTCGAGGTGGGCGGCCACGGCGAAGGCGAGCCGGAGGTACATCCCTGAGGAGTAGCGCTTCACGGGAGTGTCGATGAACTGTTCGACGGCCGCGAACTCGACGATCTCGTCGAACCGTCGCCGCACCTCGCGCCGGCCCATGCCGATGATGGCGCCGTTGAGGAGCACGTTCTCCCTCCCGGTGAGCTCGGTGTGGAACCCCGTGCCGACCTCGAGCAGCGCCCCCACGCGGCCACGAGTCCGCGACGTGCCGGCTGTGGGCTCGGTGATCCGGGTGAGCACCTTGAGCAGGGTGCTCTTCCCCGCGCCGTTGCGACCGATGATGCCGACGGCCTCTCCCTCGTGCACCTCGAGTGAGACGTCACGCAGCGCCCACAGCTCGTTGGGAGGCGTCCGTCGCCCGAGGCGCCGGCGCAGGATCCCGCCGAGGTCCTCGACGACCTCGCGCACCGAGGAGTGCTGCTCGCCGAGGAGGTAGCGCTTGCTGACGCCGTCGACCGAGATCACGGGACTGGACATGGCGATCAGATGATGTCGGAGAAGCGCCGTTCGGCGGCGACGAAGTAGCGCAGGCCGGCCCAGGCCAGGACGGCGGCGACCCCGGCGCTCACCACGGCGGGGAGCCCCGGGGCCGGTGCCCGCAGGAGCGCCCAGCGGAACCCGTCGAGGACCGTGCTCACGGGGTTGAGGGCATAGACGTAGCGCCAGGCGCCGTCGACCAGTGTCGACGGGTACGCCACCGGGCTGGCGAAGAACCACAGTTGGATCAGGAGCCCGAAGGCGTGGTGGACGTCGCGGTAGCGCACGTTCAGCGTGGCCAGCAGCAAGCCCGGACCGACCGTGGCGAAGACAAGGGCGACCGTCCACAGCGGCAACGTGAGCACGGCGATCCCGGGTAGCTGGCCGAAGATCAGCAGAGCGGCCACCAGCACCGTGAGGGCGACGCCGAGATCGATGAGGCCAGGGAGCAACGTCGACAGCGGCACGGCGAGACGCGGGAAGTAGACCTTCGTCACGAGCGACGCGTTGGTCACCAAGCTGGCGGTCACCGAGTTCAGCGAGGTCGAGTAGTACGTCCAGACGGCGAGCCCACAGAAGGCGAACGACTGGTACGACGCCGTGCCGCTCGCGACGTTTGTGAACCGCTGGAAGACCAGCGTGAGCACAGCGGCTCCGGCGAGTGGTTGCAGGATCGCCCAGCACAGCCCGAGCGCCGCCTGCTTGTACCGGACGCGGACGTCACGACTGGCGAGGAACCACGTCAGCTCTCGGAACTCCCACAGCTCGCGGACGTCGAGCGCTCGATGACCGGCCGTCGGTCGGTTCTCGACCCATCGCTCGTCGCTGGCGATCGACCCCGCGGCGGGGGCGACGGAGGGCGCAGGCACCGGCGAATCCTACGGAGGCACGCGCGCTCAGCCGTGCCGGCCATCGCTCGACAGCGCACCGGCATTCTTCGCGCCGATGGCCTACGCCCTGGCGATGTGGAGTTGACCGAGCCGCTGCTCGAGCTCGAGCTGGGTGGGCACCACGACGGCGTCGGGCTGGTGTCGCGCCGCCGCGGTCACGTCGTCGGCTTCGCGCTGCACCGCCTGCAGGGCCCGGTCAAGGTCCCCCCCGACGAGGTTGCCGCGCTGCTCGACCCTGACCCGGCGTCGAGGAGCCGGCCGGCGACGAAGTTCGCGGCACAGGCCCGACCGTCACCGTCGCGGTGTGCACGCGAGAACGCCCGGAGCTCCTGCGCGGACTGCCTGGCGTCGTTGGCGGCCGCGGGTGGGATGCCAGACGAGGTGCTCGTGGCGGACAACGCACCGTCCGACGACCGCACGTTCGAGCTGGTGACCGCCGCCGGCCCGCGCTACGAGGTCGAGCCATGTCCCGGACTGGACTTCACCGGGCCTTGGCCTGCGCGCGCGGCGCGGTCGTGGCGTTCCTGGACGACGATGACGTCGTCGATCACTACTGGCTCGATGCGTTCCGTGACATCTGGCGGCGCACCCCGGCCGCCGGTGCGGCAACGGGTCAGGTCCTGCCCTACGAGCTCGAGACCGACGCCCAAGTGGCATTCGAACGGCGCGGACGTTTTCGCAGCGGAATCCACCGGCTGCACCACGCATTGCCCGGTCCGGCTGCCGACCTCATCTTTCCCTACGGCGCCGGCGAGTTCGGCACGGGTGCCAACTTCGCGGTGCGCCGGGAAGTCGCGCTCGAGCTGGGAGGCCTCGACGAAGCGTTCGACACCGGGCCGCCGCTGCCGGGCGGCGGGGAGATCGACATGATGCACCGCGTGGTCCGCCACGGTAACCCACTCGTGTACGCACCGGGCGCCGTCGTCGTCCATCGGCATCGGCCGATTGGGCGGGTCTCTCCCGGCAATACCGCTCGTGGGGTCAGTCCCTGATGGCCTTCGTCGTGAAGACGTACGCCTCGGACCCGCCTGGACGGCCGGAGCTGCGCCGCCTCGTGCGCTGGTTCTTCGCGGCACATGCCCGGGGCGCGTTGGCGGGTGCGATCGAACGCGACCGTGAACGATGGCGGGCGGCGGTGGACGAGCTCGTCGGCGGGGTCGTGGGGCTGCTCGGGACGTACGGGCGCTCGCGTCGCCGGTCGGCCCGCTTGCGGGCGAGGTGGCCGGCTCTCCCTTCAGTCGAGCGGCCATGACGTCGGTCGACGTGTCGGTCGTGATCCCGACCATCGGACGCACGGACCTGCTCGGCGACTGCCTCCGCTCCCTTCTGGCCTGCTCGCCGCCGGCCGACGACATCGTCGTGGTCGACCAGAGCGGTGCGGTCGCCGTGCGCGACCTCGTCGACGCCATCGGAGCGCACCAAGTCCGGCGCGTCGAGGGCGCCGGCCGAGGCATCGCGCGGGCGATGAACCAAGGCCTCGGCGCCGCTCGGCACGAGACGGTCATGGTGACCCACGACGACTGCACCGTCGCTCCGGACTGGGTGACGGTCGGGGCGCGGCTGGCTACTGCCTGGCCCGGAGCGATCGCCACCGGCCGGGTCCTGCCGCCCGCCGGGAGCACCTACGTGCCCTCCACGAAGTCCGATCCGTCACCGCGCGACTACACCGGCACGTTGACCGCTGGTGCGCTGTACCCGGCGTGCATGGTCGGCAGTCGGAGCGCGCTGCTGGCCTTCGGGGGTTTCGACGAACGGCCGACCCTGCGGTCTGCGGCCGAGGACAACGACCTCTGCTACCGCTGGCTGTCGAGTGGGCGGGTCCTGCGCTACGAGCCCGACCTCGTCGTGTGGCACCACGACTGGCGGACCCCCGAGGAGCTGGTGAGGACCCATGCCGTGTACGCCAAGGCCCAGGGGGCCATGTATGCCAAGCACCTCTACGGCGGCGACCGGCGGGTGCTGCGGTTGCTGGCGTGGGATCTGCGCCAAGGGCTGCGCAGCGTGATCGGCGGCGGTCGGCGTGTTCCCCGGTGGCAGGACCCCTACCGGGAGATGGTGACGTCCTTGCTCGTCGGCCTGCGCCGAGGATGGCGGGAGGAGCGGCGGCTCGATCCCCGCCATCGGCGACTGGGTTCACTGTTCGGACCGAGCACCCGCTCGAGCAGCGCGCCACTCCGATCGACGGACGACACTCCGGCGGCATAGGCGGCCGTGCCCGCGAGGTGCTCGGCTCGACGGGCCGGACCGGGGAGCCACGACAACAGCCGGCTGGCCGTCAGCGCCACCCGTGACGCCACCATGAGCGGGCCCGGCCGACGGAGGTGGAGGCCTCGGAGCAACCGGCGCGACGGTGACATCGGTCGGTCGGGGAAAAGCAGCTCGGCCGTGTGCGGATGCCACTGGACGATGCGGGCGGCGTTCTCCCCGATGCCTCGCTCGCGCACGACATGCGTCGCCACCGACTCGAGATCAGGGTGCCATGCCACCGCGTCCCGGTCGACCCGGATGGGCACACCTGCGGCGAGAAGGCGCACGGCCAACTCGTAGTCCTCGAGACCATAGGAGGACAAGCGCTCGTCGAATCCGCCGACCTCCACGAAGCTCGTCGCTGGGCCGCTGGCGTTGGCCGCGGTGAACCGGTCGTAGCGATCGATGATCTCCTCGTCGAACAAGCGCTGGTCGAACTCGGCCCACCACTGCCGCACTTCGGGCGGGCCGTCCGCCTCGGGTGGGACCCGGCAGGGCCCGACGACGATCGTCGGGTCTCCCGAGGGATGGGCGCGACGGTGTCGTTCGACCAGCCCTGCCGAGGGCACCACGTCGTCGTCGAGGAACCAGACCACGCCACCCTTCGCTGCCGAGAGGCCGGCGTTGCGTGCTGCCGCCAGGCCCCGATTCGGCTGCCAAAGCACCCGAACGGGGACCGACCACGTCTCGGCGTGGACGACGTCGCGCGAGCCGTCGGTCGAACCGTCGAGCACGACGACGATCGAGACGCCGCGCCGCAACTCGGCGTTGGCGGCCAGCTGTGCGTCGAGGCCTCTCAGGAGCCGGAGCAGCTTCTGCCGTCGCTGGAAGGAGGCGATGGCGATCGTCATGTGGGCGGGCCTGGCGCCCGCCGGCGGGGTGTTGCCAGCGGTCATGCCAGGGTGACGAAACGGAGACCGCGCTGTCGAGCGATCGCCGCGATGCCGGCCAACGATTCGCCGGTGGCGCGACGGTCGATCGCGCCCGGAGCGAGTGGCGCCTCGATGCCATCGTGCAGCAGCACCACGTCGCCGGCGCCGAGATCGTGCACGCCGGTCACGATCGAATCGGCGGCGGCGTCCGGCTCCCAATCGTGGGGGTCGATGGTCCAGAGCCACGGCCGCAGGCCGAGGCGCGTCATGGCGAGGGCGCCAACCGGGTCCACGAAACCCTTCGGCGGGCGAAAGAGCTCGATCGTGCGGCCGGCGGCCCGTTCCACCGCCGCCCGGCCGCGGGCGTACTCGTCGATCAGCGCGTGGAGCGGGAGCCGCCAGGGTTCCGGGTGGGAGAACGAATGGGAGCCCACGGCGTGGCCTTCGTCCACCATCCGGCGGATCAACGCCGGATGAGCGGCCGCTCGGCGACCCACGACGAAGAAGGTCGCCGAGATCCCGAGGCGACCGAGCTCGTCGAGTACGCGGGGCGTGTGGACGGGATCGGGGCCATCGTCGAACGTGAGGGCCACGGCGTCGGATGCGTCGAGGCGTCGTCGCGCTCGGCTGAGGAACAGCACCGCCCGGTGAATCCGACGCTGCACGGCCCACACCGGTACCCGCCACGCCGTTCGGACCGCCATCATCGGCGGCACCGTATCGACGGTGACGACATCGGCAGTGCCGAGGTGGCGCAGCAGGCTCACGAACGGATGGATCGGGTAGTGCGCAGGTACCCTTCGTGGATCGTGACGGCGGCGGCGGCGGCGGGCGCGGTGACGGTGGTGATGCCCACCCACAACCGGTCCAGACTGATGCAGGACACCCTGCGCTCGGTGCTCGCGCAGGTCGAGGTCGACCTGCGGGTCGTCGTCGTCGACGACGGGTCGTCGGACGACACACCGGCGGTGCTGGGGGCCATCAGCAGCCTCGGCGTCCAATGGTGTCGCCACGACCAGGCGCGCGGGGTCTCCAACGCCCGGAACACGGGGCTGGCCATGGTCGAGACACCGTGGGTGGCGTTCGTCGACGACGACGACCTGTGGTCGCCCGACAAGCTCGTCGCCCAACTGTCGTCGTTGCAGGAGAGTCGCGGCGCACGGTGGTCGTGCACCGGGTCGGTGGTGACGGACTCGTCGCTGGCGATCCTCCGTCACGAGCGACCGCCACCGGTCACCGATCTGAGTGCGCATGTGCTGAAGAACAACTGCATCCCCGCCGGCGGCTCCGGCGTGCTGGCGGCGGCGGATCTGGTCCGGCAGGTGGGGGGGTTCGACCCGGCCTATTCCAACCTGGCGGACTGGGACCTGTGGATCCGGCTCGCGCTGAAGAGCAGGGCGACGTCCGTGGCCAGGCCACTGGTGGCCTACCGGGTCCAGGCGAGCGGGATGGCGCACGGTGTGCAGCGCACCACGGACGAGCTCGACGCGATCATCGAGAAGTACGCCGAAGAACGCGACGCGCGGGGTGTGTCGATCGATTGGGGGACCTGGTACCGCTACTTCGCCCGGTTGCACCTTCGCCAGGGCGACCAGCGGGCGGCGGCCCGTGAGTACTTCCGGGCGGCGCGACATGGCCGCTGGACCCGCGTCGGTGTCGGTGCGCTGTGCTTCGTGGTCCCCGGGTTGACGTCGTGGGCCGATCGCCGCAGCCGCTGGCGCTTGCCACGGGCGTGGCGACACGAAGCCGAGGAGTGGTTGGCTCCGTTGCGCAAGGCACCGCCGCTCGTCGCCGATCCTGCCCCGGCGATCGAGCTGGCGCGGCGCCCCTAGTCCGATCGGCGCCGCTGCGCGCGGATCGCCACGATGACCTCGTACTCGGGATCGTGCACCTGCAGCTGCCAGGAGGGGAGCTCATCAG
>JBPCJL010000180.1:0-9602 GCA_051005355.1 Ilumatobacteraceae bacterium
TGGCCACCCGGGCGGCGTCGTTGCGGCGGGTGAAGCTGCCATGGAGGTTGGCCAGCATCCGCGCCACGATCACGCCGGCGGGAACGGGGTCGAGGTGGCGGTCGTCCCACGCCAGACGGCCGCCCGCCAGCTGGTCGAACTGAGCTCGCGCGCCGCCGCGGTCGAGTCCGATGCCGGTGAACGGATCGAGCAGCGCGTCCGGATCGCGGGCGTCGCCGACCAGGAAGTGCATCGGCATGCCGATCCCCACGATGCCGACCCCGGAGCGCCGGCCGACCTCGAGCATCACGGTGGCGAGGAGGATCGGCAGGCCCCGCCGCCGGCGCAGGACGAGGTCGAGGAACGAGTTGACGGGGTCGTCGAAGCGCCGACCATCGCCCGTGAACCCGATGTCGTCGTAGAGGTGGCGGCGCAACCCGGCGAACGTCCGCTCGGGAACACCCGCCGCCAGCTCGTCCAAGGCGGCGAGCGCCGGCGCTTCGGCGGTGCGGCCGCGCAGGACGCCGGCCAGCGCCAGCGCCGCTCGGTCAAGGGGCACGAGGGTCGGATCACCCGCCACGAGGCGGGCAAATCGGTCGAGGCGCTCCTCAGCCGTCCCTTCCGTCATGGACGCTCACCGTGTCACAACGGTCCTCGGCAGCCGTGAGTTCGCCGAGGCCGGTGCCGAGCTCGCTGTCGGCGAACCGCCAGAAGGCCACGGCCCGGGGGCCGACGCTGGGCCCGACCGGGGTGCGGTCCGGGTCGAACACGGCGCGGGCGTACCCGGCCTTGGCCACCACGGTGGCGTCGGCGGGTTCGCCGTCGGCGGCCCACCGCCAGCTCTCACCCTCTGGGTCGAAGCAGGCGTCGCGGCCGGCGACCTCGACAGGAGTCTCGACGGCCAACTGCCAGGTCCCGCCACTGCGGTTGGCGTCGGCCCGGTCCAGCAGCTGACGCTCCAGATCGGGGGCGGAGATCGGGAGCTCGACGCCGGCGACGACGAGGTCGAGCACGAGCACGAGCGGCAGGTCCAGACCGCCTGTCATCACGATGAGCCCGGCGCCGAACCGGGGGTTCACCTCGGTCGGTCGAAAACCGTCCACGGTGGCCACACCGTCGAGCGTGAAGGCGCCGCGATAGCCAACCTCGCGACGCAAGTGCTCGCCGACCCGGCGTGCGGCCGCACGCATCTCGGCGCGGACGCCGTCGGGCGGATCCCAGAACGTGGCGCAGCCGGAGTAGCGCAGCTCGTGGCCTTCGCGCAGGGTCACCAGCTCGACCGGGCGCAGCGCGACGACTCCGTCGGGCAGGACGAGCCCGTGCACCGACGTGGCGATGCCGTCGAGGAACGGCATGATCCGCACGGCGTCGCAGTGCGGGCGCAGGTCGGCGGCCGCCGCCGCCGCCTCGACGTCGTCGGTGACCCAACGGGTGCGGGCGGCGCCGCCGTGGTAGCCGTCGCGGGAGTCGGCCGACCAGACGGTGCCGGCGCCGCCATCGAGCTGCCGCCATTGCGCCGGGGCGTCGCCGACGGCCACGACGGACGACGGGGCCCGATCGACGCCGGCCCGATCGAGGAGGTCGTCGACGACGGTCTTGTCTTCGAGCGCCACCCACTCCGGGCGGCGGTAGGCGACGACCGGCCGGCCGACGAACGTCGGCGTCTCGCCGAGGAACACGCCGAACACGACGGCACTCCGGTCCGGATCGAACGCCTCGACGGCGTCGACCAGCACCGGCGGCGCATCGGCCATGAGCGCCAGCGACGCTCGCAGCTGCGCCATGTGGTCGGTGTCGCGCGAGACATCGGCGACCACCGACCGGCAGTCGGGTTGCGGTCCGGCGCCGGCGCCCTGCGTGGCCGCCACGAGGACATCGGCGGCGCCGAGCTTGCGCGCCACCGGGACCATCGGCGTCCAACCGGCGGCGACGCCACCGGCCAGGATCACCCGCCGCCCGGCAACGACTTCCCGCAACGGGCCTTGCCACCAGTCCATCGCGCGACGGTAGGCAGCGCTGCTGGCGTTCTCGGGGTGGTTTTGGGGTCAAACCTGACACCTGAAACGCTTGAAAACCGTCTTCTCCTACGGAGACAGCACGACCATGCGCAGCTCGGTCATCTCGCGGACGGCGTAGTGCGGGCCCTCGCGGGTGTTGCCGCTGTCGCGCACGCCGCCGTAGGGCTGCTGGTCGGCCCTCCACGTCGGCACCTCGTTGACGAGGACGCCACCGAAGTCGAGGGTCCGGAACGCCTTCATCGCGTGACCCAGGTGGTTGGTGTAGATCGCCGCCTGCAGCCCGTACCGGGTGTCGTTGGCCAGCCGCAGCGCCTCGTCGAGGTCGTCGTAGGCGGCCACGGCGACCACCGGGCCGAACACCTCCTGGGCGCAGACCTTCATGTCAGGCGTCACGCCGGTCAGCACCGTCGGTGCGATCACGCCGTCCCCGCCGACCGTCCCACCGATGGCGACCTCTGCGCCCTGCGCCGCCGCCTCGTCGATCCACCCCTCGACGCGATCCCGCTCCCCCGCCGAGATCAGGGCCGACACGTCGGTGGCCTCGTCGAGCGGATCACCGACGACGAGCGAGGACACCTCCTTGACCAGTCGGTCGACGAACTCGTCGTGGATGCTGGCCTCCACGAAGATGCGCTGGGTCGAGATGCAGCTCTGCCCGGCGTGGGCGAACCCGGCCACCTTGATCTTCGCCGCCGCGGTCGGCCAGTCGCTGTCGGCCTCGATGATGATCGGCGCGTTGTTGCCGAGCTCGAGACCGACCTTCTTTCTTGCTGCCCGGGCTCGGATCCCCCACCCGACGTCCGGCGACCCGGTGAACGTGATCATCGCCACGTCGGGGTGGTCGACGATGGCGTTGCCGACCGTCGAACCGCCGCCGGTCACGACGTGCAGCCACTCCCCCGGGAGGCCGCAGTCGTCGATCAGGAGGTCGGCCAAGGCGATCGCGCTGAGCGGCGTCTGGCTGGCCGGCTTCAGCACGACCGGGCAGCCGGCGGCGATCGCCGGCCCCACCTTGTGGGCCACGAGGTTGACTGGGAAGTTGAACGGGCTGATCGCCCCGACCACGCCGATCGGCACACGCATCGTGAAGCCGATTTTGCCCTCGCCGGCGGCCAGGGCGTCGAGAGGCACGACGTCGCCGCCCAGCGTCCTGGCCTCGGCGGCGGCGAAGCGCATCGTGCCGGCGGCGCGTTCCGCCTCGGCGCGTGCCGTCTTCAACGGCTTGGCCGCTTCCTCGGCAATGATCCGGGCGAAGTGCTCCTGGCGTTCGGCCAGCAGGCGCGCAGCCGTGTCGAGGATCTCCGCCCGCCGCCAGGCCGGCAGCGGGCCACCGGCCAGCGCGGCCGCGGCCGAGCGGACGGCGCGGTCGACCTCGTCCGGCCCGCACACGGGGACTCGACCGACCTCGTGGCCGTCGTACGGCGAGGCCACCGATGCCGACTCCGTCCCGGTGAAGCGCTCGCCGGCCAGCGGCAGCACAGTGACGTCCACGACCTCGACCATACTTCCGGCCGTGGCAGGGTCGGAGCGGGCGCGGCACCCGTTCCTCGACTGGCCGGGTCCCATCGCCATGGCCCACCGCGGCGGGGCCAGCGAAGCGCCGGAGAACTCGATGCCGGCGTTCCAGAACGCCGTCGACCTCGGCTACACCTACCTCGAGACCGACGTTCACGTGACCGCCGACGGTGTCGTGGTGGCGTTCCACGACGACGACCTGCAGCGCACGTGCGGCCGAGCCGGCCGCATCTCCGAGCTGCCGTGGGACGAGGTCGCCACGGCGCGCATCGACGGGCAGGAGCCGATCCCCCGGCTGGTCGAGCTGTTCGACGCCTGGCCGGCGGCGCGGATCAACATCGACTGCAAGGAGGAGGCGGCGCTGGAGCCGCTCGCCAAGCTGATCGATGAGTGCGGCGTGCTCGACCGGGTGCTCATCGGCTCGTTCAGCAGCGGGCGGATGGGCCGGGCCCGTCGCCGCCTCGGCGCCGGGGTCGGCACGAGCACCGGCACGCTCGACACCCTCCTGCTGCGCTTCGTCGGCTTCGCCAGGTCCGGCCCGCTCGCCGCCCAGGTGCCCGTGCGTCAGTGGAGCATCCCCATCACGACGCGCTCGTTCGTGGATCGAGCCCACGACAAGGGCCTGGCCGTGCACGTGTGGACGATCGATGACGCCGACGAGATGCGCCGGCTGCTCGACCTCGGCGTCGACGGGATCATGACTGATCGTCCCGCCATCCTGCGTGAGGTGCTGCAGGCACGAGGTCAGTGGCATTGACGCGACGGCGCGCGTAGAAGGATGCGGGAACCACGAGGAAGGGACGCGCCGATGTCGATGGACCTGGTGATCGAGATCGACAACGAGCCGGGCGCGCTGGCCCAGGTGGCGAGGGCGATCAGCGACGCCGGGGTCAACATCGCCGCCGCCACGTGCGTCGGCGCGGCGGCGACCGCCGAGCTACACATCCTGGTGCCGCACGCCGACGCGGCCAAGCATGCGCTGGCAACCGCACAGCTCACGGTGACGCGCGAACGCGAGGTCGTGGTCGTCGAGGTCGATGACCGCCCGGGCGTCCTGGCCGATCTCACCCGCGACGTCGCCGACGCCGGGATCGACCTCGATCTGGTCTACGTCGCGACGCGCAACCGGGTGGTGTTCGGCGCCCGGGACCTCGACGGCCTCAGGGCTGCGCTGGGCGTCGCCAGCTGACCGGCGCACGGAGGCCGGTGACGATGGCGGCGACGGACCCGACCAGCAGGATCACCGTGCCGACCGTCGTGACGACAGTGCCGGCGAGCACCTCGACGATGCCGGACGAGGAGGCGGTCCGCGCGCGCATCACCGCCACTGCGGTGCCGCCGGCATAGAAGGCGGCGACGGCGCCGATCCCGCCGCCCACGCGGGCGAAGCCCCACCACGCCGCCACGACGGCGGACACCACGAGGAGCGGCACGAGCGGCCACCACGCCAGTGCCGTCGCCGCCGGACCGTCCAGAGCGAAGCCGATGCGGTCGACCAGCTCCAGCAGGTCGTAGCTGTGGCGCCGCCGGCCGCCGCTGCGCAGCCAGGGCAGCAGCGTGCCCGCGATCACGACGATGCCGCCGGCCGCCATCACGAGCACTGCGGGCCGCCGACGTGCCATCCGCGCAGGGTACGAGCGCGCATCCGAGTGTTTCGTGCGGGGAGGCCCAGCGCGAAGCACTCGGATGCAAGGAAACACTCGGATGGGCCTGGTTAGGGTCCGCTGCCGTGAGCATGAGCGTGCCGAGCAGCACCGTACGGGCGCTGCGGGCGGTCGCCGCCACCGCTGACCAGTTGGCCACGCAGGCGGCGATGACGGCGTTCTCCGCCGGCGGCAACGCGGTCGACGCCGCGCTGGCTGCTAACGCGGCGATCGCCGTCACCGGTCCGCACCTGTGCGGCATGGGCGGTGACCTGCTGGCGCTGGTCCGCTCCCCCGACGGGTCGGTCCATGCGCTCAACGCCACCGTCCGCGCTTGCGGTGGCGCCGACGCCGAGTCGCTGCGTGCCGAGGGCCACGCCGCCATGCCGCTGCGCCACGACGTCCGCAGCGTGACGATGCCGGGTTGCGTCGACGGCTGGATGGCGTTGCACGAGCGGTTCGGTCGGCTGGATCTGGCTGCCGTGCTGGCACCGGCCGTCCAGCTCGCCGCGTCGGGGTTCCCGGCCAGCCCGCTGCTCGTCGGGTCCCTGCAGCTGGTGGACGAACGGGCCAGGTCGAACCTGGGCGAACTGGCGGCTCAGGCCACCCGTGCGGGTGCACCGGTGACTCGACCAGGTGTGGCTCGCGCCCTCGAGGCGATCGTCGCCGGCGGCCGTGACGCCTTCTACGGGGGCGCCTTCGGCGAGGGGTTGATCGAGCTGGGCGGCGGCGAGTTCACCGCCGAGGATCTGGCGACGGGCCAGGCCAAGTGGGTGGCACCGCTGACCACGACGGCGTTCGGCGTAGACCTCTCGACCATCGGGCCCAACTCGCAGGGCTACCTGGCGCTCGGCGGGGCGCGCCTGGCCGAGCAGTTCGCCATGCCGGACGACGCCGCCGACCCGGCGTGGGCCCACCTGCTCATCGAGGTCGCAACGGCGGTCGGGTACGACCGGCCGAGCCGGCTGCACGAGGGAGCCGACGGCCCGGCGCTGGTCGAGGAGCTGGCCGGGCGCGGTGCGCTCGTCGACGTCCACCGGGCCGGCGGGCGGACGGCACCGACGGCGGTCGGCGACACCACCTACCTCTGCACCGCTGACGAGTCGGGGATGGCCGTCAGCCTGATCCAGTCCAACGCCTCCGGGTTCGGCAGCGGCCTGGTCGAGCCGACGACGGGAATCAACCTGCACAACCGCGGGCTCGGCTTCAGCGTGGAGCCGGACCACCCGGCCGAGTACGGCCCGGGACGCCGGCCACCGCACACGCTGTGCCCGGTGCTGGCCACGCGCGGCGGCGAGCTGGTGGCGGTGTTCGGTTCGATGGGTGGTGACGCCCAGCCACAGATCCTGCTGCAGCTCATCGCCCGGCTCTTCGGGATCGGTGAACGGCCGGGCGACGCCGTGGCCGCCGGACGATGGGCGCTGCGCGGGCCGCTGACGGGCTTCGACACGTGGACCGCCGACCAAGCTCCGGCCGTGGCCGTCGAGGGTCACGCCCCGCCGGCGTGGCGCGAGGGTCTGACCGCACGCGGGCACGCCGTCGTCGAGGCGCCGGCCTTCGACTCCGGGTTCGGCCACGCCCACGTGATCACCGTCGAGGCGGACGGCGTCTTTGCTGCCGCGGCTGATCCGCGCGCCCGCGTCGGCAGCGCAGCGGGTCACTGACACCGTGCCGGAGGGCCACACGCTGCACCGCCTGGCGCGCGAGCAGCGCCGCCGGTTCGCCGGCCACCCGATCACGGTCTCGAGCCCGCAGGGGCGCTTCGCCGCTGACCTCGTGGACGGTCGGGTGCTGGCTGACGTCACGGCGTACGGCAAGCACCTGTTCGCCGCGTTCGGCGACCGCATCGTCCACGTGCACCTCGGTCTGTACGGCAAGTTCACCTCCGGCACCGGCGAGCCGCCCGAACCGAAGGGTGCACTACGGATGCGCTGGGTGGCGGGCTCCGAGTGGACGGACCTGCGCGGTCCGACGGCGTGCGAGGTGCTCACGCCGTCGGAGGTCGACGCCGTGCGGGCTCGCCTCGGCCCGGACCCGCTGCAGGCCCGCCCCGACGGCCGACCGGCGTTCGAACGGATCCGCCGCAGTCGTGCCCCGATCGCCGGCCTGCTGATGGACCAGCAGGTGCTGGCCGGCATCGGCAACGTGTACCGGGCCGAGCTGCTGTTCCGCCATCGCCTCGACCCGTACGCGCCGGGACGGTCCATCGGCGACGACGCGTGGACCCCGATGTGGTCGGACCTCGTCACGCTCATGCGCGCCGGCGTCCGCTCGGGTCGCATCGTGACGACCGAGCCGGAGGACCGATCCCATGGTCGCGGCCGCGTGCGCCGCGAGGACGCCCACTACGTGTACCGGCGACATGGGCTGCCGTGCCGGATCGACGGCACACCGATCAGGATGCAGCTGTTGGCCTCCCGCAAGTTGTACTGGTGTCCGACATGTCAGAGCTGAGGACCGAGAAGGGCTTCGACCGGATCGTCTTCTTCAGCGACGCCGTGGTGGCCATCGCCATCTCGCTGCTGATCCTGCCCGTCGTCGACGTGTTCGCCGACGACCAGGGGCGCGCCATCGGTGAGATCTTCACCGACGAGGCCGGGTCCCTGCTGGCCTTCGTCCTGAGCTTCGTGGTGATCGCCCGCTTCTGGCTCGCCCACCACCAGATCTTCGAGCGCGTGCACAGCTACACGACGCCGATGCTCGTTGCGAACATGTTCTGGCTCTTGACGATCGTGTTCGTGCCCCTCCCGACGCAATTGGCCGGCATCAACGACGACAACGACAAGCTCGTGTACGCGATCTACATCGGCACGCTGTTCATCGTCAGCGTGGCCTTGGTGCTCCTCGCCTACACGATGCAGATCGCGCCGGAGACGCACGTCGACCCGGCCAACCCGCCACGGGCCCTCGAAGGGGTGTCGATCACGGCGCTGATGATCGTGGCGCTGATCTTGGCAATCACCGTGCCCGGCCTCGGCATGTGGTCGATGTTCGTGTTGTTCCTCACCGCGCCGATCGAGCGCTGGCGACACGCTCGCGTCAGCCGACCAGCGGGACGACCTCTTCCATGAAGCGGGCCATCTGTTCGTCGGCCTTCTTGTACGGGTCACCGAGCAGATGGGGGAAGATGGTGAGGTGCCGCAGGCCGAGCAGGTCGCGGTAGAAGGCGACGCCTTCGGCCACGTCGGCCGGCGTGCCGATCAGGATGGTCTTGTTGTCGATCGACTCCTGCAGCGTCGGGATCAGCCCAGGCTGGGCCGGCTTGCCGTCCTCGCCCATGTACCCCCGGCTCCACCCGTACGGGCCGAGGAACTTCCAGAACTCGTCGTGGCCGGGCGTCGCCGTCTCGACCGCCTTCTCGTAGGTGTCCTCGACGCGCACCGAGATGACGAGCATGCGCTTGTCGTGCGGCTCGAGGTCGACGCCGTGGGCGGCGGCGTAGCGCTCGCCGTAGGTGTTCCAGAACCGTTCGATGAACTTGTAGTGCTGGTTCCAGAACACGGCGCCGTGCCCGTGCACCGGCACCTGCTCGAGCGTCGGCGGACTGGTCACGGCCTGCCATATCTCGTAGGGGTACAGCGGCCGCGGGACCAGGGTCAGGGACTGCACCGTGGCGCCACGGTCCGGGATCCCGGGGACGGGGATCTGGAAGAACTCACCTTGGAACTCGAACGTCTCCTGGGACAGCGCCCGCCGCACGATCTCCATCGACTCCTCGAACACCCGGCGGTTGCGATCGTCGTCGGCGGCCTGCTCGGGGTTGTCGTGCGAGCCGATCGACACGCCCTTGTCGTTGAGGTGAAGCACCTCGCGCGGCACCGTCCCCCGCCCGACGCCGAGGATGGCGCGCCCACCCGACAGGTTGTGCAACGTCGAGAAGTCCTCGGCCAGGCGCATCGGGTTCCACTGCGGCACCACGTTGAACATCGTGCCGAGACGCAGGCGCTCGGTGTGGGCGGCGATCCAGGTCGACAGCAGGATGCCGTTCGGCACCACCTCGTAACCCTCGTACTGGAAGTGGTGCTCGGTGGTCCAGAACGAGTCGTAGCCCAGCCGCTCGGCCTCCTGCGCCGACGACACGTAGTCCATCGTCGCCTTCCACGCCTGCTCGTTGCTGGAGCGCCGATCGGGCGGCGCCGGCGGACCAGCCCCGGCGTCATCGAGCTCCACCCCGCCGAAGAAGAAGGCCCCGAGCTGCAGCGTCATGGTCAGAGGCTACGAGGTCGGCACGAGTCGTGCCGGCGGGTCTACCTTCCACCGGATGGGCGATCGAGTGCTGGCCGGGGCGACGCTGCTCGACGGGACGGTGGCCGACGTGCGCCTGCGCGACGGGATGATCGACGGGGTCGGCTCGCTCGACCCGCAACCCGACGACGAGCGCCTCGACCTGACCGGGCACCTCCTCTCCCCGGCGGCCGTCGAGCCCCACGCCCACCTGGACAAGGCG
>JBPCJL010000181.1:0-2939 GCA_051005355.1 Ilumatobacteraceae bacterium
TCCGAGATCATCGGGCGGTGGAAGGCGGTGCGGAAGCGCTCCTGGGTGTGGCCGACGCCGAAGAAGTGGCCGCCGGGCCCGACCTCGCGCAGCGCTTCGAAGGCCAACGTGTCCTCGTCGACGACGATCGGGTCGAGCAGCGCCGCCACCATGGCGAGGAGGTCGGCATCGAGCACGAACTTGGCCAAAGAGGCGTGCAGGCCGCCCTCCATCCATCCGGCGCCGTGCATCAGGAAGTTGACGCCACCCATCACCGCGCCCCACAGCGAGAAGACGCTCTCGTAGGCGGCCTGGGCGTCGAGCGCGTTGGCGGCGTTCACGTTGGACGAGCGGTACGGAACCTGGTAGCGGCGGGCGAGCTGCCCGCCGAGCACCACCGTGCGCACGTACTCGGGCGTCCCGAACGCCGGCGCACCGGACTGCATGTCGACGTTGGACGTGAACCCGCCGTAGATGACGGGCGCGCCGGGTCGCACCACCTGGGTGAACACCATGCCGGCCAAAGCCTCGGCGTTCTGCTGGGCGACCGCGCCGGCCAGCGTGACCGGGGCCATGGCGCCGGCGAGGGTGAACGGCGTCATCACCACCACCTGGTTGCGCGACGACAGCTCGATGATGCCCTGCAGCATCGGGGTGTCCAGGCGCAGCGGCGAGGAGGAGTTGATCACGGTGAACAGCGATGGCTCCCGTTCGAGCTGGGCGTCGTCGACCTGCCGCACGATCTTGACCATGTCGACGAGGTCGCGGTTGCGCTGCCGGCCGAGGCTGTAGGTGTGCGGGATCTTGTCCGTGATCGTGAGGACGTCGTGGGCGGCCTCGAGGTGGCGCACGGACCAGTGCAGGTCGATCGGCTCGACCGGGTAGCCGCCGGCGAAGTGCACGATGTTGAAGCACTGGCACAGCTTCAGGAGGTCGCGGAACCCGGCGCGCGTGCCGGGTCGGCGGACGCCGTCGAGGCCGACGAGGTTCGGCGGGCTCCCGACGGAGCCAAAGGCGAGGTGGTCACCGCCGATCGTGAGGGTGTGGTCGGGGTTCCAGGCGTGCAGCTGGAACTGCGCCGGGCACGTCTGGATGCGCTCGAGGACCATCTCCGGGTCGAACCGCACCCGTTCGTCGTCGACGGCGGCGCCGGCGGCCTGGAGGAGTTCGCGCGACTCGGGATCGAGGAAGTTCATCCCGATCTCCGAGAGCACCCGCAGCGAGGCCTGGTGGATCGATTCCAGCTCGTCGGCCGACACCACCTCAGTCGGTCGGTAGTGCAGTCGCGGCTGGGCGAACGGCCGTTGGACGGGAACACGAGGACGTTCGCCACCGCCACGGCGCCCTCGCCGCCGCCCGACCTCGGTCTCGATCACGGCCCCCTTTCGGCCTCAGTTCACGACGGTTGGGCAACGTAGCGCGCCGCGAGCGCCGGGCTGCCGGGCGGTCGCGGTGCGCGGTTATTCACACATCGAGATGCGTTAACATCTCGATGTGCGCACCACGTTGGAACTCGACGACGACGTACTCGACGCGGCCAGGGAGCTCGCTCACGCTCGGCGTCAGACGATCGGGCATGTCGTCTCCTCGCTCGCACGGGCGGGGTTGCGGCCGACCAGTGTCGAGATCGTCGACGGCCTCCCCGTGATCCGCGCCCGGGGTCAGGTGATCACGTCCGAGATGGTGCGCCGGGCGGCCGACGACCAGACGTGACGTTCCTGCTCGACGTCAACGTGCTGGTGGCGCTGCTGTGGGAGGACCACCTCCACCACGCCGCGGCCCGGCGGTGGTTCGCCGCTCGCGCGGGGCGCTGGAGCACGTGCGCGATCACGCAGACCGGGTTCGTGCGCGTGTCCGCGAACCCGATCGTGCTCGAGCACCCGGTGGCGGTCGCCGAGGCGGTGGCGGTGCTGCGAGAGGCCATTGTCCACCGTGATCACCTGTTCCTGCCTGATCCGACAGGGTTCGTCGACAACCCGCTCGTGCCGCACGATCAACTCATCGGCCACCGCCAAGTGACCGACGCCCACCTCGTCGCGATCGCTCGCCAACATTCCGTCTCGGTGGTCACGTTCGATCAGACGATGACGGACCTCGCTCCCGATGTCGTGCGCGTGATCCACTCGAGCTGACGGGCGACGTCACGACGGTCGCCGAGCGTCGTAGGCGGCCTTGCCGATCACGGCGGCGAAGATGACGAGACCGCCGATCAGCGACGTGACGGTCGGTTGATCGCCGAGCACGAGGAACGCCCACACGGGCACGAACAGCATCTCGGTCTGGGCGAACACGGACATGGCGACGGCGGGGATGCGCCGGGCGCCAAGGTTGAACAGCAGCGTGCCGACGACGATGAAGACGCCGCCGTGCAGGAGCGCCAAGGCGATGTCGGGCGCCGGCGGGACGAGCGTCTTGCCGTCGGCGAGCGTGATCACCGCGCAGAGGGCGATCATCATCGCTGCGTAGCCGGGGAGGACAGGCGACCAGTCGCGACGCGGTGCGGTGCGGACGCACACGGCGTAGCCAGCGAAGCCGACGGCGGCGAGGAGGGCGGCGATGTTGCCGCGGAGGTCGCCAGCGTCGAGGTCGCCGATGACGGTGATGACCAGCCCGGCGAAGGCCACGGCGACGGCGATGATCGTGACCGGCGTCAGTGGCTCACCAAGGACGACGCGGGCGAGGAGGACGGCGACCAGCGGAGTGATCGAGCTGAGGAACGCGGCGTTGGCGGGCGTGGTGTTCTTGACGGCGTAGACGAAGGCGATCGACGCCAGCAGGAGGCCGGCGCAGGCCAGGAGCATGACGCCGCCCGAGCGGAACGCCGTCAACGTGGCCGATGGGCGGCGCCGCCCGATGGTGATCAGTTCGACCACGGCCAGGATGGCCAGCGACCGCCAGATCAAGTACTGGAACGCATCAGCCCCGTCCGCCAGCCGGGCCAGAACGGCACCAAAGCTCCA
>JBPCJL010000182.1:0-8727 GCA_051005355.1 Ilumatobacteraceae bacterium
GTCCCCTGCTGCTCGCCGCCACGCCGGCCGGACTGGTCAAGGTCGCATTCACCGGCGTCGACGACGAGGCGACGGTGTTGGCTGATCTGGCCGGGCGGATCAGCACCCGCCTGCTGCGCCTGCCCGCTCGCCTCGACCCCGTGGTCCGGCAGCTCGACGAGTACTTCGCCGGCCGGCGCCGAGACTTCGACCTGCCGCTCGACCTGCGCCTCTCGCACGGGTTCCGCGGCGCCGTGCTGCACGAGCTGCGCTCGGTGCGCTTCGGCACGACGGTCAGCTACACGGCGCTGGCGGCAGCGGCGGGCCGCCCGCGTGCCGTGCGCGCCGTCGGCTCGGCGTGCGCCACCAACCCGATCCCGATCGTCGTGCCCTGCCACCGGGTGCTGCGCAGCGACGGGTCGCTCGGCGGCTACACCGGAGGACTGCCGGTGAAGCGAGCCCTGCTCGACCTGGAGCACGCCGCCGCCTGACCGCGCACTCGTAGCGTGCGGGCCGGTGCGCGCGATCCGGTGGCTGTGGTTCGGCCTCGGCTGGGTGGCCGTCGGCGTCGGGACGATCGGGATCGTCGTGCCCGGACTTCCGACCACGGTGTTCTTCGTCGTGGCCGCCGCCTGCTTCTCCCGGTCCAGTCCCCGGTTCGAGCAGTGGGTGCTCGACCGTCCCGGCATCGGACCGCTGGTGCGCGACTACCGAGCCGGCCTCGGCATGCCCCGGCGGGCCAAGGTGGCGGCGATCACGTGCATCGTCGTCGCCTGCACGATCAGCGCGCTAGTCGTCGGCCCGTGGTGGTTGAAGGTCGCGATCGCCCTGCTCGGGCTGGTCGGGGTGGCCTGGATCGCGTGGCGCATCCCGACCCAGCGTGTCGTCGACGCCGCCTGACGTTCAGCCCGCCGCCGCGAGGGCCTCGCCGGCGAACTGCGTGCGGTAGAGGTCGGCGTAGCGCCCGCCGGCCGCCAGCAGCTCGAGGTGCGGGCCCCGCTCGACGACGCGGCCCTGCTCGAGCACCACGATCTCGTCGGCGGCGCGCACCGTCGACAGGCGGTGGGCGATCACGAGCGCCGTGCGGTCCTGGAGGGCGACGAGCAGCGCCTCCTGTACCGCCGCCTCCGATTCGGAGTCGAGGTGCGCCGTCGCTTCGTCGAGGATGACGACCCGCGGCCGGGCCAGGAGCAGGCGGGCGATCGTCAGGCGCTGGCGCTCGCCGCCCGACAGCCGGTAGCCCCGTTCGCCGACCACCGTGTCGAGCCCGTCGGGCAGGCTGCGCACCAGCGCGCCCAGGCGGGCTTGTTCGAGGGCCGCCCACAGCTCGGCGTCGTCGGCCGCCGGGGCGGCGTAGCGGAGGTTGGCGCGGATCGTGTCGTGGAAGAGGTGGCCGTCCTGGCTGACGACCCCGACCGTCTCGCGAAGTGAGTCGAAGGTGAGCTCGCGCACGTCGACCCCGCCTAGGCGGACGGCACCGGCGTCCACGTCGTAGAGACGTGGCACGAGTGCGGCGAGGGTCGACTTGCCGGCCCCCGAGGAGCCGACCAGGGCGACCGTATGGCCCGGCTCGATGTGCAGCGACACGCCGTGCAGCACGTCCTCGCTCGGTCGGTCGTCGAGCACGGTGACCTCCTCCAGCGAGGCCAGCGACACCTTGTCGGCCGTCGGGTAGGCGAAGCGCACGTCCTCGACGTCGATGGAGACCGGGCCGGCCGGCACCGCCCGGGCGTCGGGCGCTTCCCGGATCAGCGGCTCGACGTCGAGGACCTCGAACACCCGCTCGAAGCTGACGAGGGCCGTGACGACGTCAAGGCGGGCGGTAGCCAGCGCGGTGAGCGGCGCGGAGAGCCGGTTGAGCAGCAGCGCCAGCGTGACGATCGTGCCCGGGTCGAGCTCTCCCTGCAGGGCGAGGTAGCCGCCGAGGCCGTAGATCGACGCCTCGGCGAGGCCGGAGACCAGCCCGAGGATGTTGAAGAACACGGCCATCGCCATCGACGAGCGCACGCCGATGTCGGCCACGTCGCGAGCCCGGGCGCCGAACTCGGCCGCCTCCTCCCGGGGCCGCCCGAAGAGCTTGACCAGCGTGGCGCCGGTGGCCGAAAAGCGCTCGGTCATCTGCGACGTCATCGCCGCGTTGTGGGCCGCCGACTGGCGCTGCAGCCGGCCGACGCGAGCGCCGATGCGGCGGGCCGGGATGACGAACGTGGGCAGGAGTGCGAGGGCGAGCAACGTGACCTGCCAGCTGAGGCCGATCATCACGATCAGCGTCAGGATCAGCGTGATGACGTTGACCACGACGCCGGACAGCGCCGAGGTGAACGCCCGCTGGGCGCCGAGCACGTCGCTGTTCAGCCGGCTGACCAGGGCACCGGTGCGGGTGCGAGTGAAGAAGGCGATCGGCATCTGCTGGACGTGCTCGAAGACCCGCCGGCGCAGGTCGAGGATCAGGCCTTCGCCGAGCCGGGACGATTGCCACCGCTCGAGCAATCCCACGCCGGCGTCGAGGAGGGCGACGGCGGCGAGGACGGCGGCGATCAGGACGACGGTGCCAATGCTGTCGCCGTCGACGATCGCTTCCACGGCGCGACCGGCGAGGACGGGTGCCAAGACGCCCAACCCGGCGGAGACCGTCGCCAGGACGAGGAAGGCGACGATCGTGCGCCGGTGCGGACGGGCGAACTCGGCGATCCGCCGCCACGACCGCCGCCGAATGACCTCCCCCTTGGCGTCGTCTTGGCGCATCGCGCTCTGCAAGGCGCCCCATGCGCTGAAGTCGGACATGACGAGCAGGGTAGGAGTTAAAGCTCACTTGAACACAACCTCTCTTCGCCGTGGTCGTCCGCTCCCTGGCAGCCTCTGTCCATGGATGATCCGCCGGAGCTGGCGCCGGTCCGCCAGGGCGAGCAGCTCGACTGGGACCGGCTCGAGCGCTACCTGCGCGATCACCTCTCCGACGCGCCGCTCGACCTCGACGACCCGCTCGAGGTGCTCCAGTTCCCGAACGGGTCGGCCAACCTCACGTACCTCCTGCGCTTCGGGCCGACCGAGCTGGTGCTGCGGCGCCCACCGTTCGGCGTCATCGCCCCCGGCGCGCACGACATGCGGCGTGAGCACCGGGTCCTCTCGCGGCTGTGGTCGACGTTCGATCGGGCGCCACGGGCCTACCTGTTCTGCGCCGACCACGACGTGATCGGCGCCGACTTCGTCGTGATGGAGCGACGCACGGGCGAGGTGGTGCGCGGCGCCGTGCCGGCCTCGATGGCCGATCTCGCCGAGGTCGGGCGGCGCCTCGGTCTGGCCGTGGTCGACGCCATGGCCGACCTGCACCTCGTCGACCCGGAGGCGGCCGGGGTCGGCGACCTCGGCCGGCCGGACGGGTTCGTCACGCGTCAGGTCGAGGGCTGGCGGACCCGCTGGTCACTGGTGCGGCCCGACGACGGCCCGCCCGAGATGGACGAGGTTCCCGAGCGGCTGGCGGCGACGATGCCGGCGCCGACTCGCGTGTCGGTTGTGCACAACGACCTGAAGCTGGACAACTGCCAGTTCGCGCCGGACGACCCCGACCGGGTGGCGTCGATCTTCGACTGGGACATGGCGACCCTCGGCGAGCCGCTGGTCGACCTCGGCACGCTGCTCAACTACTGGCCCGACCCGGCCGATCCGCCCGACGCCCGGCGCAGCAGCCACGACGGGCTGCTGACCATGGGGTTGCCGACCCGGGCCGAGATCACGGCCCGCTACGCCGAGCGCACCGGCGTCGACGTCTCGGCGGCCGGCTGGTACGAGGCGTTCGCGCAGTGGAAGACCGGCGTCGTGGTGCAGCAGCTCCACCGGCGCTGGGAACGTGGCGAGAGCACCGACCCGCGCATGGCCGTCGTCGCCGACCGCCTCCCGGTCCTCGCCGCCACCGCCTCCCGCCTCCTCGACGAGCTGGCGTGAGGTTCATCCGAGGGGCTCAGTCCTGGGCGGGTTCGGGGAACTGGTCGCGCAGGACGCGCTTGAGGGCCTTGCCGGACGGGTTGCGCGGGATCTCGGCCACGAACACCGCGGCGCGCGGCTGCTTGTAGCGGGCCAGCTTCCCTTCGCTGAACCCGAGCACGTCCGACTCCGTCAGCGACTCGTCGGTCCTGACGACGACGGCCAGTGGCACCTCGCCCCACTTCGCGGAGCGCTGACCGATCAGGGCGACTTCGCCGATGCCGGCGTGACCGAGGAGGACGTTCTCGATCTCGGCCGGGTAGATGTTCTCGCCGCCGCTGATGATCATGTCCTTGATCCGGTCGTGGATGTAGATGTAGCCGTCCTTGTCGACGATGGCTACGTCGCCGGTGTGCAACCAGCCGTCGACGATGGCCGCCGCCGTGTCGTCGGGCCGGTTCCAGTAGCCGACCATGACGTGATCGCCCTGGCAGATCACCTCACCGGGCTCACCCAGTGCAACGTCGTCACCGTGCTCGTCGACCACCCGGACCCGGGTGAAGAAGAACTCCTTGCCCGTCGAGCCGGCTCTCGTCAGCGCCTCGTCCGGACTGATGAGGCAGGCCGGGCCGCAGCTCTCGGTCAGCCCGTAGACCTGGTGGATCTCGATGCCGAGCTCGGCGTACGCCTGGATCAAGTTGACCGGCACCGGCGAGGCACCGCTCATGACCCAGCGCAGCTGACCGATCTCCACGTCCCCAGCCGCGGCGCGGGCCTGCAGCATGAACTGCAGCATCGCCGGGACCAGCAGCCCGGTCGTGACCCGCTCCTCCCCGATCAGCTGCCACGCCTTCACCGGGTCGAACGTGCGCATCACGATCTGCGTGACACCGGCGTAGCAGGCGGCAACGGCCGGCGTCAGGGCGCCGACGTGGAACAGCGGGAGGGCGACGAGGTACCGGTCGCCGAAGTGCTGATCGGCGGTGGCGTCGATCGTCAGCACCGCCCACATCGCCGTGTGGTGCGTGTGCATCACTCCCTTCGGCATGCCGGTGGTGCCGGAGGTGTACATGATGTAGAGGAGGTCGTCGGCGGCGGTCTCGACGTCGATCTCTTCAGCTGAGGACGCGGCGTGGGCGGCGGCGTAGTCGATGGCCCAGGCCGGTGCGGTGCCATCGACCTGCACCCACGAACGCACGGCCGTCTCCTCGCCGCGCTCGTGGAGCTCGTCCACCGTGGCGGCGAACTCCTGGCCGTACACGAGCACGGACGTGCCCGAGTCGGCGAGGATGAACGCCAGCTCGTCGGAGACGAGGCGCCAGTTGAGCGGCACGACGACGGCGCCGAGCTTGGCCACGGCGAAGAACGACTCCTCGAACTCGACCGAGTTCATCATCAGGAGGCCGACGCGGTCGCCCTGCTCGACGCCGAGGTCGCGCAGCAGGTGGGCGGTGCGGTTGACTCGCTCGTTGAGCTCGGCGAACGTGAACCGGCGGCCGGTGCCGGTGTCGACGATGGCGGCGAGGTCGGGGTTGAGGTGGGCCCGCTTGGTGACGAAGTGCCCGAGGTTCGACGACGGTGCGATCACGCCCGCCAGTATGTCCCTCTCGCGTTCTGACGAAGATCCGGTGTCGTTTTCGACACCGATTGCACCACGGAACGTCAGATCCCGAGCGACGCCTCTCTCACGGTGGTGATGGCGGCGGCCGGGCCGCGCACGGTCACCTGGGCGACGGCCTGGCGACCGTAGGCGAACAGCACGCACTCGCCGACCGGGCCGGCGACGGTGACGCGATCCTCCGCCGCGCGCACCACGATCGGTTCCCGTCCCGCTGGTTCGAGCACCAGCCCGACGGGCAGGCCGCGGGCGAGGAACCGGCCGGCGCGCCGGATCGAATCGGCCAGCGCGTCCTCGAACCCGGGATCGAGGGAGCGCACGCTGAACGGGCGGGCGGCGCGGCGCAGGTCCTCGTGGTGGACGAAGTACTCGATGCTGTTGACCAGCCGGTCGACGGCGTCCACGCGCATCGGGTTCCATCGCGGCGGGCCCCGGCGGATGCGCTTCACGATCTCGGCGAACGGCCGCTGCGCCTCGGCCTGGCGGACGTGTTCGCTGTACCCGGACAGGAACGAGGTGACGATGCCCGGTCCGGCGTCCGGACGACGCTCGCGCACGACCAGGTGGGCGGCGAGGTCGCGGGCCGTCCAGTCGCCGCAGAGCGTCGAAGCCTCCGGCCCCACCTCGAGCAGCGTGTCGCACAGCGCCGCTCGCTCAGCGGCCGTCACCGAGGTCATGGCCGCAGGCTAGGACGACGGTTCGAGGAGGACCTCGACGGGTCGTGGTCCACGCCGGCGCGGCGGTGACCGTTGGCCGGGCGACGCACCGGCCGCCTCGACCAGCAACGTCGCCACCTCGTGCATCGCGGCGAAGTAGCGCCGAAGCCGGCGCGCCCCCCAGTGCCAGTGCGACGTCCTGGCCGGGCGCATCGCCAGATCGCAGCTCGCCACCGTGCGCTTGCTCACCGTCACGCGCACCGGGACGGTGAACAGGCCGAGGCCGCGCATCACCCCGGGGCCGGACCAGGTCTCGACCGCACCGCGCACCGGCCGGAACCGTCCGATGGACAGGCTCCCGGACGGTCCCGACTCGTCGAGCACGACGCGCGTCCCGTCGAGCTCGCCCGTGACGATGGCGGCGGTGCGCGGGACGACGCGGCCGACCTCGATCTGATAGCGCCGCAGCTCCTCACCGGGTGGGTGGCACACGCGCTCGACGACGCGCCCCAAGCCTCGGTGTCGACCCACCGCCCCATCGTCCGGCCTGGCCGCCCTTGAGTCAACTCCCCAGCTCATCGTCCGACTCCTGGTGGCGCGTCCGACCACGAGCGGGCGCTCGTCGACGCGCCGAGCACCGCCGAGCGTCGCCACATCGAGGGCCGCCTCGCCGCGACGGCGTCCCGTCCTCCTGGTCCGGTTTCGGGTTGGACGGTCAGCCCCGAACCTGACCGTGAGGATCGCCGTTCGTTGCGGCGGGACTGACTATCTTCTCGCCTCGGTGATCGTGCGCATCTTGCTGGCGTGGGTGTCCAACACCGTCGCCATCTACCTCGCCGATCTGCTAGTCGAGGGCATCCGCCTCGACAGCGACCAGTGGCACATCATCGTCGTCGGCGCCGTGTTCGGGATCGTCAACGCACTGGTCAGACCGATCGTCACGATCCTCGCCCTGCCGGTCATCGTCCTCACCCTCGGCATCGCGCTGTTCTTCGTCAACCTGCTGATGCTCTACCTCACGGCGTGGATCCTGCCCAGCTTCCACATCGAGACGTTCGGCGCCGCCGTCGTCGGGACCATCATCGTCTGGTTCGTGAACGTCGTGCTGTACGCCGTCTTCGGCCTCAACCGCCGCCGCGGCTGACCGACCGGCGCTGACCAGCGCGCACGAGGTGTACAACTCAGCGCCATGCCGTTCGACCCGATCGCCAGCCCGACCGTCGCCGTCGCCCCGACGCGCGAGCCGGTCTTCGTCCACGACGGCCAAGAGGAGGCGGCGCGCCAGCGGCTCGACGCGTACGCGGCGGCCCATGGTCGCCGCCCGAACCTCCTGGTCGTCGTGTTCGACGACGTCGGTTGGGGCGACCTCGGCTGCTACGGCGGCGGCGTCGCCGTCGGTGCGCCGACCCCGCACCTCGACCGGTTGGCACGCCACGGCCTGCTCCTGACGTCCTGCTACAGCGAGCCGTCGTGCACGCCGTCGCGGGCCACCCTGATGACCGGCCGGATCCCGATGCGTCACGGTCTGCAACGGCCGCCGATGTACGGCGAGCGGGGCGGGCTGGAGAACGAGGTCACCGTCGCCGAGCTGCTGTCGGCGGCGGGTTACGCCACCTTGGCCGTCGGCAAGTGGCACATCGGCGAGAACCTGGACTCGCAGCCGCAGAACGTCGGGTTCGACGAGTTCCACGGCTTCCTCTCGGTCAGCGACATGTACACCGAGTGGCGGGACCCGCACTTCTTCCCCGAGGTCGTCTACAACGAGGCGCGCACGGAGTGGGTGAAGAACATGCCGTTCAACCGTTGCTTCGTGCACGCCACGCGCGGCGGCGAGCCGGAGCCGGTGAAGGAGCTCGACGTTCCAGCGCTGGCGACGCTGGACGGCGAGTGGGCAGACCACTCCGTCGCCTTCATCGAGCGCATGGTCGCTCGTGATCAGCCCTGGTTCCTCTACCACTGCACGCGCGGCGCGCACTTCGACAACTACCCGCATCCCGACCTGCTCGGCGCGTCACCGGCCAAGCACCCGTACAAGGACTCGATGGTCGAGTTGGATGCGATCGTCGGCCGGCTCGTCGCCGCGCTCGATGAGACAGGGCAGCTCGAGCACACGCTCGTCTTCGTCACGTCCGACAACGGTCCGCACATGGAGAATTGGCCGGACGCCGGCTACACGCCGTTCCGCTCGGCGAAGGGTTCGACGTGGGAAGGCGGGCTGCGCGTCCCGGCGATCTTCGCCTGGCCGGGGATGGTCGACGCCGGCCGGGCAACCGACGGGCTGTTCAACTTCTGCGACCTCTTGCCGACGGCCTGCCAATTGGCCGGTGTGCCCGACGCCGTCCCGACGGACCGGTACATCGACGGCATCGACCAGACCTCGTTCCTCCTCGCCCCGGGTGGATTGTCGAACCGCAAGGCGCACCACTACTGGCTGCTGCGCGACCTCGCCTCGGTGCGCGTCGGTGAGTACAAGTTCGTGTTGTCGTCGACAAGCGACGACGACACCGACGTCGCCGGGCCCGGCGGCTTCACCGGGGTCACCCAGCGCTACAC
>JBPCJL010000183.1:0-27873 GCA_051005355.1 Ilumatobacteraceae bacterium
GATCAGCTGCTCGAGCTGACGCTCGACGTGATGAAGTGGAACTACCAGAAGGTCAGCGTCGCGCTCGGCATCGACGACGAAGTCCGCCCCGGCGAGCTGACCGACCTCGTCTTCGACGAGGAGGGCCACTGGGTCCGCCCGGACTGACGACGTTCCGAGTCAGGTGACCTTCGACGCCAGCACGTCGGCGAGGTTGATCTCCGGCGGCGCAGCGAGCAGCCGGTCGGCGTTCTCCATCAGTGCGGCGGCGATCGGACCGCTGAGGTGCGCCTGACGCTCGTCGTCGCTCGGGAAGGCGTCGACGATCCAGAACGTGGAGTCGTCGGTGCGCAGGGCGAACCAGACGGGAGTCCCCGCTTCGGCGTTCGCCAGCTCGACGGCGCCGGCGAGGAACTCCGCGACCTCGTCCTGGGTCTCGGGTTTGGATACCAGCTTGACGACGAGGGCAACGGTGGTGGTCACACTTCGACGTTAGGCGGACCGGGCGCCGGATCCAGATCGCCGCCCTGCGGTTTGTTTCGGCTCACCGCCACGTCATCGGCAACGACCAGCAGGTGTGGAGCTCGCCGAGGCGGCGGGAGTGCAGGCGCGGCTCGGCGCCGTCGGCGAGGCGGATGGCGGGCAGTTCGTCGAGCACGACGTTGATGGCGATGACGGCGAGGTCTCTCGTCAACGCGTACAAGGAGCGCGGGCGGTCCTCGGGCTCGGCGGGATGCTTGGACGGGGCACCGGTGCCGAACGAGATGCCGCTCGGCAGACCGTCGGCGCGGTAGGAACCCCTCGGCTCGCGCTGGCACAGGTCCTTGCGACCCACGACGAACACGTCAGGATCGGCGAAGACGCGGGGGTCGCGATTGGCCGCTGCCGCCGAGCACCGCACCAGCGCACCGGCGGGCAGCAGCCGGCCGAAGCGCTCGACCTCGTGGCGGCAGAAACGGTCCGCCGACAGCACCGGCGCGCTGTGGCGCAACGCCTCCAGGAAGGCGAACTTGACCAGCCGCGGGTCCGCCCGCACGGCCTCCAGCTGCTCGGGGTGCGTGGCGAGCAGGAACCAAGTGTTCGCCAAGCCGCCGTGCAACGTCTCGTGATCGGCTTCGAGGAGCGTCATCACCAGGTCGCGCGCCGTGCCGCCGAGCCGGCCGGCCACGGACACGAGGTCGTCGCCGTCGCCAGCCGCGCGCTGCGCCAGCAGCGGCTCGAACATGGCCACCAGCTCTTGCATCGCGTCGAGCCCGATCTGGCGCGCCGTCGGTTCCCAGCCCACGCCGCGCTGCTTGGCCAGGTACCGCTCGGCGAACGTCGTCATCTCGGTCGGCGGCAGGTCGAGCACCGCCGCCAGCAGCTCGATGGGATAGCGGGCGCACAGCTCGACGGCCAAGTCGACCTGACCGTCACCGGCGGCGGCCGCGGCGGCTCCGACGATCCGCCGAGCGATGGGCTCGGCGGCGGCGTCGGCGCGGGCGGTGACACACTGCCGCACGGCGACCTCGTCGCCGAGGTCCTGCCCGTATCCCTCGATCCCGTACCGCCAGCGCTTCGGGCGCGTCTCATAGTTGGCCTCGTCGACGAACACCGACGTCACGTCGTCGTAGCGGGTGACCCAGAACGCGTTCCCGGGCCAGTCCCGGTAGCACGGCGTCCGCTCGCGCAGGATGGCGAGGATCGGGTACGGGTCGTCCAGGTACTCCGGCCCGGACAGCCGGCGGGGCTTCAGCTCGGACAGCGTCTCGGCGCGCCGGACACGTTGGTACACCTCGTACGAGCGGAACCCCCGAGGGGGCTCCTGCAGGTCAGCCACGGGGTGGGAGGCGCAACCACAGGGCGCGGATGGCGCCCAACCCGATCGGCGCCAGGCTCGTGCCGTCGATGTCCTTCGGCATCCGCTCGACATCGATCTCGATGCCGTCGACCATCCGGGCCAGCACTCGCGACCCGACGACCGACTCCTGATGGCTGAGCCAGGCGCCCGGACAGAGGTGCGGGCCGACGCCGAAGGCCATGTGGCTGGCCTGGCCGTGCTTGCCGCGCACGCCGCTGCGGGTGATCTTGCCCGTGTACAGGTCGGGCCGGAAGATGTCGAACCGCTCCGGCTCGGCGAACACCCGCTCGTCGTGGTTGGCCGAGAAGTCGACCATGTGCATCAGCGAGCCGGCGGGCACGTCGACGCCATGCAGCTCGAAGTCCCAGGTGTTGTGGCGAGGCTGGCCGCCGATCGAGCTGGCCACGCGCAGCGTCTCGTGGAAGGCGGCGTCCCACAGCGACTCGTCGGCGCGCACGGCGGCGAGCTGTTCGGGGTGCTGCAGGAGCAGGAACCAGAGGTTGAGGATCGCGCCGCGCGTCGTCTCGCCGCCGCCACCGACGATCAGGGCGATGTTCGAGGTGATCTCCTCCGTCGACATGACGTCACCGTCGATCTTGGCCACGCACAGCTCGGAGATGATGTCGAGGCCGATCGGGTCACCGGCCTCGTCGTAGAGGTAAGTCGGGTCGGCTCGCCGTCGGGCCACGAGGTCCCCGACGAAGTCCTCCAGGTCTTGGCGGGCCTGCACGCCGACGTGGGCGGTGTCCGAGCCGCCGAGGCCGTTCATCATCGACGAGTACCAGTAGTAGAAGTCGGCGCGCGCATCGTCCGGGAAACCGAGGATCTGACCGACGACGCGGATCGGGAACTCGTTGGCGAAGGCCAGGCCGAGCTCGACTGACAGCTCGCCGGTCGTTGCATCTGCAACCACCGAGCCCTCCGATGCCGAGCCGTCGAACCACGACTCGATCATCTCGGCGGCGAGTCGCTCAATGATCGCCACCCGCCGGGTGAGCGCCTTGCCGACGAGGTGGCGGCCGTACACGTTGCGCCGGCGGCGGTGCTCGATGCCGGACAGCTCGAGCTGGGTGTTGCCGAGGACACCGGACGACATGCCCTTGGGGATCGTGTTGAAGCCCTCCTCGTCGAGGTAGCACGCCGTGACGTCGTCGTAACGGGTGACCCAATAGCAGTTGTGCAGCGTGTCGTGGAAGACCGGGTGGTGATCGCGCAAGATCCGGTAGTAGGGGTACGGGTTGCGGGCGAACTCGGCCGAGTCGAAGATCCGCGGGTCGACGAGCGGCGCGCCGTCGGCGGCGCGCCCCATGTCGACCGCCTCGCCCAACGGCATCAGCGGGAACTCCTTGCGTCCGGACGGCTCGTCGGGCCCGAGGGCCTTTTCGACCACGTCCCGGAACGGGCACGTGATCATGTGGGCTGGCGAGCGTCGCGACGGCGCAGGATCATCGGATCCTCGCCGGGGCGGTACAGCTCGTGCGCTCTCCGCCAGGTGGCAAAGGCGCCGAGGATGTGCGGCGGGTCGCCGTGGATCTCCGTGAACCCGCCCGTCACGTCGCGGGTGTCGAAGTAGGCGGCGTCGACACCGTCGGCGTAGAGCCGGCAGGCGGGCTCGAAGCCCATGGCGCCGAGCTTTTGGTACTCGGCCTCGAAGTCGTGGACAAGGTAGGCGACGTGGTGGTAGCCCTCCTCGCCGGCGGCGTACATGTCCCGGTAGATCGACGGCGTGTCGTCGTGCTGGACGATGAACTGGATCATCACGTCGCCGAGGTAGCCGAAGGCGTACGAGACATCCGCCTCCTGGTCGGTGCCCCGGTACATGAACGTGTCGGTCCGGTGGTGGTCGGTCACCGAGAAGGGACCGGCGCCGAACAAACGGGTCCACTTCTCCATCGCCGCGTCGAGGTCCTCGACGAGGTAGGCGACCTGGAACCACTGCTGCTTGACGAACGCATCCACGGTCGCAGTCCACCACGACGGGCATCGAGCGGACGCACCGGGAGACGTGACGATTGGAGCCGGCGGAGTAGAACGGACCCATGCCACCGGCCGAGGTGTACATCCATGGCCACGACGAGTCGGTGCTGCGATCGCACCGGTGGCGGACGATCGAGAACTCGGCCGCCTACCTCTCGGCGCATCTGTCACCCGGGCTCGACGTCCTCGACGTCGGCTGCGGTCCGGGCACGATCACCGTCGAGCTGGCCGAGCGGGTCGCCCCCGGGGCGGTGGTCGGCATCGACCGCAGTGAGGAGGTCATCGCCGAGGCGCGCACGCTCGACGGTCACGGCGCCAGGTTCGAGGTCGGCGACCTCTCCGACCTCCGGTTCGACGACGCCAGCTTCGACGTCGTGCACGCCCACCAGGTGTTGCAGCACGTGTCCGACCCGGTGGGCGCGCTGCGCGAGCTGCGCCGCGTCTGCCGCCGGAACGGAATCGTCGCCGCCCGGGACGCCGACTACGCGTCGTTCTCGTGGGCCCCGCTCGACCCCCGACTCGACGACTGGCTGGCGACATACCGGCAGGTCGCCCGAGCCAACCGGGCCGAGCCGGACGCCGGACGGCACCTGCTCGGCTGGGCGCACGCCGCCGGCTTCACCGACGTACGGGTGACGGCATCGATCTGGTGCTTCGCCACGCCGGAGGACCGAGCGTGGTGGGGCGGACTGTGGGCCGACCGGATGCGCTCCTCCCGGGTGCCCGAGCAAGCGATCGCGCACGGCATCAGTGACCGGCCGCACCTCGACGCGATGGCCACGGCGTTCGAGGAGTGGGCCGGCGATCCCGACGGGTGGTTCGCCGTCCCGCACGGCGAGATCGTCGCCCGCCGCTGACCGTGGCGCGGCGCAATCGCGTCGATCCGTGGGGCGACCTCCACGCCGTCGACGCCCGTGGGTTGTTCACCGGCAACCGCGGGTGCGTGGTCGACGACGCCGAACGGGTCGTGCGCCACCACCACAGCCGGCTGTGGATCACCTGTCGGACCTCGTTCTGCGATTGGCGGCACCCGCTGGCCGCACCGCGCCGGTGGACGCCGCTGTTCTTCCTCGACGATGCGGTGGCCTTGGCCGCCGGCCATCGCCCGTGCGCCACGTGCCGTCGGGAGGACTACCGCGCCTATCGGGACGGCGTGACGGTCGCCCTCGGCGCCGACGCTCCGGTGTTGGCGAGCGAGCTCGATGCCCGCCTCCACGCCGAGCGCCACCGTCGCGGCCGAGGGGTTGACCGGGCAGGCGACCGGCTCCTCTGGGAGGGCGACGCCCCGGACCTGCCGGACGGGACCGTCGTCGTCGACGACGCCGAAGTACCGCGGCTGCTGGTGGACGACCGCAGCCTCGCCTTTACGTTCTTCGGCTGGCACGATCCGGCTGCGCGGCCCTCCGGTGCAGTCCGCGTGCTCACCCCGCCGACGTCCGTCGCGGCACTCGCGGCCGGGTTCGCCCCGACGCTGCACCCGTCAGCGAGCGCTGGGTGAGCCAAGACCGGGGATGCGCGCTGTTGGCGCATGCAGATCGAGGGGTCAGCCGCTCGCGCCGCCGGTGAAGTTCCACGACGCCAGGTGCAGCGCCGGCGCCGTCCAGCGCGGCGTGTCGGCGCCGTAGGTGTCGCCCGGCAGGGCGTGGGCGACGCGGCCGACGCCGACCACGTTGCCGGGCGCCAGCGCCTGGGCGTACGACTGCGTGAAGCGCAGGTTGCGCAGCGGCCGCACGATCTCGCCGTTCTCGATCAGCCAGACGCCGTTGCGCGTCAACCCCGTCGTCGCCAACGTGCGTGGGTCGAGCACGCGGGTGTACCAGAGGTCGGTGACAAGCACGCCGCGTTCAACCGAGGCGACCAGCTTCGCGGCGGCCGCATCGACCACCGGGCCATCGATCTCGGCCGTGGCGCCTGACGCCTCTGCCGGCAGCAGCTGGACGTGGGTGGCGATCCCGCCGAACGACGGCGCGCCGACGCTGTGGCCCGTCGACCTGGTCCCGGCGGCAGCCGCCGTGCGCCGATCGTGGGTCAAGGAGGCGCTGGTGCCGGCCTCGACCAGCACCAGCCGGCGTGACGGCGTGCCCTCGGCATCGAATCCGTCACCGGCCACCGGCGCGTCGTCGACGATGGTCACGGCGGGATCGAACTGCGCCTCCCCGAGGCGGACGAACGACCGCCGCTCCTCGACGGCCTTGGCGTTGAAGCCGTACCAGCTGAGGCCCTGGAGGATGTCGGCGACGGCGGTCGGTTCGAGGACCACCTCGAAGCGCTCGGGCGCCACCTCGTCCGCCCCTGCGCCGGCGCGCGCCTTCGCCGCCGCCCGCGCCCCGAGCACGACGCCGTCGATGTCGGACAGCCGGCCGGAGCCGGCGCGGGCGACGCCATCGGCACCGTCGCAGCGGGCGATGCCGTCGACACCGACGTCGGCGCGCTCGCCCACGACGTCCTGCCCGGCGGAGTTGGCGAAGGCTCCCGACCAGTGCACCGTCCGGCAGTAGCCGGCCGCCTCGAGGCCGCCCACGGCATCGACGAAGGCGGCGACGATCGCCGCCCGGTCGTCTGGTGAGGCGGCGCCGGTCGCCGGGTCGGTGGCCGTCGTAGGAGCCGGATCGGGTGGCGCCAGTCCGGGCCAGGCCGGGTCGAGCGGCGCCACGGCCACGGCGGCGGCGGCGCGCTCGACAAGCGCATCGAGCGCATCGAGGCGTGTCGTCGAGGCCGCCGCCGTGCGCCCATCCCGATGGAGGCGCACGCGCACCTCCATCACGTCCTCGGCCACGTTCTGGTGGATCACCGAGTTGGCGAACCGGGTCAGCGCCAGCCGATTGCGCCCCACCGCCACCTCCACGTCGGCCCCCGCCGCTGCCGCCGTGGCCTGCTCCAACACCTGGCCGGCGATGGATCGCGGGTCGCCGACGTTCATTGGTGCTCCATCGATCTATGCGACGGGTTCGGTGGAGCGTCAGCGACCTGGCACCAATGAACGTGTCGCCGCAAAGCCGGCGACGAAGAAGCACCGTGTCGATCGTTCGCTCGCTCGAAGACTCGCTCGCTCACGCTCTGACTCCGACGCGCACGTTGCGGAAGCGACCAGGGGCGGCGGGATGGCCCGTGTGGCCGATCTGGCCCGGTTGACCCTTGCCGCAGTTGGGCGTCCCCCAGGCGACGATCTCCGACGACAGCATGTCCAGCGAGCGCCAGAACTGCGGGCCGATGCCCGTGTACGTCGGGTTGCGCAGCAGCCGCCCCCACTCGCCGTGCTTGATCTCGTACCCGACCTCGCAGCCGAACTGGAAGTTGAGGCGCTTGTCGTCGATCGACCACGAGCGGTTGGTGTCCATGAAGATCCCGTCGTCGGTCGCGGCGACGATCTCCTCGAGCGTGTGCGGTCCCGGCTCGAAGCCGACGTTGGTCATCCGCACCATCGGGAGGCGGGCCCAGCCGTCGGCCCGCACGCTGCCGGCGTAGTCGAGGCCGGCGACGGCGGCCGAGTCGCGACCGGCCAGCACGCCCACCCAGCGACCCTCGCGCACGGCGTCGCGGGGTGCCGCCGGCGTGCCCTCGTCGTCGAACCCGAACGACCCGAGGGCGCCCGGGATGGTCGGGTCGATGGTGATGTTCATGAGCTCCGAGCCGTACTGCAGCGAACCGAGCTGGGCCAGGTCGAGCCACGACGTCCCCGCGTACGCCGCCTCCCAGCCGAGGATGCGATCGAGCTCGATGGCGTGACCGACCGACTCGTGGATCTGCAGGGCCATCTGCTCGGCCCCGAGGATGAGCGTCGTCTCGCCGCTCGGGCATGGCGGCGCGGTGAGCAGCTCTCGCGACTCGGACCCGACCCGGGCGGCGTGGGCGTCGAGGTCGAGCTCGTCGATCAGCTCCCAGCCGCGAACGGCGTACTGCCCGCGCGCCGCCGGGTACGAGCGGCGCTGGGTCTCGCCGTCCCCGATCGCCGTGGCCATGATCCCCGCACCGCACTCGCGGACGCGCTGATCGATGCGGTGTCCCTCGCTCGACACCAGCCACTTGGCCGTGTCCCACACCTGGTACAGGCCCTCGGCGATGTCGGCGCCGTGGTCGACCATCGTCGACGTCGCCCGGACCAACAAGTCGCCCTTGTCGCTCAGACCGACTTCGAGCGGGTCGATCAGGCACTCGCTCGTCCACGACCCGGTCACCGGCTCGACCGGGATCAGCCCACCCTCGCGACTGGCCACGCGCCCGCTCGCCGTCGCCACCTCCGTGGCCCGTCGTCCCGCCGCCCGCGCCGCCGCGTCGGTGAGCTCGGGCACAGCGAAGAACCCCCACCCGGAACCGACCAGGGCGCGCACGCCCAGGCCGGCGTCCTCGTCCTGGTTCACGTCGTCGACCTCACCGTTGCGGGCCGACATCGACTCGTAGCGGCGCACCATCACACGGGCGTCGGCGTAGCGGGCGCCGCCGTCCATCGCCGCTTGGACGGCCGCCTCGGCGGCATCGATCTCATTCACGGCGGGCAGTCCAGCACGCTCGGGCGTGCCGGTGTCAGCGGAAGGAGATGGCGAAGCACCGGTCCTCGAGCTTGCCCATGGCGTAGGACGCATAGTCGACGCCGAAGTCGGAGTACAGCACCCGGCACTGCTCGCTCCAGGCCAGCGCCTCGGGTGCGGAGATCCGGTGGACGACCGGCAGAATTCCCCCGTCGTAGGCGCGATATTCGGCCCAGGTGCCGGGGAAGTCCTTGACGCAGCCGACTTCGATCGACGGAAGCCCGTCGGCGATCCACCGCACTCGGTGGCGGTGGGTGTGCCCGGCGGTGTAGGCGACGATGGCCGGCCGCCGCAGCATGACTGCGGACAGCCCCTCGCTGGCGTCGGGGACGATCCCGAAGTAGTCGGGGCTGCGCTTCCCGCCGACCCACTGCTGATGGTGTCCCATGACGACGACGGGGACCGTGGACGCCGCCGCACCGGCATCCAGCCAGTCGAGCTGCGCCGCCGAGAGGTTGCCGTTGGGGGCGAACGGAACGGCGGTGTCGAGCAGGGCGATGGCCACGCCGGGCAACTCGATCCATTGGTCGCCTGCGTAGTCGTCTTGGCCGCGGTAGGCGTCGTGGTTGCCGCGCACGACGTGGAGGCGGTCGCCGAACGGAACCCGGTAGCAGGCCTCGAAGTCGGCAAACTCCTGCGCCGTCCCGTCGTTGGTGAGGTCACCCTTGACGACGATCGCGTCGAGCCCCGCCGCAGCCGCCATCTCGGCCGCCGCAGCGCGGTTCATCGTCTCCGGGAACGGGGTCGCATCGGGCGGCAGGCGCAAGATCGGCCCGTCCTCGTGGCCGCCGAGGTGGCCGGCCTCGACCTCCCCGAAGTGGACGTCGTTGACGGTGGCGAACCGGCTGCGCAGTTGGCCGGACGGGCGGGGCAGCGTGCGGAACCCAACGCCGCGGTGCTCGTACGGCGTGTCCGGCGCCAGGTCGGTCAGGTGGTCGACCTCGACGCCGTCGTGGAACGTCGCCGCGTCGTCGGCGACGGTGGTCAGCTCCAACACCACGGCGTGTGCGATCGGTGCGGGACCGTCAGACCCAGGGTCGGGCCCGACGCAGCGGGATGGGCTGTGTCCACCAGCGCCCGCTGAACTTCCACACCGACAGGCGCAGCGGGTCGATGGAGGTGTCGGCGACGGGCCGGGGCCACAGTGCGTCGACGGCGGCCACGATGGCCGCAGCCTCCTCGTCCGTCGGGACCGGCGTGATCGTCGCTGGCACAGCGAACGATGGTACGGCTTCGACCGGCAGCCGCCTCAGGCTCGTCCGCCGACGAGGCTCGCCGTGGCCCGGTCGGCCGGGTGGAACAGCTCGACGTGCAGCTCTTCGAGCGTGATGTCGACCGGTGTGCCGATGCTGGTGTTCGTCGAGAACCACGACAGCACCGTCGCGCCCGGCTCGTCGCCGACGCGCAAGCGCAGCGGCACCAGCACCGTTGGCACGTCGGACCTGGTGCGCCACGCCGCCCCGAGCGGCTTGATGTTCGGGTAATCCGATACCTCCTCGAGCAGGGCCCGTAGGCGCGGGTCGCGCGTGACGGCCACCTGCCGGTCGAGCGTGGCCAGCAGGTGGTGCGACCACTCGGCGAGGTTCTCGATGCGTGGCGCCATGCCGTCCGGGTGCAACGTGACCCGGTAGACGTTCATCGGCGGCTCGGCGAGATGGGCCGCCACGCCGGCCAGGAAGCCCTGAGCACCGGTGTTGGCCATGACCACGTCCCAGCCGCGGTCGACGACGACGGCCGGGTAGGGGTCGTGGGCGGAGATGAGGTCGGAGAGGGCCTGGCGCACGCTGAGCAAGGCATCGTCCTCCAGCGGTGTCTGCTGATAGCGCGGTGCGTAGCCGGCGGCAAGGAGCATGGTGTTGCGCTCGCGCAGCGGCACGTCGAGGTGCTCGGCGAGGGCCAGCACCAGCTCCGGCGACGGCTTGGCTTTGCCGGTCTCGACGTAGCTGAGGTGGCGGGTCGAGACGCCGACGTCGATCGACAGGTCGAGCTGGCTGCGCCGGCGGTCCTCCCGCCAGTCCCGCAGCATCGACCCGACCGCCGCCCGCTCAGTCGTCGCGCTCATGCGATCCGATTCTGACGAGAGATCGGTGTCGTTTTCGACACCGATCGCGCCATGGAACGTACCTCGGTCGGATCAGGGCGTGGCCTCCGCTGGAACATCGTTGCCGACGAAGCCGATGATCCGGTGCAGCTTGCCGTGCTCGTCGAACTTGGCCACGTCGAGGCCGGCGAACGTCGGCTCCGCACCCGGCGCGCCGAGGGCCCACGTGAAGCGCACGAGGTCTCGGTGCCCGTCGACGCCGCTGGTACGCCGCATCTCCAGACCCGGGAACTGCGCTTGCACGGCGGCGATCATCTGGTCGTAGGCCGTCAGGCCGTCGGCTTCGAGCATCGGGTCCCGGTACCAGAGGTCGTCGGCGAGCGAGGCGCCGATCAGCTCGGCCCGCTTGACGGCGTCGGTTTCGTTCCAGGTCGAGAGGTACGTGTCGATGGCGGTCACATCGATGGTGGCGTCAGCGGTAGTGGTCATGCCGACCACCTTGACAAGGCGCCGGCGCCGAGTCGATGACGTGTCGGGTCAAGCCTCGGCGGTTCGCCGCCGAGCGATCGCCGATCTGGGGGCCGATCGTGACAGGACCCGAACTGGGTGGCTTCTCGACGCCACCTGCTGGCGAGCATCCCGCCCATCTTGGAGGTGGGCGCGTGGGATCGATGCCGCGCGGTCAGCGTCCGGGGATGCCACCGCGACCTCGGCCGACCTCGCCGCATCGAGCAGCCGATCGTCGTCGGCCACGATCCCGCCAGGTCGGGTCCGAGCGTCATCGCCGATGCGACGTGGAGCGAATCGAGCGACCGCAGCCCAGGTGGATTTGTCCGGCCCGCAACATCGAACACGTCGGCGTCGATCCGCAGGAGATCCATGCCAGCGAGCAACCGGTCGGCCCGGGCCGGCGCTCGGCCGCCCGCTCGAGCAGCGGCGCGCCGAAGCTCGGTGAGGTGGAGGTCGGACCCGATCCGGTGCCGCCGACGCAGCCAGCGGCGCAAGGCTGCCGACTCCGGCTCGGTGCGCACCAACTTGGCGACCGCCGACGTCTCGAGCAACCACATCGCCACGACCGCTCGTCCCGACGCAGAGCTTCGAGCGCACCGGAGACCGAGGTGCCCTCGTCGATCGGCAGGTCAGCGTCGATCTCGGCAAGGACGTCGACCATCGGACGCCCATCGCCAGGAGCGATCCGCGCCGCAGCCAGCAGCGCCTCGTACCCCGTCGGCTCGTGGAGAGGCGCAAGCCGGGCGACGGGGCGCCCGCGATCGGTCACGATGAACGCCTCGCCTGCACGCACTCGGGCCAGCCAGCGACTGGCGTCGCGTCGAAGCTCCCGAACCCCAATCGTCGTCATGTGCGACATGGTGGCCCGAATCTGGAAGTTGTCCGTTGGTCAAGCGAGGCGGGTGGACTTGGTGGTCCGCCGGGCGCGCCAGCGGGCGACGAAGCGGCGCACCGTGCGGACGAGGAGCCAGGCGACGATCACCGAGGCGATGGCGAGCACGATCGACAGCACAGCGGCCACGGCCGGGTGGTCGAGGGCCAGGACCACCAGTCCGACGACGACGCCGTCCTCGAACAGCGAGAGCCCGATGTTGGTGAACGGCTCCGGCGACAGGTTGACGGCGGCACGGGTGCTGGCCTTCGCGGAGTGCGCCGAGAGGCTGAAGCCACCGCCGAGCAGGGCGGCGAGGGCCTCGGACGAACCGGCGTCGGCGGCCAGTGCGGCGCCGATCAGCGCGCCGCCGATCGGACGGATGGCGGTGTGCACGACGTCCCAGGCGCTGTCGAGCCACGGCACCTTGTCGACGACGAACTCGACGACGTACATCCCGCCGGCGACGACGAGCACCCAGGTCTGCTGCAGCTGCGGCGGCGTGTCGGCCCAGTCGAGCCGGCCGGCGAGCCCCAGCAGGAACGCCGTCGCGTACAAGTTGATGCCGGACGCCCACCCCGCCGCAGCGACGATCCCGAACGGCACCTGTCAAAGCTACGCATCGGCCTTGGCGCTGCGTCGCGCTGGCGTTCTCAGTTCGATTCGCCCTCGTTCTCAGGGGCGACTCGACCACCGAACGGTCAGAGCGGCATGTTGCCGTGCTTGCGGCGGGGCAGCTCCTCGCGCTTGGTGCGCAGCATGGCCAGGCCGGCGACGATCTTCTGGCGCGTCTCAGCGGGGTCGATCACGTCGTCCACGTAACCCCGCTCCGCCGCCGCGTACGGGCTGGCGTAGCGCTCGGTGTACTCCGACACCAGCTCGGCCCGGCGCGCCGCCGGATCGGCGGCCTGCTGCAGCTCGCGCCGGTACACGATCTCGACCGCCCCTTGCGGCCCCATGACCGCCAGCTCCGCCGACGGCCAGGCGAAGGCCAGGTCGGCACCGATCGACTTCGAGTTCATGACCACGTACGCCCCGCCGTACGCCTTGCGCGTGATCACCTGGATGCGCGGGACCGTCGACTCGCAGTACGCGTAGAGCAGCTTGGCCCCGTGGCGGATGATGCCGCCGTACTCCTGGTCGACACCGGGCAGGAACCCCGGTACGTCGACGAACGTGACCAGCGGGATGTTGAACGCGTCGCACGTCCGCACGAACCGGGCCGCCTTCTCGGAGGACTCGATGTCCAGCACACCGGCCAGCACCATCGGCTGATTGCCGACGACGCCGACGGTGCGGCCGTCGATCCGACCGAACCCGCAGAGGATCGAGCGGGCCCAGTGCGGGAAGTACTCGAGGAACTCGCCCTCGTCCAGCACCGCCTGCACGACCTGGTGCATGTCGTAGGGCATGTTCGGGCTGGCCGGCAGCATGTCCCGCAGCTCGGGGCACAGCCGCTGCGGGTCGTCGCCCGTGTCGACCACCGGCGCCTCCTCCATGTTGTTCTGCGGGAGGAACGACAGCAGGAAGCGCACGTCATCGAGGCAGGACTTCTCGTCGGCTGCGACGAACGTGGCCACGCCGGACTTGGACGCGTGGCTCATCGCACCGCCGAGCTCCTCGAGCGTGACCTCCTCGCCGGTCACCGTCTTCACCACGTCCGGACCCGTGATGAACATGTGCGACGACTCGCGCACCATGAAGATGAAGTCCGTCATCGCCGGTGAGTACACGGCGCCGCCGGCGCACGGCCCGAGGATCACCGAGATCTGCGGCACGACGCCTGACGACAGCACGTTGCGGTGGAAGATCCCGCCGTAGCTGGCCAGGCTGACCACGCCCTCTTGGATGCGGGCGCCGGCGCCGTCGTTGAGCCCGACGACCGGCGCGCCGACCTTCAGCGCCAGGTCCATCAGCTTGTGGATCTTCTCCGCGAAGACCTCGCCCAGCGCCCCGCCGAAAACCGTGAAGTCCTGCGAGAACAAGAACACCTTGCGGCCCTCGACGGTGCCCCACCCGGTGATCACGCCGTCGGTGTACGGCCGCTCCTCCAGCCCCGACGCATGGGCCCGGTGACGGGCCAGCAGGTCCAGCTCGTTGAAGGACCCCTCGTCGAGCAGGTAGTCGATGCGCTCGCGGGCGAGCAGCTTGCCCTTGGCGTGCTGTCGCTCGACGGCCCGCGGCGACCCGGCCTGGTACGCCTGCTCGCGCCGCTTGCGGAGATCGTCGATCTTGTCCTGCATCGAGTTGGCCGTCATTGGCGCACCGCCAGGGGGCCTGTCGAGCTTGAGTCGTCCAGCATCACGAGGCGCCAATGACCGTGTCGCCGCAAAGCCGGCGACGAAGAAGCACCGTGCTGTGGTTCGCTCGCTCGAAGACTCGCTCGTTCACTGGTCCGAACCTACTTCGATGCCCCGAGATCCCGTTTCCGCACCTTGCCGGTGGTCGTGCGCGGCAGCTCGCCAACGAAGTGCACGGCTTTCGGCACCTTGTGGCGGGCCAGCTGATCACGGACGTGGGATCGCAGCTGTTCGGCCGTGACCCGCGCTCTTGGTCGTTTCACGACGAAGGCCACCAGTCGCTGGCCCAGCTCGTCGTCGTCGACGCCGACGACGGCTGCCTCGGCGACGGCCGGATGGCCGGCCAACAGTTCTTCGACCTCGGCCGGGAAGACGTTCTCGCCGCCCGAGACGATCATCTCGTCGTCGCGTCCATCGATGAACAGCCGACCGGCGGCGTCGAAGTGGCCGAGGTCGCCGATCGACAGCAGGCCGTCGATCGACTCCTTCCCCCCGCCGCCCGTGTAGCCGTCGAAGCGGGAGCTGTTGCCGACGAAGATCCGCCCGGTCGTCCCCACCGCGACCGCTCGCCCGGCATCATCGACGACGCGCACGGTGCTGCCTGGTGGCGGACGGCCGGCCGTGCCCGGAGCAGCCGCCAGGTCGGTGGGACCGGCGATCGTGGCCAGCGACACCTCGGTCGAGCCGTAGACGTTGTAGAGCACGGGGCCGAAACGGTCGAGCGCCGCCGTCGCCAGCGGCGCACCGAGGGCCGATCCGCTGGAGGCGATGTAGCGCAGCGACGACAAGTCGGAGCCGTCGAGGACTGGGCCTCCGAGGTCGAGGATGCGCCGCAGCATCACGGGCACGACGACCAATCCGGCGGCACGATGCCGAGCCACGGCGGCCACCGTTCGTTCCGGGTCGAAGCGACGGTCGAGGACGAGCGTCGACGACAGGCCCAGCCCCATCCCGAGGTGGGCGAGTCCCCAGGCGTGGAACAGCGGCGCCGCCAGCACCACCGTGTCCCGCGCCCGCACCGGGACCGTCGAGAGCAGCGGCGCCAACGAGTCGGCGCCGCCCGCCGACGAACGCACGGCGCCCTTCGGACGGCCGGTCGTGCCCGAGGTGAGGATCACCATCCGGCCGGGACGGCGAGTGGTCGGCTGCACCGGCGCACCGGCCCTCGTGGCGCACGCCGTGAGCTCGGTCTCCGCGAGCACGAGCGCGGCGCCACATCCCGCGACGAGGTCGCTGAACTCGTCGTCGTGGAGGACGGCGTCGACCCCCTCACTCGCCACCACATCCGCCAGCTGCGGTGCGGCGAACCCGGTGTTGAGGAAGACCAGGTCAGCGCCGAGCTTGGCCGCGGCGACCAGCGAGACGACGAAGCCGCGGTGGTTGCGGGCGAGGATGCCGACCGTCGTACCGGGTCCGACGCCACCCTCCCGGAGGCGGCGGGCCACACCGTCGCTGGCTGCCCACAGCGCGCCGTACGACATCGTGCCGGTGTCGTCGACGATCGCCGTCGCCCCCGGATACCGCGCCGTGCCGGCGGCCATGGCGCCGGCCAGCGTCGGCCCCCAGGCCGCTGCGGCCAGCATCGCTCGCGGAAGGCGGTCCGGCCGTTCGGGCCGGAACCCCGCCCGGGCAGCGGCGAACGCACCGATCACCGCCGCCCGCCCCCGTTCTGTCCTCCCTGACCGACTCACAACGGTTGATTGTGCAGGACAGAAGGCATCATGGCGTCACCATGGACCTGCCGCTGCACCTGCCGTTCAAGCCGATGCTGGCCAAGCTCTCGCGCACCATGCCCGACGGGGACGGCTGGCTCTTCGAGCCGAAGTGGGACGGCTTCCGCTGCATCGTCTTCCGCGACGGCGACGAGCTGGAGTTGGCCAGCCGCAAGGAGCGACCGTTCACCCGCTACTTCCCGGAACTGCTCGACCCGCTGCGGGCGGCGCTGCCATCGCGTTGCGTCGTCGACGGGGAGATCGTGGTCGCCGACCGGGAGGGGCGCGGCCTCGACTTCGACGCTCTGCTGCAGCGCATCCACCCGGCCGAGTCCCGCGTGCGGCGGCTGGCCGCCGAGACCCCGGCGTCGTACATCGCCTTCGATCTCCTCGCTCTCGACTCCAATTCACTGCTCGAGCGGCCGCTGCGGGAGCGGCGGCAGCGGCTGATCCAGGTCCTCGATGCGGAAGCGCCGGTCCACCTCACGCCGGCCAGCACCGACCGCGCGGTCGCGGAGCAGTGGTTCGGGCGTTTCGAGGGCGCCGGCCTCGACGGCATCGTGGCCAAGCGCCTCGACGAGCCGTACCAACCGGACAAGCGGGCGCTCGTCAAGGTCAAGCACGAGCGCAGCGCGGATTGCGTCGTCGCCGGCTATCGCATCCACAAGGACGGCCAAGGCGTCGGCTCGATGCTGCTCGGGCTGTACGACGACGACGGCCGGCTGCAGCACGTCGGTGTGGCCGCCGCCTTCTCGGTCAAGTTCCGCCGCGAGCTGCTCGAGCTCCTCGAACCCCTCACCGAGGGCGCCGTCGACGACCACCCCTGGCGCGACTGGGCCGAGTGGCAGCAGCAGGACGTCAGCCGCAAGCCCGGCGCCACGAGCCGCTGGAACGCCGGCAAGGACCTGTCGTGGACCCCGATCCGCACGTCACCCACCGACGGCCTGGTGGCGGAGGTGACGTTCGGTCAGCTCGAGAACCGACGCTTCCGCCACGGCGTGTCGTTCATCCGCTGGCGGCCCGACCGCCAGCCATCGAGCTGCCGCGACGACCAGCTGGACGTCGCCGACCCGGTGCCCTTCTCAGAAGTGGTGGCTCACGAGCGCAGCGAGTGAGCGTCGAGCATCTGGGCGCGATCCGTCTCAGTCGTCGAGACGATTCCTGCCCAGATCACGCCACCCATCGAGTCCGAGTCGCCGGACCACCGATCTGGGCGGGAATCGTCTCGCCTTGGTGAGACGGATCGCGCCCAGATGTTGTTCGCCGACTTCGCTGCGCTCGTCGACCGTCAGCCGCCGGGGGCGGTGGTCTCGGGAGCGACCGTGGTGGCTGGGGTGACGGGCGTCGTCGTCGCCACGGTGCCGATGTCGGTCGTCGGCAGGGAGCCGTCGGCGTTGCGCACCTCGAAGGCGCCGGTGCCGGCGACGGGACCCGTCGGGGTGGCCGCGGTGACTTCGAGCGTCCAGGTGCCGGCGACGTCCAGGGGCACGCCCGCGCCGGCCGGCGACTGAGCGATCCCGACGCCGGTCAGTGAGATCGGCTGCTCGATCGTCGGCCGGTCCGACCCGACGGGCGGGGTCAACCGCACCAGGAGGTCGGTGAGGCCGGTCTCGGGCGCCCGCACGTCGACGCGCAGTGTGTTGAGGCCGACCCTTCCCGGGTCGAGCGAGACCGTGAGGTCAGTCCCGGAGGCCGTGTCGACGATCGGCTCCTCGATGGCGAACTCGACCGTCGGCTCGGGCAGCTTGCCGGGATCGAGCGCCAGCAACCACCCGCTCAGACCGACCACGACCACGCCGATCACCGCCTCGGTGCCGAAGGCGCGACGTAGCCGGTTGGCGAGGCGAGGGCCGAGATCCGACGTGCGCAGGAGGCGGTTCTGGGCGATCTGACGGGCCGTCAGGCCGACGAACAGCATGACGGCGACGAGCACGGTCTTGACCAGCAGCACCTGACCGTGCCGTTCGCTGAACAACGAGCCCCCGTCCAGCCGGTACAGCTGGACCAGCCCACTGACGACGGTCACGATGATCGCCGGTCCGGAGAGTCGGCCGAACCCGCGCACGGCGTGGACGAGGTCCTCCTCCCCAGGACCGGCCAGCACCACGCGGGCCAAGAGGACGAGCGCGCCCAGCCACAGCGCCATGCCGAGGGCGTGGGCGATCCCGGCGACGACGCCGAGGGCGGCGAGATCGCCTGCCGTCCTTGTCAGCCCCAGCGTGACCGTGGCCAACGTCGGCAAGGCGACGGCTGGGAACTGCGTCGTCGCGTCGATCACCCGTTCGGGCCGCAGGACGACCCAGCCACAGGCGATGAACAGCACCAGCCGGGCCAGCGCGGCCTGCCCGGCGACGCCGGCCTCGAACAAGTCGAGCCAGCCGGCCGGGTTGATGCCGCTGCCGAGCGAATCGCCGCGGACGGCTGCGCTGAGCGCAACGACGTAGAGCAACGTGCCGACGGCGCCGAGCACCCAGATCGCCCGCAGGAAGCGCACGGCGAGGACGTACTCGGGGCCCTCCGGCCATGCGGCCACGATCAACACGACCGAGCCGAACAGCACGGCGATGCCCAACGTGGACAGGATCTGGCCGAGCCAGATGGCGCCGTCGGAGACCTCGGAGGCATCGATGATCTCGTCGTCCGCTCCGGCCGGTGCGGCGGGCGTCCCGCCCGGCACCGTCGTCGGCCCGCTGGCCAGCGCCACGACGGCGAAGGCGAACGATCCCTGTTCGCCCTCCTCGCCGGACGGCAGCGTCGTGTTCCAGGCCACGGTGCAGTCGCCGGTGCGCGCCTCGCCCTGCAGCGCGGCGGTCACGGTCAAGCCGTCCGCGCTGATGGTCGGCGGGTTCTGCAGCGGGAACGGATTGGGGGCCTCTTCGTCCTCGCCCTGGCAAGCCATGCTGACGCTGGCCGCCCCGACCGGCTCGTCGAAGCGCAGGTCGACCTGCGCCGGCGCCTCGGTCAGCTCGGCCCCGTCAGCCGGCGTGGAGTCCTCGAGCGTCTGCGCCTGCGCCGACGAGGACCCGGTCGCCAGCAGCGCGAGGAACCCCGTCGCCGCAGCGGCGAGCACGATCCGCATCCTGCGACGGGGAACAGGGGTTCGCAGCGGCACTGCACCACGGTAGTTGCGCCAGCGCCTCTCGAATTGGACCGTCGAACTCGGAGCGAGGTCATGACATGTGCCGTCAGCGAGCCGCCGACCCAGCCCAGCCCAGCGTTGCGGTGCTCGAGCGCAGGTCCGCAAGTGTTCGTGCCGCAGTGAGCATGACAGCCCACGCCGGCCGTGCCCGGCCCAGGCCGAGGAGCGGAGTCTTCGGAGTTGGCGGGGCAGCCGGTGGTGCGGCAATGACCGTCTTGGCTCGTGCCGCAGTGAGCACGACAGCCCAGGCCGGCCTTGCCCGGCCCAGGCCGAGGAGCGGAGTCTTCGGAGTTGGCGGGGCAGCCGATGGTGCGGCAATGAACGTCTTGGCTCGTGCCGCAGCGAGCATGACAGCCCAGGCCGGCCTTGCCCGGCCCAGGCCGAGGAGCGGAGTCTTCGGAGCGAGCGAGGCCATCAGAGGCGGTCACACCCCGTCGGTAGGCTCGCCGACGTGGCCTCGCCGTCCCTGTATCGCCGGTACCGGCCGCGCCGCTTCGGCGAGCTGAAGGGTCAGGACCACGTGGTCCGAGCCCTGCGCGATGCCGTGGCCGCTGGCCGGGAGGGCCAGGCCTACGTGTTCTCTGGGCCGCGCGGCACGGGCAAGACGACCTCGGCGCGCATCCTGGCCAAGGTCCTCAACTGCGACCGGCCGGTCGAGGGCGAACCCTGCTGCGAGTGCACGTCGTGCCTCGCTGTCGAGCGCGGCACGAGCGACGACGTGCACGAGCTCGATGCCGCCAGCAACAACGGGGGCGAGGCAATGCGCGACCTCATCGACAAGGCCCAGCTGGGCACGCCCGGGCGCCACAAGGTGTACATCCTCGACGAGGTCCACATGCTGTCCAAGCCGGCCGAGGCGGCATTGCTGAAGACGCTCGAGGAACCGCCGCCGCACGTCGTCTTCGTCCTCGCCACCACCGACCCGCAGAAGGTCAGCGACACGATCCGCAGCCGCACGCAACACCTCCGCTTCCACCTGCTGCCACCGGAGACGTTGGTCGAGCACGTCCGCTGGGTCGCCGCCGATGCCGGGCTGGACCTCGACGCAGCGGCGATCGACGCCGCCGTGGCCCAGGGTGGCGGCTCGGCGCGAGACACGTTGTCGGCGCTCGAGCTGATCGCCAGCGCCGGCGGGGCGACGCTCGACGCCTTGACATTCGACGAGTTCGTCGACGCCCTCATCGACCACGATCCCGGCCTGGCGCTGACGGCCATGGCGCATGCCGTCAGCTCCGGCCACGAGCCGCGAGCCGTGGCCGAGGCGTTGGTGCGTCACCTTCGCGACCTCTTCCTCTCGATGATGGCGCCGGAGCTGGTGCAGCGATCGGCGCACGAGGTCGACGAGCTGGCCGCCCAAGCGCAGCGGGCCGGCCCGGCGGCGTTGGTCCGGGCCATCGAGCGCCTCGGCGAGATCCTGGTGGAGCTGCGCCACGCTCCTGATCCAAGGGTGCTGGTGGAAGTGGCTCTCGTGCAGCTGACCACGGCCCCTGTGGCCGTCGACGACGACCTGAGCGCCATCGCCGCGCGCGTGGCCAAGCTCGAGCAGGCCGCGACGGCGGTGGCGCCGACCACCCCGAACATCGACGCATCGACCGGCCGCGCCGCGCTCGGCGACCGGGCCCGGCGGCCCGATCGCACCGTCTCGCCGGTGTCGCCGGTCGTCGCCCTGGCCGACCCCCTGCCCGACGACGCCCGACCCGAGCCGACCGCACCGGCTCGGCTCGACGTGGTGCGCACGGAGTGGGAAGGCACAGTGCGACCGGCCCTCAAGGGGCTGGTGCGCGCCCTGTTCACGCCCGTCGACGTCGTCGGCATCGACGGGGACCGGGTCGCCATGGCCACCCCGAACGAGACGCACCGCACCAAGTGTGAGGAGCACCGCGGTGCCGTCGAGGCAGCGTGGGCCGCCGTGGCCGCCCGGACCGTATCGGTGCAGCTCGGCGTCGGCGGCGTGCCACCGTCCGACGCGCCGGCCCCGAACGGTCCGCCCGCTCCGGGCGACCCCCACGGCCGGCACGATCTCGAGGACCTCGATGACCTGCACGACCTGACCGACGCCGGCCCTGTCCCATCGGCCCTCGACCGCCTCGCCCAGGCCTTCCCCGGCGCCGAGGTCATCGAGGGGCGCTGAGGTGGCGAGCGCCTATTCGCCGCCCGTCCAGACGCTGATCGACGAGCTCGGCCGGCTGCCGGGCATCGGTCCGAAGTCGGCCCAGCGGATCGCCTTCCACTTGTTGAAGGTGCCGGCCGACGACGTGACCAGGTTGGCCACCGCCATCACCGACGCCAAGGAACGGGTCCGGTTTTGCAGCCGTTGCTTCAACGTCGCCGACGCCGAGCTGTGCGGTTTCTGCGCCGACGACCGGCGCGACGGGCGCGTGGTGTGCGTGGTCGAGGAGCCGCGCGACATCGTCGCTGTCGAGCGCACCGGCGAGTTCCACGGGCGCTACCACGTCCTACTCGGGGCGATGAGCCCGCTCGAAGGGATCGGGCCCGAGCAGTTGAAGATCCGCGAGCTCTTGGCGCGTCTCGAGCCCGAGGGCATCGAGGAGCTGATCATCTGCACGAACCCGAACACCGAGGGTGAGGTCACCGCCATGTACCTGGCCCGCCAGCTGCGCCCGCTCGGTCTCCGGGTGACCCGTCTGGCCAGCGGCCTCCCGGTCGGCGGCGATCTCGAGTACGCCGACGAGCTGACCCTCGGCCGAGCGTTGGAGGGCCGCCGCGAGATCTCCGACGCCTGATTGGCAGCACACCGAAAAAGCGCCTGGGGCACCACCCTCGCGTCGGTAGCGGGCGGACGGGCCGACGCAAAGGTGATGCCCCAGATCAGGAGACCGGTGCGGGAGGGAGTCCGACGATCCAATCTCCTTATATGTCGATCACGTTACAACTGATCCTTGCACTCGTCAAGGACCTGCCGCCGTCATCGACGAATCTAGGTCTACCTTTTCGGCCGGACCAACAAACCCCGACAGGCGCCAAATCCCGTCATTGAGGGTCATACAAAGCGGACGAGCAGGGCGCGGCCCGGGCCGCGATCGAGGGTCACACCGAGCGCACGAGGAGGGCGTCGCCCTGGCCACCGCCGCCGCACAGGGCCGCAGCCCCGAGTCCGCCGCCGCGCCGGCGCAGCTCGTGCAGCAGCGTCAGGGCCAGGCGGTTGCCGCTCATGCCGATCGGGTGCCCGAGGGCGATGGCGCCACCGTTGACGTTGACCACGTCCGCTCCGATGCCGAGGTCCGCCGCCGAGGCCAGCCCGACGGCGGCGAAGGCCTCGTTGATCTCGAACAAGTCGACGTCGCCGAGCGACACCCCAGCCCGATCGAGCGCGGCCGCGATCGCACCGCTCGGCTGGTGCAGCAGCGAGGCGGAGTCCGGCCCCGCCACCATGCCGTAGCCGACGACCTCACCGAGGGCGGCGACGCCGCGCCGCTCCGCCTCTTGGGCTGACATCACGACGATGGCGCTGGCGCCGTCACTGAGCTGGCTGGCGTTGCCGGCCGTGATGGTGCCGTCCTGGTCGAACGCCGGGCGCAGACCGGACAGGCTCTCGGCCGTCGTGCCAGGGCGCACGCCCTCGTCGTGCTCGACCACGATCGGGTCGCCCTTGCGCTGCGGGATGGAGACGGGGACGATCTCGTCGGCGAGACGGCCGTCCTTGATGGCGTTGGCCGCCCGCTCGTGCGAGAGGGCGGCGAACTCGTCCTGGTCGTGCCGACTGATCCCTCCCGCGACGTAGCGCTCGGTGCCGAGGCCCATGAGGCAGGCGTCGAAGGAGCACCAGAGCCCGTCGGCGATGATCGAGTCGCGCAGCTCCGCGTTGCCGTAGCGCAGGCCGCCGCGCGCACCTTCGGCGAGGTACGGCGCGTTGGTCATCGACTCCATCCCGCCCGCCACGACGATGTCGGCATCGCCGGCGCGGATCATCTGGTCGGCGAGGTAGATGGCGTTGAGGCCGGAGAGGCAGACCTTGTTCACGTTGACCGACGGCACGCGCATGGGGATGCCGGCGCGCGTCGCCGCCTGGCGGCTCGGCACTTGGCCCTGCCCGGCCATCAGCACCTGACCCATGATCACGTAGTCGACGTCGTCGGGTGCGACCTCGGCGCGCTCGAGGGCGCCGGCGATGGCCATGCCGCCGAGGTCGGCGGCGGACAGGGGGGCGAGGGCGCCGGACAGCTTCCCGATCGGAGTCCTGGCACCGGCGACGAGGTACGAACCAGCCATCTCCCAAGGATAGTTGCAGGCTTCCGTCGGCAGGCGAGCGGCCGGTAGCTTCGGCCGATGGACGAGATCCTGGCGGCGGTCGAGGCGGGGGCGAGCGGCGAGGAACTGGCCGGCCTGCCCATCCCCGACCACTACCGGGCCGCCTTCGTGCGCCGAGAGGACGCCGAGATGTTCGCCGGCATCGACTCGGCGGACAAGGACCCGGCCAAGAGCCTGCACATCGGTGACGTGCCGACGCCGGAGCTGGCGCCGGACGAGGCGTACGTCGCCGTGATGGCGTCGAGCATCAACTTCAATACCGTGTGGACGTCGATCTTCGAGCCGCTGCCGACGTTCGGCTTCCTCGATCGCTACGGGCGCGAGAGCACGTGGGCCGCACGGCATGCGCTGCCGTACCACGTCGTCGGCTCGGACGCGTCGGGCGTGGTGCTGCAGGTCGGGTCGATGGTCCGCAACTGGAAGCCAGGGGACCGGGTGACCGTGCACTGCAACTCCGTCGATGACCAGGACCCGACGGCGCACGACGACTCGATGCTCGCCTCGAACCAGCGGATCTGGGGCTTCGAGACCAACTTCGGGGGACTGGCCGACCTGACGGTGGTCAAGGCCAACCAGCTGATGCCGAAGCCCACCCATCTGACGTGGGAGGAGGCCGCGGTCAACGCCCTGTGCAACTCGACCAGCTACCGGATGCTGGTGGGCCGCAACGGGGCGCGGATGAAGCAGGGCGACGTGGTGCTGGTGTGGGGGGCGACGGGCGGTATCGGCGGCTACGCCACCCAGTACGTGCTCAACGGCGGCGGCACCCCGGTGGGTGTGGTGTCTTCGGCCGACAAGGTGGCGTTGCTCAACGAGCTCGGCGTCGAGGCCGTGATCGATCGCCGGGCGGAGGGCTACCGGTTCTGGTCCGACGCCACGACGCAGGACGAATCGGAGTGGCGGCGCTTCGGCAAGCAGGTGCGCAGCCTGGTCGGTGACGACCCGGACATCGTGTTCGAGCACCCGGGGCGCCAGACGATGGGCGCGTCGATCTTCGCCTGCAAGCGCGGCGGCACCGTGGTGACGTGCGCAGCGACATCGGGCTACATGATCGAGTTCGACAACCGGCACTTCTGGATGAAGCTCAAGCGACTGATCGCCAGCCACTTCGCCAACTACGCCGAGGCGTACGCGGCCAACCGGTTGATCGACCAGGGCCGCATCCAGCCCCTGCTGTCGGCGGTGTACCCGCTGCCCGAGGTCGGCGTGGCCGCCCGCTCGATCCACCACAACGAGCACGAGGGCAAGATCGGCGTGCTCTGCCTGGCCCCGCGCGAGGGCCTCGGCATCGACGACCCCGACAAGCGCGCCCGCATCGGCGAGGACAAGATCACCCTGTTCCGGCGGCACGGAGGCTGAGCCCGTGCTTGATGGCGCCGAAGCGGCGCTGTCTCGCTGGCCCTGGCGGGCCCGGGCCTTCGGCCCTACGCTCGTCCCGGGCTTTCATGCTCACTGCGTCGGGGGCCAAGCGTCAATGATCTGATCGGGAACCACGCGGCGGTGCACATCGTCTCGTGGAAATGGGTGCGATCGTTCTGACGTCCGTGCTCCTCTTGGCTGGCGCGGCGTGCGGCGGCGGTGAGACGACGAGCGAGCCGGCGGGAATCGCGCTGCCGGCCGATCCCGATGCCGTCGTGGTGCGGTGGTCGGTGCCGGTCGGCAACGGGGTCGAACCCGGCGGCACGGCGCGCCTCGTCATCACGGCGGGTGGCGCCGTGTACCAGGCGGCCGGCAGCGTCGAGCCGGAGGGGCTGATGGCCGCGCCGCCTGAACCGGCGTCCGGCGACTACGTCGAGCCGCGCCTCGAGCCGGACGGGCTGCAGCGCCTCCTGGCGCGGGCCAATGACCTCGGTCTGCTCGGGCCACCGCCCGACTACGCCGACATCGGCGTCACGGACTCGGCCTCGACGGAGGTGGTGCTGGCCATTGCTGACGGCGAGTCGTCCACGTGGCGTACGCCCTCTCGAACCCGGGCGACGAGCCCGACGACGACCGTCGTGACCTCGCACGCTTCGTCCGGGAGTTGGCGGACCTCGAACGGACCAGCGGCGCCGACTTGAGCCCGGCCCGGCCGTATGCACCCGACGCGTACTCGGCGTGGCTGCGCCCGGCCGATGGCGGCGACGGCGTCGGGTGGCCGGCGGCCGTCGAACTGACGGGCGAATGCGTCGCCGTCCCGGCCACCGACGTCGCGGTGATCGCCGACGGCGCATCGACCGTGGACGTGGTCCAGGACGGCGTGGGTTACCGCGTGCGGCTCGTGCCGGTGCTCCCGGTCGACGAACCCTGCCGCTGAAACGGAGCTGGCGCGCCGGGTGGCCGGTGGGATCCGGCCTGCTCCGTGCCAGGATGAGCAGATGCTGTTGACCGAGATCGACCACGTCGCCATCGCCGTCAGCGACATCGACGCGGCGATCGACTACTACGCCCGTACCTTCGGCGCCACCGTCGCCTACCGAGAGGTCGTCGAGCGCGACGGCGTCGAGGAGGCGCTCATCCGGGTGGCCGAGAGCTACATCCAGCTGACGACGCCGACGCGCGAGGACTCTCCCGTGGCCCGGTTCCTCGAGAAGCGTGGGGAGGGGCTCCACCACATCGCATATCGCGTGGATGACTGCGCGACCGCCCTCGAAGCGATGAAGGCGGCCGGCGCCACCGTGATCGACCAGGCGCCGCGCCCAGGCAGCCGCGGCACCATGGTCGCCTTCATCCACCCCAAGGGCAGCTTCGGGACGCTGGTGGAGCTGGTCCAAGAAGCGGACTGACCCGAAAACGGCACAGCGGAGCGAACACAGACGATGACCGCGACGTCGACGAGTCCTGTCGCCGCGCCGCCCGCCGCCGTCCTCTGGGACCTCGACGGCACGCTGATCGACACCGAGCCGTACTGGATGGAGGCCGAGCACGACCTCGTCCGCGAGTTCGGCGATGTCTGGACCGAGGAGGACGCCCGCTCGATCATCGGCTTCGACCTGCTCGACTCCGCCGAGGTGCTGCGCCGGCGGGGCGGCGTCCGCCTGGAGCCGACCGAGATCGTCGAGCGGCTGCATGCCGGCGTGCTGGCCCGCCTGGGCCGACGCATCCCGTGGCGTCCCGGCGCCCGCCGTCTGCTCGCCGACCTCAACGACCAAGGCGTGCCGTGCGCCCTCGTCACGATGTCGTGGCGCCCTCTGGTCGACGCCGTCGTCGAAGCACTCCAGCCGCTGCGCTTCGACGCCATCGTCACGGGCGATGCCGTCGCCAACGGCAAGCCGCACCCCGAGCCCTATCTTCGAGCGGCGGCCGCGCTCGGCGTCGACGCCGAGGACTGCGTGGCCATCGAGGACTCGCCGACCGGTGTGGCATCGGCCAGCGCCGCCGGGTGCGTGATCCTGGCGGTGCCGAACATCGTCGACATCGAGCCGGCACACGGGCGCTACCTGGTCTCCTCGCTGCGCGACGTGACGCCGACACGCTTGGGCGAGCTGGTGGCGATCACGCCGGCTCCCGTCCGGACGAGACGCGTCGACGGCCGGGCGCCATCGGCCGGAGCGCAGCGGATCGACGGCGTGCGGCGGCGGCGCAGTACCCGGTTGCTCGTCCTCGGCGTCGGCAGCCTGGTCGTACTCGTCGTGCTCGCCATCGTCCTGCTCAGGCGAGGTGACGCGGCCCCGGAAGAGGCCGCCACCACCACAGCGGTCTCACCGGCGCCGATCGACGGCGACCCGGCACCGATCAACGGCGACCCGCCACCGATCGAGGCTGGCCCGCCACCGACGGCGGTGATCGACGTCCACGTGTGGGCGCCGTACTGGGCCCTCGACGAAGCACTGCCGGCGCTCGAGGCGAACGCCGGCCTGCTCAGCGAGGTGTCGCCACTGTGGTTCAACGTGACGGGCGTCGACACCATCGAGGTCGATGACGGTGCCTCCACCCGGGAGGCCAGCGAGTTCATCGAGGCGGCCCGCCAGAAGGGTCTGCCGGTGGTGCCGTCGATCTTCGACCGCACCGAGGCGGGTGTGATGGCCGCCATCCTCGACGACCCGGCGCAGCGGGCGCAGCACGTGGAGACCGTCATGCGGTTCGTCGAGGGCGGCGGCTACGACGGCATCGACCTCGACTACGAACAGTTCGCGTTCGCGGATGACCCGGCCACCTGTGACGCGACGAGGCCGAGCTGGGTGGCCTTCGTTACCGAGCTCTCGGAACGGCTGCACGCCGACGGGAAGACGCTGACGGTGAGCATCCCGCCCGTGTACGACGACGAACGGTCCGGCGGCAGCGGGTACTGGGTCTACGACTACGCCGCCATCACGCCGCTCGTCGACACGATCAGGGTGATGGCCTACGACTACTCGAACGCCGAGACGGAGGCGGGTGCCGTTGCCCCGCTCGACTGGGTGGACCGAGTAATCGCCGGCACGAGCGAGGCGTCCGGCGACCCGTCCAAGCTGGTGCTCGGCGTGCCCCTCTACTGTTACAACTGGGTGCAGGCGACCAGCGGGGAGTGTCCGAGCAGCGCCGAGGGCACGACGAACGTGAACAACCTCACCATCGCCGCGCTGGTGGCGCGCAGTGGCGCAGTGCCGCCGTACGACGAGGCCGCAGGTGAGTGGTCTTTCCGCTACGACCTCGTGGTCGACGACGGCGACACCTCGTGCACGCAGTCGTGCCAGGTCCACTACGTCGATGCCGGTTGGGCCGAGCTGCGGATGCAGCGGGCCTACGAC
>JBPCJL010000184.1:0-17694 GCA_051005355.1 Ilumatobacteraceae bacterium
CGGGTGACGACCTCACGTGCCTCGACCTGGACGTCGGCCAGGTGGTCGGGCCCGCGAAACGACTCGGCGTAGATCTTGTAGACGTCCTCGGTCCCCGACGGGCGAGCGGCGAACCACGCCGACTCGGTCGTCACCTTGAGACCGCCGATCGGTGCCCCGTTGCCGGGTGCGGTCGTCAGGATCGCCGTGATCGGCTCGCCGGCCAGGGCCGTGGCCGTCACGTCGGCCGGCGAGAGCAGGCCCAGCGCCGCCTTCTCCGGCGGCGAGGCCGGGGCGTCGATGCGTTCATAGGCCGGCGCGCCGTGGCGGCGGGCCAGGTCCCGGTAGTGCTCCGACGGCGACCGGCCCGTCACGGCGAGGATCTCCGAGGCCAGCAGGGCCATCACGATCCCGTCCTTGTCGGTCGTCCACACCGAGCCGTCGCGGCGCAGGAGCGAGGCGCCGGCCGACTCCTCGCCGCCGAAGCCGACGGACCCGTCGAGCAGCCCGCCGACGAACCACTTGAAGCCGACGGGCACCTCGAACAGCGGCCGACCGACGGCGGTGGCGACGCGGTCGATCATCGACGACGACACCATCGTCTTGCCGACGGCGGCGGTCTGCGACCACCGTCGATGGCCGCCGAACAGGTGGGTGATGGACACGGCCAGGAAGTGGTTGGGGTTCATCAGCCCGGCGTCGGGGGTGACGATGCCGTGGCGGTCGGCGTCGGCGTCGTTGCCCGTCGCCACCTGGTACTGGTCCCGGCGACCGATCAGCGACGCCATGGCGTCGGGCGAGGAGCAATCCATGCGGATCTTGCCGTCCCAGTCGAGGGTCATGAACCGCCACGTCGGGTCGACGGTCGGGTTGACGACGGTCAGGTCGAGGCGGTGGCGCTCGGCGATCGCCGCCCAGTAGTCGACGCTGGCCCCGCCCAGCGGGTCGGCACCGATGCGCACCCCGGCCGCCCGCACGGCGTCGAGGTCGACGACGTCGGGCAGGTCGTCGACGTACGTGGCGACGAAGTCGTAGTCGCCGACCGCCGCCTGCGCCATCGCCGGCGAGACCCGCCGGACGCCGGCCAGCCGGGCTTCCAGCAGGGCGTTGGCCCGCGCCGCGATCCAGCCCGTCACGTCGGTGTCGGCCGGCCCGCCGTCGGGCGGGTTGTACTTGAAGCCGCCGTCTGACGGCGGGTTGTGCGACGGCGTCACCACGATCCCATCGGCCAGTCCGGTCGCCCGCCCCAGGTTGGCGCGCAGGATGGCGTGCGAGATGGCCGGCGTCGGCGTGCCCCGGTCGGCGACGTCGACCAGCACCGTCACGTCGTTGGCCGCCAGGACCTCGAGCGCCGTCGTCTGGGCCGGCTCCGACAAGGCATGCGTGTCCCGACCGAGGAACAGCGGCCCGTCGACGCCCTGGCGGCGACGGTGCTCGCAGATCGCCTGCGTGGTGGCGGCGATGTGAGCCTCGTTGAACGACGCCCGCAGGCTCGACCCGCGATGTCCCGACGTGCCGAAGGCGACGCGCTGCGCAGGGTCGGTCGGATCCGGCTCTATCTCGAAGTAGTCGGCGACGAGCGCGTCGACGTCGACGAGGTCGCCCGGCTCGGCGTGCTGACCAGCCCGGGGTGAGCGCATCGACCCATCTTGTCGTGCGCCGGACGGTTGCCGCTTCGTCGGCGGGCCGGCCAAGATTGCGGCCATGGATCTGACGTATCCCGCCGAGACCGAGCCGTTCCGCAAGGAGGTCCGGGCGTGGCTGGAGGACAACCTCCCGGCCGGCTGGTGCGCGGCGATCGACCAGGGGCGCACGCCCGAGCTGACCGACGACGAACGGGCCAAGTTCAACGCCGAGTGGCCGACCAAGCTGTACGGCGGCGGGTGGATCTGCGCCACGTGGCCCAAGGAGTACGGCGGCAAGGGCCTCTCGACGATGGAGGGAGTCGTCCTGGCCGAGGAGTTCGCCAGGGCCAAGGCGCCGATACGGGCCGACTTCTTCGGCGACACGCTGGTCGGCCCGACGATCCTGCAGTGGGGGACCGAGGAGCAGAAGCGGGAGTTCCTGCCGCAGATCCTGCGCGGCGAGATGCGTTGGTGCCAGGGCTTCAGCGAGCCCAACTCGGGCTCGGACCTGGCCAGCTTGAAGACCTCGGCCGTGCTGGATGGTGAGGAGTGGGTGATCAACGGCCAGAAGGTCTGGACGACCGGCGGCCACCACGCCGACTACTGCTTCCTGCTCACCCGCACCGACCCGGAGGCGCCGAAGCACAAGGGCATCTCGTACCTCCTCGTTCCGATGCGCCAGCCCGGCATCGAGGTGCGCGGCATCACGCAGCCGGATGGGACGGCGGAGTTCTGCGAGGTCTTCTTCGACGATGCCCGCTGCCCCAAGGACAACGTCGTCGGCGGCGTCAACAACGGCTGGAAGGTGGCCAACTCCACCCTGGCGTTCGAGCGCGGGCAATCGGCGACGACGGGGTTCCGTCGCTTCGAGGAGGAGCTGCGGCTGCTCGTCGAGGCGGCCGAGCAGCGCGGCCTGCTCGGCGACCCGCTGATCCGCCAGCGCCTGGCCACGTATTACACGAGCATCCAGATCCTGCGCTACAACGGCCTGCGCTCGCTCTCGGCCACGTTGTCCGGCGCAAAGGAACCGGGTGTGATCGCGCTCGGCGCGACGAACAAGATGTACTGGTCCGAGATGCACCAGCGGGCGATGGAGCTGGCCGTCGACATCTTCGGAGCCGACGCGATGCTGATCGACGCCGGTCCCGAGTCCGGCTCGTGGCCGGGCGCCCAGCGCGACAAGCGGCGGGAGGGCTACCCGGTCAGCCCGATGGTGTCGTCGTTCTTCTTCTCCCGCTCGGAGACGATCTGGGGCGGCACCAGCCAGATCCAGCGCAACATCGTCGGCGAGCGCGTGCTCGGCCTCCCCAAAGAGCCGCGCCCCGACTGACCCGCGGTTGCCCACTCGTCCTGGTGGGCAACAATGCGGCATGAACGGCGGTGCACGATGAAGCGTGTCGACGCGCTCGAAGCGAAAGCGATGATCGACGACGGGGTGACGACCATCGACGTCCTCCCGGCGTCGGTGTTCACGCAGGAGCACCTGCCCGGCGCGCGGAGCCTGCCGCTCGACACGTTCGAAGCGTCGCAGGTCGAGTCGTTCGACAAGGCGGCACCGTTGCTCGTCTACTGCTTCGACCAGCATTGAGACCTGAGCGCCCGAGCCGCGTGCCGGCTCGATCGGATGGGCTTCAAGCAGGTCCACGACCTCATCGGCGGACGGGCGGCGTGGACCGCCCTCGGCCTGCCAACGGAAGGTCAGATCGGCGACCAGCGGCGCATCTCACGCTACGTGCAGGAAGCGACGACCGTCCCGATCGACGCCACGGTGGCGGCGGTCAAGGCGCTCGGACCGCAGCGCTTCCCGATCGCCGTCATCGACGAGCACGACGTCCTCATGGGCTCGATCGGCCCGGCGGCCGCCGCCCTCCCGGCGAACACCCCCGTGGAGCGGGCGATGGTGCCGGCACCGGGAACGATCCGGCCCGAGCTGCGGGTGGACGAGGCGGCCGAGCAGCTGAAGTCCGACGGGCTCGACCACGTCTACGTCACCGCCGTCAACGGGGTGCTGGTCGGCCTCGTCGTCACCGAGGAGCTGCATGTCTGACGACAAGCCGGTGACACCGTCATCGGTGCGCCTCGGATGGTGGTTGTCGGGCGAGGAGCACGGCGCCCGCCAGCTCGTCGAGCACGCGCTGCTGGCCGAATCCACCGGCTTTCCGACAGCGATGATCTCGGACCACCTGCAGCCGTGGGTCCGCCACCAGGGCCACGCCGGCCACGTGTGGACGACGCTCGGCGCCATCGCCCACGCCACCGACGGCATCGAGGTCGGCACGGGCGTGACGGCGATGGTCCACCGATCGCACCCCATCGACGTCGCCCATGCGGCGGCGACCGCGGCCGTGCTCTTCGAGGGACGGTTCTTTCTCGGCGTCGGCTCAGGCGAACGGCTCAATGAGCAACCGTACGGGCAGCGCTGGCCGCGTGCCGGAGAACGGCGAGAGCAGATGCGCGAGGCCATCGAGGTCCTGCGCCAGCTGTGGCAGGACGAGAACGTCAACCACCGCGGCGACCACTTCGCCGTCGAGCACCTGCGGTTGATGGAACGCCCGGCGTCACCACCGCCGATCCACGTCGCCACGTCGGGCAAGCGCAGCGCGGCGCTGGCCGGTGAGCTCGGTGACGGCATGATCGCCGTGGAGCCCGACGCCACCCTGATCGACGCCTATCGCGGCGCCGGCGGCAAGGGCCCGTGCATCGCCCAGCTGCACCTGTCGCTGGCGGCGACGATGGACGACGCCATGGACAACGCGTGGGAGTGGTGGCCGAACGGCGCCGTCGCGCCAGCCCTGCTGTCCGAGCTGGCGCGGCCGCAGCACTTCGAAGCCGTCGCCGAGACCACCCAACGCGACGCGATCACCAAGACCGTGATCTGTGCCACCGATGTCGACCCGGTCGTTCAGGCCATCGACCGCTACGTCGGCGCCGGCTTCGACACCGTCTACCTCCATCAGGCCGGCCCGGACCAGCAGCGTTTGGCCGACCTTGCCGGCAAGGAGCTGCTCCCGCACTACCAAGCAGCGGGATGAGCGACGACGCGTCGCACCGACCTCCGCTCGAACCACGACGTCTGCTCGGTGAGGGTGTCGGCGCCGCGCTGATCCGCCCAGACGGCGAGATCGACTGGTGGTGCCCGAACCGGTTCGAGGCCGAGCCGGCCTTCTGGTCGCTGCTCGATCCGCACGGCGGATGTTCCCGCTGGGTCGGTGCCGACGCCGTCGCGCGTGACGAATGCCCGGCCGGGCCGACCACCCGCACCGTAGTGAGGATCGGCGGGACGCAGGTCGAGCTGTGGGACGGCCTCGTCGGCGTGCCCGGCGGATCGAAGCTCGTGCGCCTCGTGCGGGCGACGGACGGCGAGCACCGGCTCGTCAACCTCGTCCGGGCCGGTGGCTTCGAGACGCCACCCGCGCCGTGGGTGACCACCCCTGCGGGTGCGGCCAGTTCGGCGCTGATGATCGTCGGCGCGAGCGCCTCGCTGGACGGAGACGGCGGCGTGGCCGTCGACGTCACTGCATCACCAGATGGTTGGACCGGGTTCGCCGTCGTGGCCACGGACCGGCTTCCGCCGGGCGGAATCGCGCTCGACCTCAGCCGGATCCTGATCGAGGCGGAGGTGCGCGACCGGCGGGCGACGGCCCGCCTGCGGCTTCCTCACCGGCACCCGCAGCGGGCCACGGACGGCCTGCAGGTCATGCGTGCACTGACCGACCGGACCAGTGGCGCGCCCGTCGCCGCACCGACGACAAGCCTGCCCGAGGCGCCTGGCGGCACGCGCCAGTTCGACTACCGCTACAGCTGGCTGCGCGACTCCGGTCTGTCGATGGCGATCGCAGCGGCGCTCGGCGATCGCACCACAGCCTCTGGGTATGTCACCTTCCTCGGTCGACTGCTCGGCGACGAACTGCACCCGGTCTCTACGTCCGACGGGGGGCGCGTGCCGGACGAGCGGGAGGTGCCGGGCGTGGCCGGGTGGGCGGAGTCCCGTCCGGTCCGCGTGGGCAACGGCGCCTGGGAGCAGCAGCAGCTCGATGCCCTGGCCACGGTCATCGACGCCGTGTGGTTCCACGTCAGCTCAGGGGCGGCGATGGACGGCGCCACGTGGGCCATCGTCGACGACCTCGCCGGTCGGCTGGTCGATGCGCCGTTCGAGCCGACCAGCGGAGTGTGGGAGCGGCGCGACCCGAAACGGTTGGTCAGCGAAGAGATCGCCCGCTGGCACGGGCTCGATCGCGCCCTGCGGCTGCGCCGGCGCTACCGGCCGTGGCTGCGCCGCAAGTCGTGGGCCGAGCGCCGCGCCGAAGCAAGACAGCGGGTCACCTCGGTGGTCGACCCGGCGACGGGACGGCTGCCTGCGTCGTTCGACGGGGACGACGAACCCGATGCGGCGACGCTGATGGCGGTGATCAGTGGGCTGCTCGATCGTCGGGACCAGCGCGCCACACGCCTCGTACGGGCGACGATCGATGCCCTTGGTCACGGTCCGTTCCTGCGGCGCTACCCGCCGAGGGACGACGGGTTCAGCGGCATCGAGGGTGCCTTTGTCCCAGCGTCGTGGTGGGCGGTGACCGCCTTGGCCATCGTGGGCGACGTCGAGGCTGCCACCGGGCGAGCCGACGAGCTGTGCATCGCGCTGCCGCGGTTGCAGCCGGAGGAGTGGGACGTCGACCGGGCGGGCGCCCTCGGCAACACGCCGCTGCTGTGGTCGCACATGGAGGCGGCCCGGGCGCTCTACGTGCTGCAGCGCGAAGAGCTGCGCCGTCGAGTCGGTACCGTCGGTCTCGGGATGTGGAGCTTCGCCCGCTACGTGCGCCTGCGCCTCGCCCGTCCGCCGTCCACGTCGCGCTGACGATGGTGCACGACGTCGACAACGTCGAGAACGTCGACAACGTCCGCGACGTCGGCTCGCCGGTCCGCCAGGTGACGCGCCACGCCACCTGGCTCGAGCTGTTCTTCGATCTCGTCGTGGTGGTGGCCGTGGCCCGGTTGGGCGTGCTGCTGCACGACGACCACAGCGTCGGCGGGCTGTTGCAGTTCTTCGGCCTGCTCGCCCCCATCTGGTGGATCTGGATCAGCTTCTCGTACTTCGCCGATCTCTTCGACGACGACTCGGTGCTCGATCGGTTGGCCCAGCTGGTGGCCATGTTCGGCACGATCGTGCTCGCCGTTTCGCTGAGCGGGGGCGTCGCAGACGACTCTCGGGTCTTCGCCGGCGCCATGGCCGCGCTGCTCCTGCTGCTGGCCGGGCTGTACCTCGACGCGGCGCGTCGGCGCCGGCCGGAGGTGCGCACGTTCTGCCACTGGTACGTCGCCGGCTCGCTCGCCGGCGCCGTCCTGTGGGCGGCGTCGCTGGCCATCCCGACGCCGGGCCGGTACGTCGTCTGGGGCGTGGCGCTCGTGGCCAACGCACTGATCTCCGGTCCCATCGCCTACGCCCGGGTGCGCGAGGTGCCGCACCAGGAGTCGCACATGCCCGAGCGGTTCGGGCTGTTCACGATCGTCGTGCTCGGCGAAGCGATCCTCGCCGTCGTCAACGGCTTCCAGGAGGGTGACTGGCGCGCCGCGCCCATCGTCACGGCTGCCGCCGGGTTCGTGATCGCCGCCTGCGTGTGGTGGATCTACTTCGACACCTTCGACGAGGCGGCGATCGATCGCGCCATCGAGAGCGGCCGCGGTGCGCAGGTACGCAGCTTCCTGTACGGCTACGGCCACCTGCTCCTGTACGGCGCCATCGCCGCCGCCGGCGTGGCGATCGAACTGTCGGTCGAGCGGTCGCTGGAGGACGAGTCGGCCGACCCGCTGCTCGGCATCACGTTGGCCCTGTTGGTCGTCAGCTTCATCGTCATCTCGACCGGCACCGGGCGCGCCGGAACTCCGGCGACACTGGCCGCCAAGGTCGCCGTCGTCGCCATCGGAATCGTGGTCAGTTCCACCGGCGTCCACGCCGCCCTGGCCACCGCGCTGGTGGCGGCGGGCTGGGTCGCGCTCGTGGTGTTCGAGCGGTGGTCCGTGCTGGGTCGGCGCCGACCCTCGGCGCCGACCTGACCCAGCGACGCTTCGGTCGGGCGACGCATCACGCTGCTGGTGCCCGGGCCAGCGGATGGGCTGGCGCCGTCGGCTCGGTGACGACGCCGGCGTCGGCGGTCGGGTTGGCCGGCCCGCCGGTTTGCACCGAGCCGAAGCGACGGCTGACGGCGTGGGCGATCTCTCTGCGTTGCGCCTGGTTGTGCTCTTCTGGAGAGTTGGCGCCCTGATGGCGCAGGGCGGCACGATGAGGTGGGCGGGGATCTCGGTGCAGTTCGGGTTGGGCCGCCACGGCCGCGCCGGCGGCGCGTCGGCGGCCCGTTCGGTGGAAGCCGGGGCGGCCTCGTCGAGGTGGGCGGGGATGTCCGGGGACGGGTCCCCCGGCTCGACCAAGGTCGCGGCGGTGGGTCGGGGGCGACGCCGTGCGGTTGCGCGGGTGATGCTGGAGCCGTCGTAGTGGATGGTGCCGTCGGGTCGGCGCAACGTGATGGTGCGGTCGGGTCGCAGGGTGAGCGTCCAGCCACCTTCGTGGACCAGGCGGTGGTGTCGGCCGCAGAGCGGCAGCAGGTTGTCGAGGTCGGTCTCGCCGTGGTGCTCCCACGGGATGACGTGGTGGATCCGGCAGTCCTCGAACCGCACCCCGCAGCCCGGGTGGGCGCAGGTGGCGTTCATCGCCCGCAGCGCCCACCGTTGCTCGGCGGTGGCCAGCCGGCTCGCTCGGCCGACGTCGGTGACGACCCCGGCGCCGTCCAACACGACGGGGATGATGGCGGCGTCGCAGCACATCCGTCGCACCGACGCCGCCGGGATGGGGTTGCCGTCACCGGTCTCGCACACGCCGTGGTCGTGCAACCCGTGGCGCAACGTCTCCAGGTCGATGAGCACGGTCACCTCCGGCACCCGCCGCCCGGGTTCCCCGGTCGCCGCATTGGGCGGCCGGGTGATCAGGTCGACCAGGGCATCGGCCTGCAACTGGTCGAACGTCAAGTCTGGGTCCTGCGGCTTGGCCCGGGCGGCCGCCACGGCGGCATCCAAGGCGGCGGCGACGCGGGCGTCGGTCTCGGCGTCCAGCTCGAGGTGGGTGTGGCACACCCCGGTCGCCCGGTCGACCCAGCGCCGCACCTTGCGGTTACGCCGGTTGCGTTGCTGCTCACTCAGCCCGTCGTCGCCGGACAGCAACCGCTCCAGCGGGCTCATGCCCCTGGCGAAGTCCTCGACCGTCGACGAGGCGGCCGCGGCGACGATCGCTGGCTGCAGGGCGGCGAGCTGCGAACGCCCAGCATCGTCCAGCGCGGCGGCGGTGCGGGCGATCGAGTCGACGTGCCCAGCCGACAGGTCACCGGCGGCCAACGCGTCGTGCACCTCCGGCAACTGATCGCACACCCCGGCGCGCCGAGCCGCCGCGTTGGCGTCCCGACTCGACCGGCGCCCACCACCAGCCAACACGTCCGCCGCAGCAGCACACCGGCCCGCCGCCGCCAACTCAGCGGCGCGCAGGGCGATGCGGGTGTCGTAGGCGTCGAGCCAGCCGCGCACTCGCTGCGACACCGCTACCAGCGCCGCCAGCCCCGATGCGTCACAGGCCGCGGGGTCACTGCTGGCGAGGTGCTGGACCGCTCCCACGACCCGCATCTCAAACATATGATCATTATATCGAACAGTTGTCCGCACTCCAACCCCGATGCGGAAGAGTTTCTTGGACGTGTCCGCCCGCAAGCCGCCTCGGAGAACCTCGAGTCGAGCGCGGCGACCAGTCGCTCTGGCCGTCGCGTGATCGATGATGCCGATCGTCGTACGCTCGACGTGCGAGTGCCGTACGTGCTTCCGGGGCGGCGTCACACCACACCGACCGATGCAGCGTCCTCGGAACGCTCTCCCTGTGGGGACCGCGCCGAGCTGGCGTTACATGCAGTTGCACACATATATGCCGTGTCGTATGCTCGTCGCCGTGCGGGGAGCGATCGCGGTGCTCGAGGTGATCGCCGAACCGACACGGCGGCGAATCCTTGATGCGGTGCGCGATGGCGAGCGGTCGGTCGGCGAGCTGGTTGAGCAGGTCGGGATGCATCAGCCAGGTGTGTCTCGTCACCTCAAGGTGTTGCGCGACGCCGGACTGGTGGAGGTCCGGCGGGATGCCCAGCGGCGGCTGTACCGGCTCCGTCCGGAGCCGCTGATGGAGCTCGACGCGTGGCTGGAGCCGTATCGAGCGGAGTGGACAGCGCGGCTCGACTCGCTCGAACGGCACCTGCGACGCACCACCGAACCGATCCCCCCGAGTCCGAAGTAGCACCGATGAGCGACCTCCCGGAGTCTTCCTACGATGGCACGTTGGAGCGCACCGCCGATGGCGGCGTCATCCGATTCGAACGCCACCTCCCGTACCCGATCCGCGACGTCTGGGACGCGATCACGAATCCAGCGCGGTTGGCGGACTGGTGGCTGCCGTTCGACGCCGACATCACGGTCGACCTCCGAGAGGGTGGCCAGATGGTGTTCGCCGGCCGGGGTGATGAACCGGTGACGATGACGTTCACGCTCCTTCGTGTCGAGCCGCCGATGCTCCTCGAGCACACCCACGCCGACGCCGCTTCGTACATGCGGTGGGAACTCGAGCCAGCGGACACCGGCTGCGTGTTGCGGCTCAGCCACTTCGTCACCGAGCCCGACGCCGCGATCGGCAACTGCTATGTCGTCGGACTGCACACATCGCTCGCTCGGCTCGCACCGTGCCTCGCTGGCCATCCTGTCGCGTGGGACTGGAACGGCTTCGCTGAATCGCAGGCGCACTACGCCGACATCGGCCTCGCACCACCGGTCAACGCGCCGTGACGACGACCGAGGTCTCGTCGCGCGCAACGAGAAAGGATCAAAAGATGTCGCAGCTGCTCCGAGTGCAGAACTTCTGCGTGTCGGTGGACGGGTTCGGCGCCGGTGAGGGCCAGAGCCTCGAACGGCCCTTTGGACACGCCAACCCGGCCGACCTGGTCTCGTGGGCCGGCGCCACCGCGAGCTGGCCGAACCGCACCGATCCCGGCGGATCTCGAGGGCTGGACGACTACTTCACTCGCGACTTCGCTCGCAACATCGGCGCCGAGATCATGGGTCGCAACAAGTTCGGGCCCCAGCGTGGCCCCTGGGAGAACCTCGACTGGGAAGGCTGGTGGGGAGACACCCCGCCCTTCCACACCCCCGTGTTCGTCCTCACCCACCATCACCGACCCAGCTTCACGCTGGCCGACACGACGTTCCACTTCCTCGATGCCACACCCACGGAAGCGCTGCAGCAGGCCACCGACGCCGCTGACGGCAAGGACGTACGACTCGGGGGCGGCCTCGCCACCGTTCGGCAGTTCTTGGACGCCGACCTCGTCGACACCATGCACGTGGCCGTTGCGCCGGTCGAGCTCGGCCGAGGAGAGCGACTCTGGACGTCCCCCGAGGATCTGCTGGACCGGTTCCACCTCGAGTCCGTGCCGAGCCCCAGCGGCGTGACGCACCTATTGTTCTGGCGCCGGTGACCGGACCAGCGCGCGTCCGCAAACGTCACGCCGATACTGCCCCGCCGAGCGCATCCGGTAAGCGCCGAACTGCCACGCACGCGACAGCAGAACTGCTGGACTACGACGCGGTGAGCGAGGCCCGATTGATTCTCACCTGCGGGTTGCCCGGGGCGGGAAAGACCACACTCGCAAGGCAGCTCGCCGCGGACCGAAGCGCCGTGCGTCTCTCGAAGGATGAATGGCTCTGGGCACTCGGCTCCAGCCCCTGGGACAGACCGACCGGGGAGAAGGTCGAGCACGAACTCTGGCGCGTTGCTCAGGAGATCCTGCGTCTCGGCTTGAGCGTGGTGCTCGATTTTGGGCTCTGGGCGCGGATCGAACGTGACGAGATGCGATCCGTGGCTCGTGACGTTGGTGTCGGCGTCGAACTGCACTACCTCGACGTGCCGACCGACGAACTCTGGCGGCGCATCGAGGCACGGAACTCGGCGCCACCCTGGGACAACGAACCGATCGGTCGCGCCGACCTCGACGAGTGGCTCGCCATCTTCCAGGCGCCCGATGCTGCCGAGCGGGCCTTGTTCGACCCCCCGCCAGCTGCAGACTGAGCGTCCAGTGAGACCTGCAGCTCCTGTCTGGGCCGCGGGCCAACGCAACAACGCTCGCTGACGCGGCGATAGCGCCACCGGCCGGCGCGTCTTCACGCAGCGGAAACATGCACTGACGTACCATCGGCCCCGTCATGACGGACACCGTGGCGCCGCGGGTGAGCGTGCGCGAGCGCAGCCTCGAGCGGGCTGCCTCCTGGGACGAGCTGCGCGACGGCGACGGCCGGGCCCGGCCACCGGCGGTCGAGGTGCTGGACGTGATCGAGCAGCTCGGCGTCGACGAGCTGCGCGCCCGCCAGGCGTCGGCGTCGGCCGACATCCTCACGATGGGCATCACGTTCACCGTCTACTCCGACGGGTCGGGCATCGACCGGGCGTGGCCCTTCGACATCATCCCGCGCGTGATCGAGTCCCACGAGTGGAGCCGCGTGGAGCGCGGCCTCGTGCAACGGCTCGTCGCCCTCAACCGCTTCATCGACGACGTCTACAACGACCAGCGGATCGTCGCCGACGGCTTGTTCCCCGCCGAGCTCCTCGCCGACTCCGTCAACTACCGCGAGGAGTGCCGAGGGGTTCACCCGAAGTACGGGGTCTGGGCGCACATCTGCGGGTCGGACCTCGTGCGCGACTCCGACGGCACGCTCTACGTCCTCGAGGACAACCTGCGCGTCCCGTCCGGCGTCAGCTACGTGCTGGAGAACCGGGCCGTCGCCAAGCGAGCGTTCCCTGAGCTGTTCTCCGAGCTGCGCATCGCACCGGTCGACGACTACACCGACGAGCTCAACCGGCTGCTTTCGTCGCTGGCCACCGACGGCAGGACCGACCCGTCGATCGCCGTCCTCACTCCGGGCATCCACAACTCGGCCTACTTCGAGCACTGCTTCCTGGCCCAGCGGATGGGGGCGGCGCTGGTCGAGGGCGGCGACCTCGTGGTCTGCGACGACGACCGGGTCTACATGCGCACGATCGACGGGCTGGAGCCGGTCGACGTCATCTACCGGCGCATCGACGACCTGTTCCTCGACCAAGAGGTGTTCCGGGCCGACTCGACGCTCGGTGTGCCAGGACTGATGCGGGCGTGGAAGGCCGGCCACGTGGCCATCGCCAACGCCCCGGGGGCCGGGGTGGCCGACGACAAGGTCGTGTACGCCTGGGTGCCCGAGATGATCCGCTACTACCTCGACGAGGAGCCGCTGCTCCCCAACGTCCCGACCTACCGCTGCCACTACCCCGACGAGCGGCGGTTCGTGCTGGAGCACCTCGCCGAGCTGGTGCTGAAGCCGGCCAACGAGAGCGGCGGCTACGGGATCCTGATCGGTGACCGGGCCTCCGACGCGCAGCTCGCCGCGCAAGCCGAGGCGATCGACGCCGACCCGCGCAACTGGGTGGCCCAGCCGATCCTCCAGCTGTCGACGTCGCCGACGCTGACCGCGAACGGCGTCGAACCACGCCACGTCGACCTGCGGCCGTTCGTCCTCACCGGTGCGACCAGCTACGTCACCGCGGGCGGCCTGACGCGCGTCGCGCTGCCGAAGGACTCGCTCGTCGTCAACTCGTCCCAGGGCGGCGGCAGCAAGGACACCTGGATCGTCGACCTCGGCGCCAACTGGGGTCAGTATTAGGGATGCTGCTCTCTCGGGTGGCGGGGAGGATCTACTGGGCGGCCCGCTACGTGGAGCGGGCCGAGGACACGGCGCGGTTGCTGCGGGCGCACGGCGAGCTGGCCGCCGACTTGCCGCCGACGGCTCCAGCGCACTGGGAGCCGCTGGTGACCGTGGTGGGCAGCGACGGGCACTTCGCCGCCGCCGCCAAGGCCTCTAACGGCCACAGCCAACGGCAGAGCCAGCGTCAGGGCAACGGCCAGCGCCAGCAGCAATCGACGTCCGGTCGCGAGCTGGCCGTGGCCCGCTTCCTCGTGGCCGATCGGGACAACCCGAGCAGCATCGCCAGCGCGGTGGTCTCGGCGCGCGAGAACCTGCGCACGACGCGCGACACCGTGCCGCGCGACGGTTGGCACGCTCTCAACGACCTCTACCTGTACGTCGCTTCCGAGGCCGACCGGGCGATTGATCGCCGGACGCGCGAGCGGTTCCTCACTCGAGTCATCGGCGACAGTCGCCGTCTGGACGGCATCCTGGCCACGGCCATGACCCACGACGAGGCCTACGTCATGTGGCGTCTCGGGCGGGCGATCGAGCGCGCCGACATGACGACGCGGGTGCTCGGGGTGCGGGCGGCGGCGGTGCTGTTGTCCCTCGACGAGGGCGAGGCGTCCATCGACGTGCACGACGACCTGCAGTGGATGGGCGTGCTGCGTTCGCTGTCGGGACTGCAGATGTACCAGCGCGCCGTGCGCGGACCGATCGAGGGGGCGCGCGTCGTGTCGTTCCTCTTGGATGACGAGCGCTTCCCTCGCGCCGTGCGCGCCCTGCTGCGCGAGATCCGCTCGGCGTTGACCGAGCTGCCTGGTCCGGTGGCCTGCCTGGACGCCGTCGATCACGTCGCCGGGGTGCTGCGCCGATCGACGGCCGTCAGCTCCGACGGTGCCGCCCTCGACGACGCGATGGACGCGCTGCAGGTCGCCATCGGCGAACTCCACGCGCGCATCACGGAGCGATACCTCCTCGTCGGCAGCTGACCAACCCGTTGCTGCACCATTGCGCCGTGCGACATGTGACACCGTTGGCGTGATGGGCGAAGCAACGGGCAAGCCAACGCAACGACGGCTCGCTCGCTCGAAGACTCGCTCACTCGCTGTGAACACGTGACGTCGGCGGTCGAGGTCCTCGAGCGGTTCGACCGCGCCGTCCTCGCTCGGTACCAGGCCGAGGCCGATCGCGTCATCGCGGGGGCCCTCGCCGGGCACCTGGTGCACCGCCCGGACGGCGGCGAGCGACCCAACGCACCGTGGCGGCTGGACCCGATCCCCCTCGTGCTCCGGCGCGACGAGTTCACGCTGCTGGAGGCGGGCGTGCGCCAGCGGATGCGGGCGATGGAGGCGCTGCTCGCCGACCTGTACGGCCCGAGAGAGGTGGTGCGGGCCGGCCTCGTGCCGGCTGAGGTGCTGGCGGGCAGCCGCCGGTACCGGCTGGCGATGGTCGGCGCGCCGGCGCCGCCGCGCTGGCTGACGACCTACGCCGTCGACGTCGTCGCCGGGACCGACGGCACCTGGCGCGTCGTCCAGGACCTGGCCGACACCCCGACCGGTGCCGGTTACGCCCAGCTCGACCGAGCAGTCATGGCCAAGGTCGCCGGCGAGCTCCTCGACGCCGACGGCGCCTCCACGCTGGCGGCGATCGACGGCTTCCCGGCCGAGCTGCGCCACGCGCTGTCGACGGTGAGCCCGGTCCCGAGCCCCCGGATCGTGCTGCTCACGGGCGGGATCGAGGATCCGGCCTACGTCGAGCACTCCGCGCTGGCCCGGCTGCTCGGCTTCCACCTCGTGCAGGCGCCCGACCTCGTCGTGCGCTCGGGGCGGCTGTGGCTGCGCGTGCTCGGTGGGCTGGAGCCGATCGACGTCGTGTACCGGCGGAGGTCCGACGTCGGTCTCGATCCAATCGAGGTCAGCGCGACCGGGTCCAGTGGGGTGCCCGGGTTGACGTTCGCCGCCGCCGAGGGCGGCGTGACGCTGGCCAACGCCCACGGGTCGGGCGTGGTCGAGGACCGCAACCTGGCGCCGTACTGGGCGCCGGCCATCTTCGGCCTGACCGGCGAGCAGCTGGTCCTGCTGCCCCTCTCCACGTACCCCACGCCGCTCGGCCGCCAAGCGACCTTCGTCGACGGCGAGATCACCTCGGCCACCGTCGTCGTCCGGTTGCACGCCATGGCCGGTCCGCACGGCATCACCGTGATGGCCGGCGGCAACGGGCGCGTGCTGGCCGCCAGTGACGATCCGCGCCGCCCGACGGCACGCCTCGCCAAGGACGTGTGGGTGCTCGGCGCGCCGGCCCCGGACCGATCGGTGCCGGTGCCCGCGATGGTGGCGCTGCCGCAGGTCGACCTCGCCTCGTCCGTGCCGACGCGCGTGGCCGACGCCATGTACTGGCTGGGGCGCTCGGCCGAACGGGCGGAGGCGATGGCGAGAGCGGCGTGGGTCGTGTCGGCTCGCTTCGAGCAGGACCCGGCGCTGGCGTCGCTCGATGGCGGTCGGTGGTCCGCGCGCATGGTCGCCATGTTGGATCGCGTCGCCGACCGCCCGGCCGCGGATCGTCCGGAGTCCGTCGCGGCGGTCGACCTCGAGGCTGCGCTGGCGACGGCCCGCCAGGTGGTCGCCGATCGGCTCGGCGAGGTCGTCCAGCTGGCGGCGACCGTTGGCGAGTTCCTCTCCACGACCACGGGACGCGTCCTCGGCTCGTTGGCCGGCACGCAGCGGGCGCTGGTCGACGGGAGGGCGCCCATCGACGCCCTCGACGCCGCGCTGACCGACCTGGCCGCGCTGGCCGGATTGTGGAACGAGAGCGTGGTGCGCGGACCGGCGTGGCGCTTCGGCGACCTCGGCCGGCGCCTCGAGCGGTCGCTCGTGGTGCTCGGGCTGGTCGACGCCGTGCTGGACGAGACGTTCGACCCGGCCGACGTCGTCGACACGGCGGCGCTGGAGGTGCTGCTGGCGGCCGACGAGAGCCTCGTCGCCTATCGGCGCCGGTACCGCAGCGACGTCGAGCTGTCCCCGGCCGCAGCACTGCTGCTGCGGGACGGCGACAACCCGCGGTCGTTCGCCGCCGCCATGGCCCGGATGGCCGAGCACGTGGCGGCGATCGGCTGGGCGGACGGCGAGCATGCCGTGGCCGAGCTGCGCCGCACCGTCGCCGACGCCGACGCCGATGCCGACGACGGCGCGCTCGCCGGCGTCGGTGTGGCGATCGGCCAGCTCCGCCGTTTCCACCACCTGCTCGTCGAGCGCTGGTTCGCCACCCCCGTCGACCCCGTCCTCGTCCGCTCGACATGACGAGAACGCGTTCTGACGAAGATTCCATACGGATATCCGTACGGATCGCGCCACGGAACGGCCCCGGGCCGGCGCGATGACCCGATACGAGGTGTGCCACCGCACGACCTACCGGTACGAGCCGGCGGTGACCGACGGCTACACGCTGGCGTATGTGCTGCCGCGACCGACGCCGCGCCAGACGGTCGAGGAGGCCGAGGTGATCGTCGAGCCGGCACCCGACGAGCGCGCCGAGCACGTCGACGTGTTCGGCAACCGGGCCCTGCAGTTCGGCGTGCATCGCGGCCACGGGTCCCTCGCGGTACAGGCCAGTAGCGCGGTCGAGGTGGCGCCGCACGCCCCGGTCGGACCGGGGCCGGCGTGGGAGGAGGTGGCCGCGGCGATCACGCACCTGCGTGGCGCCGACGCGCTGACCGTGCGCCCGCTCGCCGCCAGCTCGCCCTTCGTCGACCTCGAGCGCCACGGGACGACGCTGCGCGAGCTGGCCGGCGAGGTGTTCGGGCCGGGCCGGCCGATCGTCGACGGGGCGCGCGCGCTGTGCCACCTGATCAAGACCACGTTCGCTTACGACCCGTCGTTCACGGACGTCTCGACGCCGCTGTCGACCGTCCTGACGGCTCGCCGGGGCGTGTGCCAGGACTTCGCCCACCTGACCGCTGGCGTCCTGCGCAGCATCGGCCTGGCGGCGCGATACGTCAGCGGGTACCTCGGCACGACGGGGCCGCGTGTGAACGGCACCGGCGCCTCGCACGCATGGTGCTCCGTGTGGGTGCCGGACGAGGGGTGGATCGACTTCGACCCGACCAACGATCTCTTCCCGGCCGACCGCCACATCACCGTCGCCTGGGGCCGCGACTACGGCGACGTCGCCCCCCTGCGCGGCATCATCATCGGCCCTCGCTCTCGCCAACAACTGGAGGTAAGTGTCGAAGTAGTCGCCACCTAGCGGGTTGGTCTGTGTCACACGAGGTGGCGGCCCGTTCGCCAGTTGCGGTGACACAGACAACACG
>JBPCJL010000185.1:0-19176 GCA_051005355.1 Ilumatobacteraceae bacterium
GGCGAGGAGCGGGACGCTCAACCCGATGCTGTACAGCGCGAGGAGGAGTGCACCCCAGTAGACCGTCGACGTGGAGGCGGAGAGCGCGAGGACGCTGGCGAGGATCGGTCCGATGCAGGGCGTCCAGCCGATCGCCACGGCGCCACCGAGCACGGCGACGCCGCCGGCCGTGCGAACGGCCGGGGTGCGACCGGCGAGCGTCGTGAACGGCCGCCATCGCAGCCACCGACCCGCCAGTAGGCCGACGCCCATGGCGAACATGACCACGCCGGCCAGCTGCGTCAGCACGTCCAGTCGTCCGCGCAACGCCTGGCCGACGGCGGAGGCGGCGGCGCCGAGCGCAACGAACACGACGGTGAACCCGCCGACGAACAGCGCGGCGTTGCGCAACAGCGAACGGCCCGTCTCGGTCGGCGCCTGTGCGGAGATCACCCCGACGTACACCGGCACGAGTGGGAGCACGCACGGGCTGAGGATCGAGAGCACTCCGGCAATGACGGCGAGCGCAGCCAGCCCGATGCTCATCCGACCGGCTCCGCGACCGAACGGATGAGCGGCGATCGGCGCATGCTCAACACGGCCGCCGCGGGGACGGCGAGGGCCGCGATGACGATGGAGGTGACGTGGGCGCGAGAGAGACCGTCACCGACGGCGGGGAGCCAGATCGCCACGACCGATCGCTCGACGGCGACGATGGCGACGCCCAGGACGACTGCCCAAGCGGGCGTGTGGCGATGCCGTGAGCCGGCCAGCCAGACCGCCGCCATCCCCAGCACGACCGCTGCGACGAGCTCTACGGGCAGCACCCGCTCACTGCCGCCCGGGACGGGCAGGCCGATCGCCGACGCAGGCCCGTGGCAGCCGTCGCGCACGAGGCAGGTCGCCTGGAAGCCGGCGAGGCCGGCCAGTGCGTACGGGGTCAGGTCGGCGAGCCGGGCGATCACCCCGATGCCGCCACGACGCGCCGACCAGGCGAGGAGCACAACAGCGGCGGCGACGCCCGGGACCAGCTCGACTCCTCCGCGCAGGATGAAGAGATCACGCAGGTCGCCGACGTCCCAGCCGCTCTCGAGGACCATCGACGACAGCCGGCCGATGATCAGGCCGACCAGCGCAGGCCACGTGACCAACTCCACGACGTGCCGATCGGTCGTCGTCGGCGGTCGCCAGGCGGCGAGGAGGTCAGCGGCGACGATCGTGGCGGCGACGCTGAGGATCAGGCCGAGGTCGATCAGGTCACCTCCTCGATGGCGGCGGCGAGCGCACGATCAGTGATCCCGCCCTGCACCGTCGACACGAGGTCGCCGTCTGCGTCGAACACGTAGGTCGTCGGGAAGCCGCGTACGTCGAGTCGGTTGCGGATCTCGTCGGCGCCGTCGAAGACGTTGACGTAGTCCATGTCGAACTCGCCCATGAACTGCTGCGCTGCCTTTGCGGTGTCTCGGGAGGCGACGCCGACGATCACGACGCCCGGCGATTCTCTGGCGGCCAGAGCGAGCAGTGGCGCCTCGCTTCGACACGGCGTGCACCAGGAGGCCCAGACGTTGACGATGACGGGGGTCCCGCGCAGCCCGACCAGGATGCCCTCGAACTCGTCGCCGTCGGCGGAAACCAGCCGTCCGGCCGGTGGCAGCGCCATCGGTTGACCCTCGGCTCGGAACGCAGGTACCTCGGTCGGGCGGAGGGCGACGACCGCCACGGTGACGACCAGCACGACGAGGATGGCGAGGCGCAGCGTGACGCGGGAGGTCAAGACACGCCTTGTCGCCACCGGCCCATGCTACTACATCTTGTCGTACAGACTCAGTTCACGCAGAGCGCCACGATCAGGGGGAAGAGGTGGTGTACCTGGACCGCTGCCGCCGCCATCACGGCGAGCGGCCCGATCGCCACGGCCGATGTCCAGACGTTCGGGCACGGAAGCGTCCGCGGATTGGTGAGGGCGTCGACTCGTGCGGCCACACCGAGCCCGGCCAGACCGGTCGCCGCAGCGGGGTGAGGAGCATGGGCGAGCGCCACTCGGGCGATCGTCCGAGCGACAGTGTCGCGGTCGCCGGAGGCTGCGCTGACGGATGCCTCGTCCGCCCAGCGCTCGAGGGCGAACAGCAGCCGGTGCTGCAACGGGCGCATGACAGGAAGCAGCGCGTTGGCCACGTCGGCGACGAGTACGTACCGGTCGTGGCGATTGCACGCGTGGGTCCGTTCGTGGGCGACGACGACGGCCAGCTCGGCAGGCGTCAGCGAGTCGACGAGCGCCGACGACAGCACGATCCGCCCTGCCGGTCCCGGCAGCGTGAACGCGAACCACGAATCGCTGCGGACGATCTCGGGCGCACCGGCATCGGTCCGACGGATCGATCGCCACGATCGCAGGACGGAGCGAGCGCGTACCGTCGCCAGCAGCACGATCGCCACCGAAGGCAACCCGAGCCATGGCGGGACCGGAGCATGCACGCCGAGCGCGTCCTGGCACCACTCCACGACCCCGCCGAGCATCGACAGGTGGGCGACGTAGCCCACGGCCAAGATGCCAACGGCCGGCAGCACGGCCAGCGAGACCGCGACGATCGTTGCAGTCAGCAGCGCCGCGGCGTAGCGGGGCGGGATTCTCCGGTGGGTGACGGCGACTGCCGCGGCCATCGCCGACGCAAGGGCCAATGGGACGATCAGCTGCAACGAGCTCACGTCGCGCCATCCCCCATGGCGCGGCGGATCGCCGCGATGTCGCGCTTAGACAGGTGGCTGATGAAGCCGGAGAGTGCGGCGGCACGGTCGTTGGCGCCGGCAAGCGCCTCGCCCATCCGGCGAGCCGTCAGCTCCGACTCGCTCAGCGCCGCCTCGTAGGCATAGGCCCGGCCATGCGCCGTGCGGGTCACCAGCCCCTTCTCGTGGAGCCGGCCGAGCACGGTCATCACGGTGGTATACGCGAGGCTGCCAGGCATCTCGGCGAGAACCTGCCCGGGGATCATCGGCGCCGAGGCGTGCCACAGCACATCGAGCACCTCCTGCTCCAAGGCGCCGTCAGGTCGTCGTGACATGTGTCCTCCTCGTGGTGATGTGCTCGGACGGTATCGCCCGTTCTGCACCGCGATTTTTTCCGTCCGGCGTGGGTAGGTGCGGCCAGCGACCACACCCACATCGCCCAATCCATTACTACACTAGTTAGTAGTAACCCCCCAAGGAAAGGACGTGGAGCATGAAGCGGCTCCCCGCGATCATGATCATCGGCGCCGTCTCGACGGTCGCGGCCGCCTGCGGCAGCGATCACAACGACATGGACATGGGTTCCGGCACGACGGCCGCCTCCGCGGCCAACGCAACGACCGCCTCCGCGCCAGGCGATCAGGCATCGTTCAACGACGCCGACGTCGCCTTCGCGCAGGGGATGATCCCCCACCACCAGCAGGCCGTCGAGATGGCCGAGCTCGCCCTCGACCCGACGCGCGAGGCCAGTGCAGAGGTCGTCGACCTGGCGACGCGAATCCAGGCGGCCCAGGATCCTGAGATCCAGCTGATGACCGGATGGTTGGACGCGTGGGGTCAGCCCATGGAGATGGACATGGCCGAGGGCGACATGGGATCGATGGAAGGCATGATGTCGGAGGAGGACATGGCCGCACTCGCTGCGGCCAGCGGGACCGACTTCGACCGCATGTGGCTGGAGATGATGACCGCCCACCACCAGGGCGCCGTGAAGATGGCGGAGACCGAGCAGACCGCTGGAATGGACCCGGACGCCATCGCCCTCGCCGGTCAGATCATCGCCGCCCAGCAGGCTGAGATCGAAGAGATGCGGGGCTTGCTCGAGGGCTGATCCGCCAGGGGGCGGCGTTGACCCCTCGGCGCCGCCCCCCGCGCTCATCGCGACCCGGACCGGCGAGCACGGTGCCAGTCACATCGCAGATGTCCGCCGCCCATGAGTCCACGTCGATCCAGCGACGCCGTTCGTCGGCGCCGGCTTCAGACGGGCACGCAGCGGCGGGCCGTCAGACGGGGGCGAGCACGCCGAGGGCGATCATCGGTTCGTCGGCGTTCTACGCCACGGGCCGAGGGTCCAGCTACCCAACGACGGACGCGGATGTCGGCCCGGATCAACTGCGGGCGCGTCGAGCACCATCGACCGTCGACCTTCGCGACGCGAGCGCCGAACCTCGACTCGTCACCCCTGAGGCTCCCCTTGCAGGGTGGTCCACGACGCTCCGCCGTCCAGCGAGAACGCGATGGCGGTTTGGCCCTCGTCGTTCGCCGTCGCCGCGTAGATGCGGTCAGGCGTCGCCAGGAGCGCCTGCGGCGCTCCGAGAAGAGCACCCGTGCGGGTCCAACCGGCAACGTCCCGACGATGGAGCCCGCCGTCGGCGTCGGCGCCCCACAGACCGCCCGCAGCATCCCAGGTGAGCACCACGAGGTTCGGTCCACGCGTGATCGCCCAGCTGCTGCCGCCGTCATCGGACCGCCGGATCCCTTGTGGTGTCGTAGCGAGCAACACGTCGGCATCGGCAGGGTCCGCGACGAGCGAGCTGACGTCGATCGAGGATCGAGCGGCCCACCGCACCCCGTCGTCCGACGCGAACACCTGACCCGACGATGCATCCCAGCCGTAGATCACTCCCTCGGCGACAGCGATCGCGTGGAGATCAGCCTCACCACCGAGGGCCAGCTCGTCCCAGGTGGCGCCGCCGTCGCGCGACTCGATGACGCCGAGGCGCGACGGGGCCCAGGCGTCGAACCCAGCGCGATCGGGGTGCCCTGAGCCGAGGAAGTGGTCCGGACCCAGCACGGTGAACCCCATCGTGTCCTGCTCGCTCGACCCCAGGCGCTCGACCGCGCCGCCGTCGCTGATGCGGAACGAGCCGAAGTGGGTCGCGACGACGAGCGAGCCGTCGGCCGGGTTGAGACCGAGCCCGTGGACGTGCGACAGCGCCGCATCGGGACCGGGACCACCGACGGTCGAGTCGGGGCGGATGAGCCACACGAGAAACAGGGTGAGGATCGCCAGCAGCAAGACGGCGCCGACGGTGAGCAGGATGCGCATTCCATCGCTTCGAGTGTCTGGCCCCCTGCCCATCCCTTCCCCAGTCTACGACGGTCCGTAGTAGAAGGCTTCGCCTATCAGCCTCCGCTCGCTGCGGACGCATCATCCGCCGTGAACGCACGAACACCGCCGCCAGCAGAGCGCTCAGCGCGCTACTACACGTCGCGGTAGGAGAGGTTGCCGGGCTCGCCGACCGGAGAACCGTCGGTCATCCCGGTGGTACCTGGATTCCGCCGAGTCGATGCCGGGAGGACAGCCCGGAGCAGAGGAAGACGACACCGAACAACGCCGCCCCGACGAGCACGATCGTCGGGCCCGATTGGATGTCGAGGTGGTAGCCGAGGTTCATGCCGACGAACCCGGTCAGCGCGCCAACACCGGTGGAGAGGAGGAGCATGCTGCTGAACGAGTCGGTCAGCATGCGTGCCACGGTTGCCGGGATCACCAGGCTCGCCGCGACCAAGGTCACGCCGAGCACCTGCATCGTGGCGAGGATCGACACGGTGAGGATCAGCATGAGCAGGGCATCAACACGCACCGTCGAGATGCCCGATGCCGCAGCGACCTCCGGGTCGAACGTCGTGAACAGAAGCCGGCGGTACCCGAGCAAGACGCTGGCGCTCACGACGACCGTGACGGCTGCGACGGCGATCACCTCCTCATACCCGACGCCGAGGATGCTGCCGAACAGGGCCGCGTCAAAGTTGCTGCCCTGACGTCCGCACACCGCGAAGAGCGCCAGCCCGAGGGCGAAGGACGCCGTCGGGATCACGCCGATGGCGGCATCGGCACCGATCACCCGGCGGCGTGTGATGCCGTTGATCGCCAGTGCGGACGCGACCCCCCAGGCGCCCGCGCCGAGCACGAAGTTGATGCCCAGCAGCGCACTGGCGGCGAACCCACCGAAGATGGCGTGGGAAGGCCGTGGCCGATGTAGCTCATTCCCTTGAGCACTACGAAGACCCCAACGAGACCGCACAGGGCCCCAGCCAGCGTGGCGACCGCGAGGCCGTTGCGGAAGAACTCGAGCTCGAACGGGCGAACCAGCTCGTCCATCACGCTTGGCGGCGCAGTGGCAACACGTTGTGGGGGTGGGCGAAGCCGTCGATGACGATCGGCATCCCGGCGTGCTCGAGCACGGCGAGGTCGGCACCGAAGGTCCGCTTGAGAACGGCGGGGGTGAGCACGGATCTGGGCGGTCCCTCGCCGATCACCGCCCGATTCAGACACACGAGGTGCGGCAGGTGCGACGCCATGCCGTTGAGGTCGTGTGTCCTGAGCACGACCGGCAGCCCGTCCCGGTGTAGGTCGACCAGCAGGTGCAAGATCTCGTGTCGAGTGCAGACGTCGACGCCTGACGTCGGCTAGTCGAGGAGCAGGAGCTGCGGCCGACCGAGCAGGGCGCGGGCGATGAACATCCGTTGCTGTTGACCGCCGGAGAGCTCGCGGATGTGTCGGGCGGCGAGCCCGCCCAGACCGAGCCGTTCCAAGACGGCGTCCGCCTCTCGCCGTTCGCCGTCGCTCGCCCACGGCAGACGCCGGCCATCGACGCGCGCCATCCGCACGCACTCGCCGACGGTGACCGGGAAGCTCCAGTTGACCGTCTCAACCTGGGGGACATACCCGATCGTGAGGTCACGGGGGCCGCTCACGGATCCACGCTGCGGCCGCAAGGTCCGCAGGAGCACGCGCAGTAGCGTGGTCTTCCCGGAACCGGATGGGCCGACGATCCCGACGAACGAGTCGGCGTGCACGGTGAAGTCGACGTCGTCGAGCACGGGTGGGCCGCCGTAGCTGCAGGTCACCCCCAACAGGTGCACGATGGGCTCGGCACCATTGTGCCTCACTGGGAGTAGCTCGCTTGGTCGGCGCAACGTTGCGAACGGCGAACGCCTCGAGCGCAGCAGGATCGCCGCCCAGCGCCTCGGTCATCGTGGCGAAATCAAAGCGCATCAATCCCACCCAGGAGTGCTCGTTCTCGCCCGGCTCGCCTGGCAGGTCGTCGTCCCGCAACACGTCGACGTAGCGGACGCCGGTCTCACGTCCGATCTGTTCGAGGACCGGGCTGGGAAAGACCTCGGACCCGAAGATCGCCGGCACCTCGAGCGACCGAACCTGGTCGATCAGATCGGCCACGTCACCCGGCGTCGGGTGCCCGAAGTCCGACACCTGGATCGCACCGATCACCTCCCAGTCGTACGTTTCGGCGAAGTAGGCGTACGCGTCGTGGTAGGTGAGCAGTCGCCGCTGGCCCTCAGGGATCGTTGCGAAGGCCGTGCGCATCGCCTCGTCGAACTCATCGACCATCGCCTCGAAGGCGTCGTAGTTGGCCTGGTAGTAGTCGGCGTTGGCCGGGTCGCGTGCGGCGACGTCGTCCTTGACGAGTTCGCCATAGCGCAGGGCCAGCATCGGATCGGTCCACAGGTGCGGGTTCGGCTTGCCTCCGGACTCCGGGAAGGAGAAGTCGTAGATGTACTCGTCCTCGGTGATCGTCTCGCTGCCCAACTCGATGATCTGCGCCCCGTCGCGCAAATTGTCCTGGGCGAGCTCTTTGGTCGGCCGGCGAGGGCGAGCGTCCGCAACGTCAGCACCGCAGTGGGCCCGACGATCGGGCCGAGCACCGTCAGCGCCATGGGCGACTCGGCGTCGAAGACCGGACCGCCAGTGCGGTGGGGCTCGACGTCAACAGCGGTCACCACGAACTGCGGATCGACGTGCCACGTACCGAGATCGACCATTGCGAGCTCCTTCAAGCGAGGGCGGAAGTTCGACAAGGTCGAGCCGGTCCGACATCCCCGACGGACCGGATCGACCTCGATCCCTACATTGCCACATTATTTCCTGACTGTCAAGATATTATGTGGATCAAGATGCGTCAGGCAGGGTCGGTCGGCTCTGTCTCACCACCTTCGTACGCTTCCTGCTGATGGGAGATCGCTCGATCAGCGATCGTGAGTGGGTGGCCAGCCGCCTCGGCGCCGGTGCCACGATCACGGAGCTCGCCGGGGAGGCGGGCGTCTCGCGTCAGACGGCTCACACCTGGCTCGCCCGCCACGGCATGAGAGGTCTGTCGAAGGCGAAGGAACGCCCGCCCGACAGCCGCCTGCGGGAGCTGTACGAGGAGCACCGCACCATCAACGCCGTCGCCCAGATCATCGGCGTGGCGACCGGCACCGCTCACCGATGGCTGATCGACGCCGGGGTCGAGCTCGCCAGCCCGGGGCGCGCCAAGCGCGAGCTCGACGTCGCAGCGCTGCGCGCCCGCCGGGCGAGCGGAGCGACCTTCAACGAGCTTGCTGCGGACTGTGGAGTTTCGTCCGAGACGATCCGCCGGAGGCTCACCGGCGCGAGCTGAGTGTCGACCAGCGACCTGCGGTGGAGCACTGAGCGACGCGAAGTGAAGTACGTGACATCGCCCGACGTTCGAGGCGATGCGTTGCGGATCACTCGGCATCGCCCAGCCTCGACAGCGCGGAGTCGCGCCGAACCCGCACCGACGTCGAGGCCTCGGACCTACATCGTTGGGAGCCGCCCATGACTTTGCCCGCCGAGCTACGCCCTACGGGGCCTGCACGAGGCTCACGTGCCGGACGCCGCTTGATGGACGGGCACTCAGGACTTCCGTCTCACCTGGATCCGAGCGGCGACAGCCGCGACCTCGGGGTTTCGCTGCTCGTACGCGCCGACGAGGCCGCAGCGCTCCTCAGCGTCGGACGCAGCACCCTGTACGAACTCGTCTGGAGTGGCCGGCTGCACCCTGTGCACATCGGCCGATCCGTCCGATTCGTGCGCGCCGATCTGGAAGCATTCGTCGCGCGGCTCGCTGCAGAGTCGTAGGACCGACCAGAAACCTCGAAGCGCTCAGCAGCTCGTGCAAGGCAGCCTGAACGACGTCGAACATCGTCTCCGGCGGTCGAAGCCACCACCGGGTGAAACCGCTAGGGATCAATCGCCGGCTTCAGCGTTGCTCACCTCGTTGCTCACTCGGAGCCAAGGGCAAAGGATCGAACTAGCTCAACCATCGATCTAGCAGGACCGATCGGGTGGAGCTGAGGGGAATCGAACCCCTGACCCCTTCCATGCCATGGAAGTGCTCTACCAACTGAGCTACAGCCCCGGACGGTCCTCCGACGATACCAACCGAGCGATGTTCGGCCCACCGGCCCGTTCTGGGCGCCAACGCTGCCAAAGCGCCTTCCGGGCGTCGGCTCTGCCAGGTGGCGGCGGGGATGGCGCCCAGTTCGGCGGGGTCCGGTGTCCACTGCCACGGCGGCAGCCCCGAGGTCAGGCGGTCCAGTCGACCTGGGGTGCGTCCCGGTAGAGGCGCTCGATCTCGTAGAAGCGTCTGATCTCGTCGAGGAACACGTGGACGATGACGTCGCCGTAGTCGAGCAGCACCCACTGCTGCTCGCGCATCCCCTCGGTGCGCCGGGGGGCGCGCCCGGTCTGCGCTCTCACCTGCTGCTCGATCTCGTCGACCAGCGTCCGCACGAGGCGGCGGTTGGGGGCGTCGAGCACGACGAAGACCTCGGCGATCCCGAGGATGTCGCCGACGTCGAGCACGATGATGTTGCGGCCCTGCTTCTCGTCGGCCGCCCGGGCGGCGATCCCGGCGACCGTCCTGGCGTCGCCGCCACCGCCGCCGTCGCCGTCGCCGTCCAGAGCGTCGACCGTGGCGTCAGTCATCGCCATTTACGGTCGTGTCGCCCGCCTCGGTCGTCGCGGTCTCGTCGGGGGGGGACGACGGAGCGGGCAGCTGCTCGAGGAAGCTGGACCCGAGGCGGATCACGGCGTCGACGCCAGCGATGCGCTCCTCGGCCACCCCGACATCGACCGGGCCGATCAGCCCGTCGATGCCCTCCACCTCACCCAGCAACGAGTCGTCGCTGACCAGTACCTGCGTCGTCGGGGCGACCTCACCCTCGGCCGTGCTGACGGACAGGATGTTGCCGCCGGCGAAGACGATGACGGAGATCGCCTGGTAGGCCACCTCGGCCCGCGACCGACCCGCGCCGAGGGCGTCGTCGGTGAACGGGCTCTCGATGCGGAACGTCAACGCCGGGTTGGGTGCGGCCATCCTGCCCGGTGCGATCTGCCCGAAGATGAGGGCCACCTCGATGCGGTCGACCCTGACCACGTCGGCCTGGCGCTGGTTCTGCTCGGGTTGGAGCTCGTCGAACGACAGCGAGCGCTGGGTCGCGGGACCGGCGAGCACGGAGCCGAGCAGGCCCTCGATCGAGTCGGCCGTGCCAGGCGACGGTTCGATCGAGCCGGCCGTGGCGGCGATCGCGCTCCACACCGCGACCGCATCCGGGTACCGATCCGCAGCCCGGCGGTCCCCGTCACGCGCCGCCAGGACGGCGGCCGCCTCGGCCGGCTCGAGAAGCTGCATCCCCGCCGGCGCGACCACGCGTCCGTCGGCGTCCGTGATCTCATCCGGCAGTTCCACCTCGATCGGCCCGATGGGCGCGAGCAACTCGGCCAGGCGCGCATCGTCGACGACCTCGGCGACGTCCATCCCCACCCCCAGGCCCGCCTCGACTTCGCCCAACAGCGACGACGCACCGTCCAACCTGAGCGTCTCGTCGATCGGCAACCGTTCCTCGCCGGCCCCCGCCGACGCGTCGACGTTCACGGGCACCGTGACGATGGTGCCGCCCGTCCCCGCCGGCGAGCCGACGAGCACGACCATGGAGGCCAGCTCGCCCTCTGCATCGACGACGCCCAGCACGCCCGTCGGCGCCACCGGGAAGACCCGTTCGACCGTCGAGTCGGCCGCGCTCGTCCCCTCCGTCGAGTTGTACAGCGTCAGGCCGCCGGCGACGGCCAGGCCGGCGGCGGCCAGCGTGGCGACGACGGCGACGATGGCCGCGACGAGCGTCGAACGGCGACGGCGCCGCGCCGACGCCGTCACGCCGGGTCCTGGTACAAGCGCCGCTTCGCGATGACGTCCAGGACCGGGTCGGTGACCAGGTAGTCGAGCGGACGGCCGTCCGTGAACCGCGCCCGTAGATCGGTGCTCGAAACCTGGAGGCGGGGCACCTCCACATGGATCCAGTCGATGTCGCCCGGCAGTTGCACCGGATCGCCGGGCCGGTCGACCACGACCATGGTGGAGCGTGCGATGACGTCGTGGTACCGCTCCCACGTGGTCAAACCAGCCGCCGCGTCGTCGCCGACGATGGTGAACATGGTGGCGCCGGGCTGGTCATCCGCCATCGCCCGCAGCGTGTCAGCGGTGAAGCTCGGTCCCCCGAGGTCGATCTCGAGCCGGCCGGCCTCGAGCCCGGAGACATCAGCGACTGCCGCTTCGACCATCGCCAGACGGTCGGCCGCCGGCGTGATCGACCGCTGGCCTTCCTTCTGCCAGGGCACGTTGGCCACCATCAGGACCACGACGTCGAGATCGAGGGCGTGGCGGACGTTGACGGCGGTAACCAGGTGCCCGACGTGCGGGGGATCGAACGTCCCGCCGAACAGCCCGATCCGGCGCGGCCCAGCGCACGTGAGACCCAGCTCCGCGCGCTCGGAGAACGACGGAGCACCTGGTCGGGGCACGGGCGCGGAGCCTACTGGCGGCGCCCGGAACCGGCTTGACACGCCTGGTACTCTGGTGTCTCCCCCGACCTGATCGGCGACGCCCCGCCGTCATCCGCGCCCTGCCCCCGCTCCGAATGACGTGCGGTATCGCGGCGACAGCTGCGCCCGGCGGCGCCCGACGAAGATCCCACCGAACGGTTGCACACCACACCATGAACGATTCCATCGGCCTCTACCTCAACGACATCGGCAAGGTTCCCCTGCTCACCGCCGAAGACGAACGTGAGCTGTCGCGCCAGATCGAAGCCGGCCGCGAGGCCGCCGAAAAGCTGGCCAACGGCCAGCGCGCCGTCGCCCTCAAGCGGGCGGTGCGCGACGCCGCCAAGGCCAAGGACCGGTTCATCCGCTCCAACCTGCGCCTCGTGGTGTCCATCGCCCGCCGGTACCCCCTGCCCCAGGGCATGGACCTCCTCGACCTGATCCAGGAGGGCAACCTCGGCCTCGAACACGCCGTGGACAAGTTCGACTGGCGGCGGGGCTTCAAGTTCTCGACCTACGCCACGTTCTGGATCCGCCAGGCCATCGGTCGCGCCCTCGACCAGAAGGCCAGCCTGATCCGCATCCCGGGCGATCGCTCGGCCAGCCTGCGCGCCGCCCTGCGCCAGGTTTCGGGCGACGGCGAGACGCTCGACCAGGCCAACGCCGAGCTGCACCGTCTGACCACGCCCGTGTCGCTCGACAAGACCGTCGGTGACGACGGCGACGCCACGCTCGGCGACCTCATGGCCAACGGCGACGGCACGCCCGAGGACCGCGTCATGGACATGGTCGACGGTGACCTGCTCGACGAGCTGCTCGGCACGCTCGAGCCGCGCGCCCGCTACGCCGTTGAGGCCCGCTTCGGCCTCGTCGACGGGGAGCGCAAGAGCTTCCGCGAGGTCGGCGAGCGGCTCGGGGTCACCGCCGAAGCTGCCCGCCGGCTCGTCAGCCGGGCCGTGATCGGCCTGCGCGACGACGCCGAGCGCATCCTCTCGGTCTGAGTCGACCGCAGACGCGCCAACTGGGCGGGGGTCCGTGCCACCTGGTGGCGCAGACCCCGCCCAGTCTTGTTCCGGGTTGGTGTTAGGCAGCTGCGTCGAGCTCGGGCGGCGACGCCTCGCCCTCACGGATTCCGAACCTGGTGTGCAGGCGCCGGAGCGGGCGGGGCGCCCACCAGTTGGCGTTGCCGGCCAGCTTCATGAAGGCCGGGACCAGCGTGCCGCGAATCACGAAGGCGTCCATCAGCACGGCCAGGCCGAGGCCGATGCCGAACATCTTGATGAAGCTGACGCCCGACGTGCCGAAGGCGAAGAACGTGACCGACAGCAGCAGCGCAGCGGCGGTGACGATCCGTCCGGTGCGCTCGAGGCCGAGGGCGACGGCCTCGTCGTTGTCGCCGGTGCGGTCGTGTTCCTCCTTGATCCGGGAGAGCATGAACACCTCGTAGTCCATCGACAGACCGAAGGCGATGCAGAACATCAGGATCGGCATGGACGTGTCGATCGACCCGGTGGCGGTGAACCCGAGCAGGCCGGACAGGTTGCCGTCCTGGAAGATCCAGACCATCGCCCCGAACGTCGCGGTCAGGCTGAGCACGTTGAGTACAAGCGCCTTGATCGGCACCAGCACGCTGCCCGACAGCAGGAACAACAGCACGGCCGTTGCCACCACGATGATGGCGATGGCCAGCGGCAGCCGGGAGGCGATCGACGACTTGGTGTCGACCAGACCGGCCGCGTCGCCGCCGACGGCCACGTCGAGCGGCGTGTCGATCGCCCGCACCTCCTCGACCAGTGCCTCGCCGTCGGCCGACGCCATCTCGATGGACGGCACGACCGACAGCCATGCCGCCCCGTCGGCGGCGTACTGCGCCGACCGCTCGGACGCCGGAGCGACCAGCTCGCCGACGGCGAACGTGCCCGTCGGACCGTCGACCCTGGCCACGCCGGCGAAGCCTGAGATGGTGATGGCCAGCGCGTCGACAGAGCTGGACTGCTCGGCCGGGACGTCGGCCACCACGACCGGGAACGACTGCGCCGAGTTGCCGTCGAAGTCGGTGCGCAGCTGCTCGTTGGCGAGGCGTGAAGCGGCCGACGCAGGCAGCACCCGGTCATCGGGCGTACCGGTGTTGACGCGCAGGAACGGCGCGCCGAGGAGCAGGAGCAGCGCCACGACGCCGATGGCGACGGGCAGCGGTCGACGCATCACCCGTCGGGCGGTGCGGTACCAGAAGCCAGCGTGCTCCGCACGCGGCGCCCGGCGGGGCAGGACGCGCAGGGCATCGATGCGGGTGCCCACGACGGCCAGCAACGACGGCAGGGCGACGATCGAGGCGACCATCGCCAACAGCACCACGGCGATGCCGGCGTAGGCGAACGAGCGCAGGAAGTACTGCGGGAACACGAGCAGGGCCGACAGCGACACGGCGACCGTCAGGGCGCTGATGGTGATCGTGCGCCCGGCAGTCTCGATCGTGCGCACGACAGCGTCCTCGACCGAGCTCCCGTTGCGCAGCTCCTCGCGGTAGCGGGAGACGACGAACAGGCTGTAGTCGATGGCCAGGCCGAGCCCGAGGGCGGTGGTCAGGTTGATGGCGTAGATCGACACGTCGGTCAGCGAACCGATCACGTACAGCGACAGGAACGTGCCGAGGACGGCGAGCACCCCGACGAACAGCGGCAGTGACGCCGCCAGCAGTCCGCCGAACACGAGGATCAGCAGCACCAGCGTGATCGGGATGGCGATCAGTTCCGCTCGACCGAGGTCGCTCTCGATGGTCGTGGCGATGTCGATGCCGACGGCCTCGCTCCCCCCGACCTCGACCCGGATCGGTCCGGCCTGCTCGGCGGCGATGGTCCGCAGGTCTCCGATGGCCGCCTCCACGTCGGCGTCGTCGCCGTCGACGATGGCGAAGACCATGGCTTTGTCGCCGGCGGTGCTGCGCAGCGGCGGTGGTGCCCCCAGCTCCCAGTAGGACGCCGCCTCGACGACGTGTTCCACCTGGCGGACGGCGCCGGTCAGTGCGCCGCCGGCGGCGCTGACGTCAGGCGCGTCGATGTCGCCACCGGCCGCGGTCACGACGAGCACGACGTTCGGATCCTCCGTGCCGAACCGCTCGTCGAGGACCTGGGCGGCCCGCTCGCTTTCGGAGCCCGGATCCTCGAAGCCGCCACCCTTCAGCACGCCGAACGCTCCGGTGCCGACCACGACGGCGACGACCATGAACAGGACCGTGAACGACAGCACCAACCGGCGCCGGCGGACGGTGAAGTGGGCGAGGCGGTTGAGCATCGTGGTTCCTCCGTGGATTCGGCCGCTGGACAGCGACGCCGCCATCGTCCGCCCACGACGTCATCGACCGCATCGACCGGCGGTCACGTTCGGCCACCGGTCTGTCGCGCCACCGTCGGGCGACGACCCGTACTGCGGTACGGGCTCGAACCCGACCGGGGACCCGAGACGGCGGCAAGTGCGCTGCCTAGGGTGGCCTCGTGGCGCGGCGTGCCGGACTCTCGACGACCCTGCTGCTGTCCGCCGCCGCCGTGGCCATGGCCCTCGTCGCCATCTTCGGCGAGGAGGGTTCGTTCACCGCCCTCACCGTCGTCGCCGCGCTGGCCGGGCTCGTCCCGTGGGCTCTCGTGGCGGGTGGTGTCTCGGTCCCGCCGACGCTGTTCGCGGCCTGCGGCCTCGTCCCCGCCGCCGTCATCATCCTCGTGGAGCGCAACCCCGGTGGGGTGTTCCCGCTGCTGCTGGTCGTGGTGTGGGTCACCAGGTCGTCGCGACACGCCTGGCTGATCGGTGCGACGGTCGGGACCGCCCTCGCCTACCTCGTCGGGCTGGCCGTTCTCGAGCGGTCCGCGCACGAGACGGGCATGGTCTACTTCGTCGGCGGGCTCGGCATCTCGTGGCTGGCCGGCCTGATGCTGCGCCGCCAGGAGGCGCTGACGGCAGAGGTGCAGGCGATGCACGAGCTGCAGGTCGAGCAGCTGGCGGCGACGGAGCGGACGCGCATCGCCCGTGAGGTGCACGACGTCGTGGCCCACTCGCTGACCGTCGTCATGCTCAACGTCACGGGAGCGCGGCGCGCCCTGGTCACGCAGCGGAGCGGGCCGACGAAGCGTTCGGGCGCCGAGCAGGTCGGTCGCAGCAGCCTGGACTCGATCCGCCAGGTGATGGGCTTGCTGCGCGAGTCGGGCAGCGGCCTCGACCTCCCGCAGCCGGGCGCCATCGACCTGCCCGGGCTGATCGACGGCTACCGCTCGGCCGGTTCGCCGATCGAGGCGTCGATCGACCGGGTCGTCGACCAGCTGGACCCGGCGGCGCAGCTGGTGCTGTACCGGGTGGTCCAGGAGTCGCTGTCCAACGTGATGCAGCACGCACCCGGCGCGCCGGCGCGCGTCGAGCTGGCCCACGACCGCGACGACGAGCGGGTGCGGCTCAGCGTGGTCAACGGCCCGCCAACGTCGCGGCCGGCAGCGCCGACCGAGCGCACCGAATCCGCAGACTGCGGCTCAGATGCAGGTTTTCTGTCGCCTGGGAAGCAGTCTGCGGCTGGGGCGCGGACCGGGCTCGGCGTGCGCGGGATGGGCGAACGGGTCCGCGCCACCGGCGGCGTGCTCCAGGCGGGGCCGAGCGCGGAGGGTGGCTGGCGCGTCACGGCGACGATCCCGACTCGGGTGCGCACCGACTCGCCGGCGACGGATGAAGACGGCGCACGGGCATGGGCGCCGACGGCGCGCTGAGGGTCGTGCTGGTCGACGACCAGCCGCTCGTGCGCGCCGGCATCGCCTTCATCCTGTCGACCGAGCCCGGCATCACCGTGGCGTCCGAGGCGGGCAACGGCGAGCTCGGCGTGGCCGCCGTCGCCGCCCATCGCCCCGACGTCGTTCTGATGGACGTGCGCATGCCGGTCATGGACGGCTTGGCGGCCACCCGGGCGGTGCGCGCCGCCGACGGACCGCCCGTGCTGATCCTCACGACGTTCGACGAAGACGACGTGCTGTGGGGCGCCGTCGACGCCGGCGCCGCCGGGTTCTTGCTCAAGGACACGCCGGGCGACGATCTCGTTCGGGCGATCCGTTCCGTCGCCGCCGGAGGCTCCTGGCTCGACCCGCGCGTGACGCCGCGGCTGCTGGCTGGGCTGCGCGCCGCCCGGCCGGCCGGCGCACCGGCCCCCGATCGCCTCGAACGCCTGTCGGAGCGCGAGCTGGAGGTGTTGGCACTGATCGCCAAGGGGGCCTCGAACGTCGAGATCGCCACCGACCTCTACGTGAGCGAGCGGACCGTCAAGGGCCACGTCGGCAGCATCTTCGCCAAGCTCGGCGCCCGCGACCGCGCCGCCGCCATCATCTCCGCCTACGACGCCGGCCTCGTCCTCCCCGGCACCCCCTGAACGCGTTCTCAAGCGTTTTCAGTAGTCACCAGTGAACGAAAACCACCAGGAGAACCGGTCGGGGGGCGCCAGTACGCTTTCACGTCGTGTCCGAGACGAGAACGGTGGCCTGGTCGCCGTCGTCGTGGCAGCAGCTGCCGGCGGCGCAGCAGCCCGACTGGCCGGACCCGGCCGGGCTCGATCGGGCGCTGAAGACGGTCGCCTCGTACCCGCCGCTCGTGTTCGCCGGCGAGGCGCGCTCGCTGCAGGCGTCGCTGGCCGAGGTGGCCGCCGGCCGGGCCTTCCTCTTGCAGGCCGGTGACTGCGCCGAGTCGTTCGAGGAGTTCTCCGCCGACAACATTCGGGAGAAGCTGCGCGTCATCCTCCAGATGGCGGTCGTGCTGACCTACTCGATGGGCGTGCCGGTGGTGAAGGTCGGCCGCATCGCCGGCCAGTTCGCCAAGCCACGGACCAGCTCGACCGAGCGCGTCGGCGACGTCGACCTCCCGTCGTTCCGCGGGCACATCGTCAATGGGGCCGGGTTCGACGTGGCGGCCCGCATGCCCGACCCGGACCGGCTCGTGCAGGCCTACCACCAGTCGGCGTCGACGCTGAACCTCGTGCGGGCCTTCACCAAGGGCGGCTTCGCCAACCTGACCCGAGTTCACGCCTGGAACCAGGAGTTCGTCGCGTCGAGCCCAGCCGGCCGGCGCTATGACCGCCTCGCGTCAGAGATCGATCGAGCCCTCAACTTCATGCAGGCGTGCGGCGTCGACACCGTGGCCAACCCGAACCTCAGCTCGGTCGACGTCTACACGAGCCACGAGGCGCTCCTGCTCGGCTACGAGGAAGCGCTGACCCGGGAGGACTCGCTGACCGGGGACTGGTACGACTGCTCGGCCCACCTGCTGTGGATCGGCGAGCGGACGCGCGACGTCGACGGCGCCCACGTCGAGTTCCTGCGCGGCGTCGGGAACCCGATCGGGTGCAAGGTGGGACCCACGGTCGAGCCGGGCGAGCTGGTCGAACTGTGCGCCCGGCTCGATCCGCACCGCACGCCGGGTCGCCTGACACTGATCACCCGCATCGGCGCCGATCACGTGGAGGAGCGGTTGCGGCCGCTGCTTCGAGCAGTGGGCGATGCCGGCCACCCCGTCGTGTGGGCGTGCGACCCGATGCACGGCAACACGTTCAGCGCGCCCAGCGGCCGCAAGACGCGTCACTTCGACGACATCGTGCGCGAGATCGGCGGCTTCGTGCGGGCCCACCGCGCCGAGGGCACGTGGCCGGGCGGCATCCACGTCGAGCTGACCGGCGAGAGCGTGACGGAGTGCCTTGGCGGGGCCGACGCAGTGTCGGACGCCGATCTCGACCGCCGCTACGAGACGATGTGCGACCCGCGGCTCAACGGCCGCCAGGGCCTCGACCTCGCCTTCCACGTCGCCGAACTGATCGCCGGAACCGTTTCTGATGACTCGCTCCGCTCGCCGGGCCGGGCAAGGCCGGCCTGACGAACACGCGCGCTGCGGTCGGGGACCAAGAGCGTCAATGTCCCGATGAAGGCGCTTGAACTGGTCGGTGCCTGGCCGGTGCCCAACGCCGCCGCGGCGATCGTGGCGCACGATGGCAGTGTGGTGGACGAGTTTGGCGACACAGATCGGACGTTCCGCCTCGCCTCGCTGTCGAAGATGATGACGGCGTGGGCGACGCTCGTCGCCGTCGAGGAGGGACTGCTCGGTCTCGACGACCCGGTGGGCCAGCCCGGCTGCACGCTGCGTCACCTGTTGGCCCATGCCGGTGGCTACTCCTTCGACGGTCCGGAGCCGATCGCCGCACCGGCGAGCCGGCGCATTTACTCCAACACGGGCATCGAGCTGGCGGCGTCGACCGTCGCCGAGCGCGCCGAGATGCCCTTCGCCGACTACCTCGCCGCCGCCGTGCTCGAGCCGCTCGGCATGCCGGCGGCGGCGCTGCGCGGCTCGCCGGCCCACGCCGTTGACGCCAGCACCAACGACGTCGCCAGGTTCCTCGCCGAAGTGCAGCGTCCAACCCTCCTCAGCGCAGCCACCGCCGCCGACGCCGTTCGCCCGCAGTTCCCCCAGCTCGCAGGTATCGTGCCGGGCGTGGGGCGCTTCGATCCGTGCCCGTGGGGCTTGGGGTTCGAGATCCGCGACGACAAGTCGCCGCACTGGAC
>JBPCJL010000186.1:0-4106 GCA_051005355.1 Ilumatobacteraceae bacterium
GCCTTGGACGGCCTCCCGCTCGAGGTCACCAGCCATGAGACCACGAGCGGCATCGCCGCCATGCTCACCGGTGGCCGTCCCGGTCCGACGATCCTGCTGCGCGGCGACATGGACGCCCTGCCGCTGCACGAGGACACCGGCGTCGACTTCACGTCCAAGATCGACGGCGCCATGCACGCCTGCGGGCACGACACGCACACGGCGATGCTGGCCGGCGCGGCCAAGCTGCTGTCCGCCCACCGTGACGAACTGGCCGGCCGCGTGCTGTTCATGTTCCAGCCCGGTGAGGAAGGCGAGCACGGCGCCCGCTTCATGCTCGACGAGGGCCTGCTCGACGTCCCCGCCATGGCCGACGGGACACCGTCGCCCGTCTCGCGAGCGTTTGCCATCCACATCACCTCGGCGCTGCCGTCGGGGTGGATGAGCTGTCGAGCCGGTTCGATCATGGCCGCCGCCGACACGCTGCGGATCACCGTCACCGGCAAAGGCGGCCACGCCAGCGAGCCCTTCCGGGCCCTCGACCCGATCCCCGTGGCATGCGAGATGGTCCAGGCGCTGCAGATGATGGTCACCCGCTCGATCGACGTGTTCGACCCGGCCGTCGTGACCGTCGCCCGCATCAGTTCGGGCACGACCAGCAACGTGATCCCGGAGACCGCCGAGATCGAGGGCACGATCCGGTCGGTCAGCGAGAAGACGCGCCAGCGCGTCCACGACGGGATCAAGCGCGTCGTCGAGGGCATCGCCTCCGCGCACGGGTGCGGGGTCGAGGTGGTCGTCGACGCCGGGTACCCGGTGACGGTCAACGACGACGAAGTCGCCAACGCCACGCTCGGCATCGCCGCCGAGGTGCTGGGGGCCGACAAGGTGGTCCGCCAGCCGCACCCGGTGATGGGTGCCGAGGACTGGAGCTACGTGCTCCAGCAGGTGCCGGGGGCGATGATGTTCCTCGGCGGCACCGGCGACGGGCGCAACCCCGCCACGGCGCCGCCCAACCACTCCAACCGCGTGACGTTCGACGAGCAGGCGATGGCCGACGGGATCGCCGTCTACTCCGCCGTCGCCCTCGACCACCTCGGCATCAAGCCGACCTGATCCCGACGACGTCAGCGATCTGGCGGCGTCCAAAGGAGCGGATGACGCGGTGGCCTGGCCAGCCTGATCGCCCAGACCACGAGGCCGCCGACGATGAACGGCCCGAACATCATCACCATGCCCCCGCCGATGTTGGCGCCGCCCACTCCGGCCGTCAGGACCCGGCAGCTCCCGCCGACGACGAGCCCCGCCAGCAGCAGACAGGCGAGCGCGCCGCATCGCCGGCGGGTGAACGGTCGACGAAGGTGCTCGCGCAGGAGCGCCAGTGCGCTGACGGCCACCAGTGCCGTGGCCGTCACACCGATGAAGACTTCCGTCGTCTCCGAGAGTGCGAGCGGGCGGAACAGGTAGTCGGGGTCGACCAACTCCTCGTCCAGATCGCCGACGAGCCACCACGTCGCGACCGGTGTGGCAAGCACGAGCAGGGCCAGCGCTGTGCGGGCCACCCAGGGCCGTGGTGCTTGCGTCTCGCCGTCTACGACCCGATCGTCGCAGACCATGTCGTTCAGCGATCTGCGTCACCGTTCCCGCCACCGGTGGCGGCAGCGGTGACTCAGCGAGCGAAGCGAGCCTCACGGAGCCGACCCGAATGCCGCAAACCGCCGACCGGATCAACTGCGAGTGAGGCGCAACGTCACCAGCTCGAAGGGACGCAGGGTGGGGGTCACGATGCCGTCGCTGACGTCGACGGCGGTGAGCGGGTCCTCGAAGAGGTCGCTGCGCCATGCCGCAACGATGCGCCCGGCGGTGGAGACGGTCACGGGTGCCCGGTCGCCGCCGGCCTCGTGGAACCGCACGATCAGGTCCTGGCTGCCGTCGTCGGCCACCTTCACGGCATCAACCTCCACGCCGTGGCCGCGCACGTCGACGACGGGCGCAACTGGCCCATCGGCGGCGCCGCCGTCGACGGCACGCACCGGCAGGTTCAGCCGCTCGGCCTCGGCCACGACGTCGGCCAACCCCGGTCCGTGCGGGAACAGGCTGACCGTCACTTCGTGGCGGCCCTGGTCCGGCAACGGGTCGGGGTAGCGCGCCGCCCGGACCAGGCTGACCCGCACGCCGCCGTCGAGCAGGGCGTGCCCGTAGCGGCCATCGTTCAGCACCGCCACGCCGAAGCTCGGCTCGGCCAGGTCGACGTACCGGTGGGCGCACACCTCGAACTTCGCTGCGTCCCAGGACGTCGATGCGTGCGTCGGTCGGCGCACGGCACCGAACTGGACGCCGCACGTCGCCGTGTCGGCGCGCACGTCGACCGGGAAGGCGATGGACAACAGGTGCTCCACGTGGTGCCAATCGAGCTCGATGGCGACGTCGAGGCGCGCCGAGCCCGCCCGCAGCACGTACGTCAGCGTCGCCGACGACGGCCCGAACGTCCGCCGCACCCGCACCATCCCGACCAGCGGTCCGGCGGCGATCACGCCGACGTCGTCGGCCTCCGCCAGCACGGATGGATCGCGACGCACCCACGACTCGAGGTCCCACGCGTCGTAGCGCACCGGTCGGTCGGGCGCCAGCTCGAGCACGGCGCCGCGCCCACCCGGCGGCAACAGCTCCCGCGCTCGGGCGACGTCGATCACCGACGCGAGGTGGCCGTCCGCGTCCCACGCCACGGCCAAGTGCCCGTTGGCCATGGTCCGGTCGGTCACCACCACGCGGTCGTCCGTGGCCAGCGCGACCGCCGGCGCCACCCCGAGGCCCGGCACGCGGGCCCGGAACACACGGCGCCCGTCGGGCAGCTGCTGCGTCGGTCCGTCGCCGGTCGGCGTCAGGGCCGTGAGGACGACCTCGTCCCGCTCGCCCGTCGCCGCACTGGCCAGCGAAGGGACGGCCGGTGCGACCAGCGGGAGCGCCGTCCCGATCAGCGCTTCCAGCTCGTCGGCGATGCGGGCGTGGGCGGCCTCGGCGTCGGCGTGCACCCAGGCGATCGACGAGCCCGGCAGGATGTCGTGGAACTGCTGGGTCAGCACCTCGCGCCACAGCTGCTCCAGCCGAGCCGCGTGCTCGACACTCGCACCAGCCGTCGCCAGCCACAGCTCGGCCTCCCGCAGCAACCGCTCGCAGCGGCGGTTGCCCGCTTTGGTGCGCAGCTGGCTGGTCAACGTGCCTCGGTGGGTCTCGAAGTACAGCTCGCCGCGCCACACCGGCACCGGCGCGCCGTTGCGCACCTCGTCGTCGACGTGGTCGAAGAACTGCTCGGCGGTGCCCAGTTCGACGCGTGGCACCCCGTCCAGGTCGGCCAGTCGCCGCCGCCGCTCGAGCATCTCCCGCGTCGGTCCGCCGCCGCCGTCGCCGTAGCCGAACGGCGCCAGTGACCACCCGCTCCACGCGTGCTCGGCGAACCGCTCGACCGACGCGGCCAGCTCGGCCGGGGTGAGCTCGGCGTTGTAGGTGTCGACCGGCGGGAAGTGCGTGAGCACCCTGGTGCCGTCCACGCCCTCCCACCAGAACGTCGAGTGAGGAAAGCGGTTGGTGCGGTTCCACGACAGTTTCTGGGTCACGAACCGCCGCAGCCCTCCGGCGGCGAAGACCTGCGGCAGGCCGGCCGGGTAGCCGAACACGTCGGGGATCCACACCTCCGTGCAGCGCCGCCCGAAGTGCGACTGGAACCAGCGCTGCCCGTGAACGATCTGGCGGACGATGCTCTCGCCTGACGGCAGGTTCATGTCCGGCTCCACCCACATGCCGCCGACCGGGACCCATTGGCCGGCCGCGACCTTGGCCGTGATGCGAGCCAGCAGCTCGGGTTCGTGCTCGGCCATCCAGTCGTAGTGCTGGGCCTGCGAGCACGAGAACCGGAAGTCCGGGTCCCGCTCCATCAGCGCCACCATCGAGGCGAACGTGCGCGTGCACTTGCGCACCGTCTCGGCCAACGGCCACAGCCACGCCGTGTCGAGGTGGGCATGCCCCGTGGCGATGACGCGGTGGCTGGTCGCGCTGGCCGGAGCCGTCAGCACCGGCGCCAAGAGAACACGTGCCTCGGCGGCCGCGGCGGAACGGGCGACGGCGTCGAG
>JBPCJL010000187.1:0-9914 GCA_051005355.1 Ilumatobacteraceae bacterium
GCCTCGGCATCATCACCGAGGCGTGGATGCGGCTGCAGGATCGGCCCCGGTGGCGAGCATCGGCCGGCGTGACGTTCGCGAGTTACGACGACGCCGTCGAGGCCACGCGCGCCGTGTCCCAGTCAGCGCTGTTCCCCACCAACTGCCGTCTGCTCGACGGCGCGGAGGCGGCCATCGCCGCCGGCGCGCCAGGGCACGGCGGCGTCTTTGTGCTCGGCTTCGAATCGGCCGACCACCCGGTCGGCCCATGGATCGAGCGGGCCGTTGAGCTGTGCGGCGACCACGGCGGCACCGTGCCCGCCGGCGTCTCTGTGACCGACGCCCAGGACCGCACCGCTGGCGCGGCGGCCGGTCGGGGCGACGACGCCGTCGGCTCGTGGCGGGCGGCCTTCCTGCGCGCGCCCTACCAGCGCAACGTCCTGGTCCGCTGCGGCATCATCGCCGAGACGTTCGAGACCGCCTGCACCTGGGACGCCTTCCCGGCGCTGCACGCCGGCGTCACCGCAGCCGTCGAGGACGCGCTGGCGCAGATCTGCGGAGGCGGCTGGGTCACGTGCCGCTTCACCCACGTGTACTCAGACGGCCCGGCCCCGTACTTCTCGATCACCGCGCCGGGGCGGATCGGGTCCGAGCTGGCAATGTGGGACGAGATCAAGGCCGCGGCGTCCGATGCCCTGCTGGCCCACGGCGGGACGATCACCCACCACCACGCCGTCGGACGCGACCACGACCCGTGGTACCGCCGCCAGCGACCCGACCTGTTCGGCCGGGCGCTCGCCGCCGCCAAGGCCGAGCTCGACCCGGCCGGGATCCTGAACCCCGGCGTCATCGCGTGAGGTACGCCGTCGAGGCGTTCAACACGGCGACGGCCTCGACGAACAAGATCCACGACGACGAGATCGCTCGCAGCTACGGGTTCCGCGGCGGCCTGGTGCCGGGGGTCGACGTCTACGCCTACCTCACCCGTGCCCCGGTGTTGCGCTGGGGTCGGGACTGGCTGGCGGGCGGGACGATCACGGCGCGCTTCGCCAAGCCCGTCTACGACGGCGATCGGGTCGAGATCACGGCCACCGACGACGACGGCGGCCTCGACCTGCGCCTCGTCGACTCGACCGGTGACACGTGCGCGACGGGCCGAGCCGCACCGGGCACCCACTCGGAGGAATGGGCGCCGCTGCCGTCGGCACCCCTGCCGGCGCACCGACCGCCGGCCTCGGCCGACTCGCTGCGACCCGGCACGGTGGTTGGGTCGCTCCACGAGGTGTTCGTCGCCGCCATCCACGCCGACTACCTCGCCGACGTGCGCGAGACCGAGCCGGTCTACGCCGCCGGGGGCCTCGCCCACCCCGGCTGGCTGCTGCGCCTGGCCAACTCGATCCTCGTGCGCAACGTCGAGCTCGGGCCGTGGATCCACGTCGGCTCTAGAATCGCGCTGCTCGGACTCGTCCACGACGGCGACCCGCTCGACGTCCGCGCCGTCGTCCTCGACGAGCACGAGCGCAAGGGCCACCGCTTCGTCATCCTCGACGTCGCCGTCACGAGCGACGAGCGCCCGATCCAGCGCGTCACCCACACCGCGATCCACACGCCGCGCCGCCCGCCCACCTGAGCCGCCGATCAATCTGGGCCGGACTCCCGCCCAGATCAACGGTGGCGCGACGGGTTCAGGTCGGCGTGTCGCTCACGAACCGGTAGCCCATGCCGGGCTCGGTGATGAGGTAGCGGGGGCGGGATCGGTCGGGCTCGAGCTTGGCCCGCAGGTGGGCAAGGTGCACGCGCAGGTAGTTGGTCTCGTCGCCGTAGCCCGGACCCCAGACGTCCTGCAAGAGCTGGCGCTGGCCGACGAGCTTGCCGTCGTGGCGCACCAGCACCTCGAGCAGGTGCCACTCGGTCGGCGTCAGCCGAATCGTCGCCCCGTCCGCGCCGACCACCCGCTTGGCGGCCAGATCGATCGTGAAGTGCTCCGTCGTCACGGCCGACTTCGACTCCGCCGGCGCGCCCCGGCGCACGGCGGCGCGGACCCTGGCCAGCAGCTCGTCCATCCCGAACGGCTTGGACACGTAGTCGTCGGCCCCGGCGTCGAGCGCCGCCACCTTGTCCCGTTCGGAACCGCGCGCCGACAGCACGACGATCGGCACCGCCGACCACCCGCGCAAGCCCTCGATGACGTCGTGCCCGTCCATGCCGGGTAACCCGAGGTCGAGCAGCACGACGTCGGGATGGTGCCGGGCCGCCAGCTCGAGGGCTCGCTCCCCCGTCTCGGCCACGTCGACGTCGAAGCCGCGGGCCCGCAGGTTGGCCGACAGCGCCCGCCGGATCGGCGCCTCGTCGTCGACCACCAGGACCCGCGTCGCGACGGCCCGTCGTCGCCGGCCGCGGGCAGGCTGAGGATCATCGTCGTCCCGCCGCCGGGCGTGTCCTCGACGGTCACCTCGCCGTCCATTGCCTCCACGAACCCGCGCGCGATGGCCAGGCCGAGCCCGACGCCCGTGCCGTCCGCGCCGTGGTCGACGGCGCGCTGGAACGGCCGAAACACGTGCTCGCGCTCGGCCGGGCGGATGCCCGGCCCGCGGTCGATCACCCGCACGTCGACCATGGCCTGCTCGTCCCGGCGAACCCGGCCCGCACCGACGCGCACGGGTGACCCGGCGGGCGAGAAGCGCACGGCGTTGACGATCACGTTGGCCAGCGCCCGCTCGAGCAGGTCGGGATCGGCGCAGACGACGAGGTCCGCAGGGACGTCGACCTCCACCGAGCCGCTCGCCGCGCTCAAGCTGCCCATCGCAGCCAGCACCACCTCCTCGACGCCCGTCGGTTCCGCCACCGCCCCGAGGGCCGACGCCTGAATTCTGCTCATGTCCAGCAGGTTGCCGATCAAGCGGGTCAAGCGGTCGGTCTCGGTCTCGATCGTCTCGAGGAACTCGGCCGCCGTCTCGGCCGGCCAGTCGATGTCGGGCTGGCGGAGACTGGAGATCGACGCCTTGATCGATGCCAGCGGCGTGCGCAGGTCGTGGGACACGGCGTGCAGCAGCGAGGCCCGTAGGACGTTGTCGGCCGACAGCTCGGCCGCCTTGCCGGCCTCGATGCGCAGCCGATCTCGCTCGCTCGCCGCGCCCAGCTGGGAGGCGAATGCGTCGAGGATGCGCTGATCCTCAGCGGAGCCGAGCGGACCGTCGATCGCCAGCTCCAGACCGTCGCCGAGCTCGCGGCTCCAGGTGGCGCGACCCGGATCGTCCACCGCCGTTCCCGCCGACATCAGCACCTCCCAGCCTCGGGCGTGGCGACGCAGCAGCGACACGCCGCGCAGCCCGAACGTCGAGCGCAGCTCGGCGAGCAGGGCGCCAGAGGAACCGGGGCGGGTCATCGCTCCGGCCAGCGAGGCCAGCGTCTCCGCTTCGGCCTGGGCGCGCGCCGAACGGAGGCGACTGCGGCCGACCCGGTCGACGAGGACGGCGACGATGCCGGCGGCGGCCACGTACACGCCGAGGGCCAGCGCATTGCCGGCGTCGGCGATGTCGAGCTGCCCGTACGGAGGCGAGAAGTAGTAGTTGCCGAGCAGGAACCCGCCGACGACGGCGAGGGCGGCCGGGAACACACCCCCGACCAGCGCCACCACCATGGCCAGCACCAGGTACAGCAGCAGCACGCTCGTCAGGCCGACCTCGTCGCGTGCGCCGACGAAGGCGACGGTGATCAGTGGCAGGCCGATCAGCACGATCGCCCAGCCGAGAAGTTGGCGGCGGGGCGACAGCGGCGTCAGGACCCGGCGAACGTCCGGCAGTCGTCGAACGTCGTCATCGTCGTCGGCTTCCTCGCCGGTCGGGCGGGAGATCACGTGGACGTCGATCGGTCCCGATTGCCGCACGACACGGTTGACGATCGAGCCGTGGACCAGTTCATGCCACCGCGACCTGGCGCTGGCGCCGAGCACGATCTGCGTTGCGTTCTCGGCCCGAGCCACGTCGACGAGCGTCGAGCCGACCTCGTTGCCGACGACCTTGCGGTACTCCCCGCCCAGCTCGGCGAGAAGACGCCGCTGGGCGGCCACATCGACGGTCCCGGCGTCCGCCGCCAGCCCGCTGTCGGACACGACGTGGACGCCGATCAGCTCACCCTTCGCCCGCTGGGCGAGGCGCGCCGCCCGGCGCAAGAGGTGGTCGGCGCCCGGCGCGCCGGACAGCGCGACGACGACTCGCTCGCGCGTCTCCCACGGCCGCGAGATTCCGTGGCGGGCTCGGTAGTCGATCAGCTCGTCGTCGACGCGGTCGGCCACCCACAGCAGCGCCAACTCGCGCAGCGCGGTGAGGTTGCCGGCGCGGAAGTAGTTGCCGAGCGCAGCGTCGATGCGGTCGGCCGGGTAGACGTTGCCGTGGGCCATCCGTCGGCGGAGAGCGTCCGGGTCCATGTCGACCAGCTCGATCTGATCGGCCGCCCGCACCACCTCGTCGGGCACGGTCTCGCGCTGCTGGATGCCGGTGATCCGCTCGACGACGTCGTTCAGCGATTCGAGGTGCTGGATGTTGACGGTCGAGATGACGTCGATACCGGCGTCGAGCAGCTCGTGGATGTCCTGCCAGCGCTTGGCGTGGCGCGAGTCGGGCGCGTTGGTGTGGGCCAACTCGTCGACGAGGACCTGTTGCGGACGGCGGCGCAGCACGGCGTCGAGATCCATCTCGGTGACCGTCGCTCCTCGATGATCGGTCGTGCGGCGAGGGACCACTTCGAGGTCGCCGATCTGCTCGGCCGTGCTGGCCCGGCCGTGCGTCTCGACGATCCCGACGACGACGTCGGTGCCGCGATCGTGGCGCCGGCGACCCTCGCTGAGCATGGCGAACGTCTTGCCGACACCCGGCGCCGCCCCGAGGTAGATGCGTAGCGTCCCCCGCTTGACGGCCGACGACCGCGCCGCGTCATTCGACGTTGCCGTCATGCCGCACCGATCGCTCGCTCGCTGGGCTTTACCGTCACCTCGGTCGTCCGGCCCGGACGCTCGCTCACACTCACATCATGTCGTCGAGGGCGAAGTTGAGCTGCAGGACGTTGACGCCCGGGTCGCCGAGGATGCCGAGCGGACGTTCGGTGGTGTGCTCGTCGACGAGCGCGAGGACCTCGTCCACCTCGACACTGCGCTCGGCGGCGACCCGTGGCGCCTGCAGCCTGGCGTTGCGCACCGAGATGTGCGGATCGAGTCCTGAACCCGAGGTGGTGACGGCGTCGACCGGAACCAGCGTGTTCGAGGCGAGCCCGTTGTCCGCCCGGTACACCTCGACCCGTTCGGCCACCGTCGCCAGGTACTCCTCGTTGGTCGGGCCGAAGTTGGAACCGCCCGACGCCGCGCCGTCGTAACCGTCACCCGCCGCCGACGGACGCGGCTGGAAGTACTGCGGCGACACGAAGCCCTGGCCGATCAGCTCGGCGCCGACCACGACGCCGTCCCGCTCGATCAGCCGACCGTTGGCCGTGTCGCGCCAGCCGACCTGGGCGATGGCCGTGACCAGCAGCGGATAGGCCAGCCCGCACAGCACGGTGAAGGCGACGACGGCGACGATCGCCGGCCGCAGCTGGCGCAGGAACGCGTTCATGACACTCCCAGTCCGGAGACGACGAGGTCGATCAGCTTGATGCCGACGAACGGGACGATGACACCGCCGAGGCCGTAGAGGAGCAGGTTGCGACGCAGCACGGCCGCCGCCGACTCGGCCCGGAAGCGCACGCCGCGCAGCGCTAGCGGGATCAGCACCACGATGATCAGGGCGTTGAAGATGACCGCCGAGAGGATCGCCGAGCGCGGCGTGTCGAGGCCCATGACGTTGATCTCGTCGAGCGCCGGCAAGACGGCGGCGAACATCGCCGGGATGATGGCGAAGTACTTGGCCACGTCGTTGGCGATCGAGAACGTCGTCAGCGACCCACGCGTGATCAGCAGCTGCTTGCCGATCTCCACGACCTCGATCAGCTTCGTCGGGTTGGAGTCGAGGTCGACCATGTTGCCGGCTTCCTTGGCCGCCTGCGTACCGGTGTTCATGGCCACGCCGACGTCGGCCTGCGCCAGCGCCGGCGCATCGTTCGTGCCGTCGCCGGTCATCGCCACGAGGTTGCCGCCGGCCTGCTCGCGCTTGATCAGCGCCATCTTGTCCTCAGGCGTCGCCTCGGCCAGGAAGTCGTCGACGCCCGCCTCGCCGGCGATGGCGGCCGCCGTCAGGGCATTGTCGCCGGTGATCATGACGGTGCGGATGCCCATCGCCCGCAGCTGGTCGAACCGCTCGACCATGCCGGCCTTGACCGTGTCCTTGAGGCGGATGACACCGAGCACTCGCGGCGGTCCGTCGTCTCGCTGGTCCGTCACGACCAGGGGCGTGGCGCCGTTGCGCGACACCTGGTCGACGAGCGGCGACAACTCGAGCGGGACGATCCCGCCCGCGGCCTCGACCATGCGGCGCACCGACTCGGCGGCGCCCTTGCGCACCGAACGCGTTCCGAAGTCCATCCCGCTCATCCGGGTCTGCGCCGTGAACGGCACGAGCGTGGCGTCGGACGCACTCGGCGCCGTCAGGCCGTAGCGGTCGATGGCAAACTCGACGATCGAGCGGCCCTCCGGCGTCTCGTCGGCCAGGCTGGAGGCCAACGCCGCCTCGGCCAGTTCGGCCTCCGTGACGTCGTGTACGGGAAGCAGTTCGGCGGCCTGGCGGGCGCCGTAGGTGATCGTGCCGGTCTTGTCGAGCAGCAGGGTCGTGACGTCGCCGGCCGCCTCGACGGCGCGGCCGGACATGGCCAGCACGTTGCGCTGCACCAGCCGGTCCATGCCGGCGATGCCGATGGCCGACAGCAGCCCGCCGATCGTCGTCGGGATCAGGCACACCAGCAGGGCGACCAGCACGATGATCGGTTGCTCGGCGTCGGAGTAGATGGCGAACGGCTGCAGCGTCACGACGGCGAGCAGGAAGATGATGGTCAGGCCGGCGAGCAGGATCGACAGCGCGATCTCGTTCGGCGTCTTCTGCCGGTCGGCTCCCTCGACGAGCGCGATCATGCGGTCGAGGAACGTCTCGCCGGGCTTGGCCGTGATCTGCACGACGATCTCGTCCGACAGTACGCGCGTGCCGCCGGTGACGGCCGATCGGTCGCCGCCGGACTCCCGGATCACGGGCGCGGATTCGCCGGTGATGGCCGACTCGTCGACGGTGGCGATGCCCTCGACGACGTCGCCGTCGCCGGGGATCACCTGGCCGGCGGCGACGACGCAGAGGTCGCCGATCTGCAGCTGCGACGACGGGATCTCCTCAAGGGAGCTGCCCCGGCGCACGTTGGCCGTCGTCTCGCTGCGAGTCTTGCGCAGCGTCGCCGCCTGCGCCTTGCCTCGGCCCTCCCCCATCGCCTCGGCGAAGTTGGCGAACAGCACCGTGAACCACAGGAAGACGACGACGAGCCCGCCGAAGAGGTTCTCGTCACCGGACGAGTCGGACAGGTCGCGGAAGAAGAGGATGGTCGTGAGGACGGAGCCGACCTCGACCACGAACATGACCGGGTTGCGGGCCAGCGTGCGCGGGTCGAGCTTGACGAAGGCGTCCAACACGGCCCGGCGCAGGATGGCGCCGTCGAGCAGCGAGCGGGCTCCCGCCGGACGGGACCGGACCTTGGGCGGCCGCTGGTTCGGCGGCGGCGGGGCCGCAGCCGGGTCGATGGACGGAGAGGTGCTGGTGCTCACAGGCTCAATTGCTCCACGATGGGGCCGAGGGCGAGGGCGGGGAAGAACGTCAGGCCGGCGACGATGACGATGGCGCCGGCGACGAGGCCGCCGAACAGCGGGCTGTCAGTCGGGAAGGTGCCGGCGGTGACGGGCACGCGCTGCTTGCGCACCAGCGAGCCGCCGATGGCCAGAGCGGGGATGATGAGGAAGAACCGGCCGACCAGCATCGCCAGCCCGTGTGTCACGGTGTACCAATCGGTGCCGGTGCCCTGGCCGGCGAACGCCGAGCCGTTGTTGTTGGTCGCGGAGGCGAAGTTGTAGAGCACCTCCGACAGACCGTGCGCTCCGGGGTCCTGGATGGTCGACGCCGCGGAGTCGAGCACCACCGACGCCGCCGCAAAGGCCAACAGCGCGGCCGGCATGGCGACGAGGTAGAGCACGACGAGTTTCATCTCGGCGGCCTGGATCTTCTTGCCCAGGTACTCGGGTGTGCGACCGACCATCAGTCCGGCGATGAACACGGCCAGCAGGGCGTAGATGAGGATGCCCATCAAGCCCACACCGACGCCGCCCGGGCTGATCTCGCCCAGCATCATCTGCAGCATCGGCATCATCCCGCCGATCGGCGTGAAGCTGTCATGGAGGCAGTTGACCGACCCGTTCGACGTCCCCGTCGTCGCGCCAGCCCACAGACCGCAGCTGGCCGGTCCGTAGCGCATCTCCTTGCCCTCGAGGTTGCCGCCGACCAACTCCGTCGACGTGCCCTGATCGACGCCGAGGGCGGTGAGGTTCGGGTTGCCACCGGACTCGGCGACGATGGCCAGCACGCTGACGACGACGACGATGCCCGCCATCACGGCGAGCAGGACGCGCGCCTGGCGGCGCGACCCGATCAGCACGCCGTAGGTCACGACGAGCGCGAGCGGGATCACGAGGATCGCCCACGTCTCGATGAAGTTCGTGAACGCGTTGGCGTTCTCGAACGGATGGGCCGACTTGGCGTTGAAGAAGCCGCCACCGTTCGTGCCCAGCTGCTTGATTGCAACCTGGCTGGCCGCTGGGCCGCCCGGGATCGACTGCGTGCCGGTCTCCAGTTCGGCTGCCACGGCCGGGTCCAGCGGCGTCGCCTCCGTGAACCCGTCGAGGTTCTGGATGACGCCGCCGGCTGACAGGAGCATGGCGACGATGAACGTGAGCGGTAGGAGGATGCGCAGGGTCGTGCGGGTGAGGTCGACCCAGAAGTTGCCGAGCGTGCGCTGACCGCGCCGCACGATGCCGCGGATGATGGCCACCACCACGGCCATGCCGGCGGCGGCCGACACGAAGTTCTGCACGGTGAACCCGAGCATCTGGGTCAGGTGGCTCATCGCCGACTCGCCACCGAACCACTGCCAGTTGGTGTTGGTCACGAAGCTGACGGCGGCGTTGAACGCCCCGAGCGGGGCGACGTTGGCGACCCCCGTCGGGTTGAGTGGTAGCTGCTCCTGGAACCGCTGCAGCGCGTAGACGGCGAGGAACGACACGAGGCTGAAGGCGAGCAGCGAGCTCGTGTACACGTTCCAGCGCTGCTCGCGACCGGCATCGACGCGCAACAGCCGGTAGACCGCCCGTTCGATGGGGACGAAGAACCGGTCCCCCGGCGCCGAGCCGTCAGCGCGGCTGCCGTAGACGGCGGCCATGTAGCGCCCGAGCGGTGGTGCCGTGAGCGCCAGCACGATGCCGAGCGCGATGAGCTGCAATAGCCCGGCACCGGACATCAGAAGCGCTCCGGACGGACAAGCACGAAGATCAGGTAGATGGTCAGCAGGATCGAGACGCCGAGCCCGATGGCGTTGTCGATGTCGGCGGCGAGGAGCATCGCGATCACGCCGCTACCTCGTTGCGCCTCGCAGCGTCAGCAACCTGGTCGTCCCGTTCCGCCGCCAGCTCGGCGTCGTCGGGGCCGATGATGTGGTCGCACCAACGCACGTAGGCCAGGCAGAGGGTGAAGAAGGCCACGATGGTGAGCAACATGACGACGTCCCTCATCGGGCGCGGTCCTCCTTCGATTGCGGGGCGGGTGTGCCGGGCAGCCAGACGGCGGCGATCTGGTCGGCGATCGCGACGGCGACGAGGCGGTCCTCGAGCGGCACAGCCGTGCCCGGTGTCGGCACGAGCACGAAGCGCCCGATCTGCTGGCCGCGGGCGAGCACCGGGAGCTGGACGCCGTCAGCCGGCAGCTCGAAGC
>JBPCJL010000188.1:0-2543 GCA_051005355.1 Ilumatobacteraceae bacterium
CCTTTACGAGTGGTGGGTCCGGAACGTCCCGAGATGACGTGGGAGCCTGAACCGCCGCTGCCAGACTGCCGCCCGATGAAGATCGGACGGACCTCCGCCACACGCTTCCAGCGCCCGCTCGTCGCGATCGCGCCGCTGCTCCTGACGCTGGCGGCGTGCGGCGGTGGCCGCGGCACGGCGGAGGGCGGCGACGACGACGACGGCGGGCCGAACCGGGCGGCGGCGGCCGAGGGACGGGACATCGCCGCCCGCAGCGGGTGCGCCGGTTGCCACGGTGCCAACGGCGAGGGTGGCGTCGGGCCGACGTGGATCGGGCTGGCCGGCAGCCAGGTCCCGCTGGTCGACGGCACGACCGTCCTCGCCGACCAGGCGTACCTCACCGCCTCGATCAAGACGCCGGACGCACAGAAGGTCACCGGCTACGCGGTGGCCATGCCCGTGAACCAGCTGTCCGACGCCGACATCGCCAAGATCGTCGTCTACATCGAGTCGCTGGCCGCCGGGGAGGCGCCGCCGCCGCCGACGGGGGCGACGGCACCGACGATCCCGGTCGCGACGCCGGCACCTGGCGCCACCGCACCGCCCGTGCCCGTGGCCACGCCGGCGCCGGTGACCACCGCCGCGCCCGGCGGATGATCGTCCGTCTCGCCGGGATCGCCGCCGCGCTCCTCGTCGTTTCCGGCTGCGATGGCGGACGGGAGCTGGCCGGCTACACCCGCGATCCTGCGCCGAAGGTCGACGCCGTCGCCCTTCCCGACGTCGGTCACGACGGGGCGCCCTTCGCCCTGCGGGCCTCGCCCGGCGAGCTGCTCGTCGTGTACTTCGGCTACACGAACTGCCCAGACATCTGCCCGACCACCATGGCGGACCTCGGGAGGGCGCTGGAGCAGCTGGGCGACGACGCAGGGCGAGTCGACGTGGCGATGGTGACCGTCGATCCGGAGCGCGACACCGACGTGCTGGCCGACTACGTGCAGGGGTTCGTGCCGGACGCTCATGCGCTGGCCACGCCGGACGCGGCCACGTTGCAGTCGGTCGCCGATCCGTTCGGCATCACCTACGACGTCCGCACGACACCCGACGGCTCTGTCGAGGTGGGTCACAGCAGCTATCTGTTCGCGGTCGACGCCGGGGGGACCCTCGTCGTCACCTGGCCCTTCGGCACGTCGGCCGAGGACCTGGCTGCCGACCTGCGCCAACTGCTGCCGGCGGACTGAGCGCCGGCCGGGCGCATGTCTGGCGCGTTGTCGCCGCCTGCCTACTGTCGCCTGATGCACAGGGGGATCGCACGGCTGAGCGCAGTGTCCATGGTCGTCGCCTCGGCGGTCGCGCTGGGGGTGCTCGGCGGGCCGGCGGGTTCGTCGGTCAGCGGCTCGGGCTCCAGCGCCGGTGCGGTGCGGGCGCAAACGGCACCGCCGACCGGGTGGCCCGTCCAGCCGGCCGGCGTGCCCTTCCCAACCGACGAGTGGGCGACCGGCCCGCTGCCCGCCGGTGTCGACCAGGCCGTCATCGACGACGCCGTCGAGGTGGCGTTCGGTGCGCCCGACGCGACGGGGCGCGTCCAGTCGGTCGTCGTCGTGGAGGGCGGCCGGATCGTGTACGAGCGCTACCACCCGCTCGACGGGCCGGCCAAGGTCTACGACTGGTTCTCGGTCGCCAAGAGCGTGACGTCGGCGTTGATCGGGCTGCTGGTCGCCGACGGTTTGCTCGAGCTCGACGAGCCGCCCGACGTCGAGCAGTGGCAGACACCCGGCGACCCGCGCCAGGCGATCACGCTGCGCCAGCTGCTGCAGATGAGCAGCGGGTTGGAGTGGTCGGAGGTCTACGCCCCCGAGTCCATCGTGGTCGAAGCGATCACCGCCCCGAACTCGGCCGACTTCGTGGCCGAGCTTCCGCTGGAGGCCGAGCCCGGCACGCAGTTCGAGTACTCGACCGGGACCACGATCCTCCTGGCCGGCATCGCCGCCGACGCCCTCGGCGGGTGCCAGGCCCAGGAGGACTACCTCAACGCTCGACTGTTCGACGTGATCGGCATCACGTCGGACACGCTCCTGCGCGATGCCAGCGGCTGCTGGTTCGGCGGGCTCGGGGCGAACATGACGACGCGGGACTTCGCCCGGTTCGGCCTGCTCTACCTGCGGGGCGGGTTCTGGGACGGCGCCACGGTGCTGCCAGTGGAGTGGGTCGAGGAGTCGCGGGAGCCGGCGCCGACCAATCCCGGCTACGGCCTGCAATGGTGGATCGAGTCGCCCGAGATCTTCACGGCGCGCGGGTTGTTCGGACAGTTGATCTACGTGGTGCCGGGCCAGGACCTGGTGATCGCCGTCAACTCCACCGGCGGCGGCGCCAACCCCTCCCGACTCGTCCAGGCCGTGCTGGCGACGTTCGGCATCGGCGAACCCCCCGAGCCAGAGCTCCCACCCAGTCTGTAGCGCAAATCGCGGGCCAAGCTGGTCGAATCGAGGGTTTGACGTCCCGCCGCCGGTCCCCGCAAACCCTCGGGTCACCCTGGCGACGGGTCTGACTGCTCGAGGTCCCTGACC
>JBPCJL010000189.1:0-14331 GCA_051005355.1 Ilumatobacteraceae bacterium
GCGATCGAAGTGACGTGGCCCGAAGCGACCGTGCAGACCTGCGTCGTGCACCTCATCCGGGCCGCCATGCGCTTCGTCAACTACACCGACCGCAAGGCCGTCGCCGCCGCGTTGAAGCCGATCTACACCGCCGCCAACGCCGACGGCGCCCTCATCGAGCTCGAGGCCTTCGCTGCGACTCCGCTCGGCAAGAAGTACCCCTCGACGATCAAGGCGTTCCGTGACGCCTGGGAACGCTTCACCCCGTTCCTCGCCTTCCCGCCGGCGCTGCGCCGGGTGATCTACACCACCAACTCGGTCGAGTCACTGAACTACCAGCTGCGCAAGGTCTCCAAGAACCGCGGGCACTTCCCTAACGACGCCGCCGCCGTCAAGCTGCTGTGGCTGGCGATCTGCAACATCGAGGACAAGCGAGCACGCGACCGGGCCAAGGAACGAGGACTGCCCGGCAGCCAACGACGAGCCTCCGGCCGCCTCGTCGAAGGACAAGTGACCACGAACTGGAAGCAGGCCCTCGAGCAGCTCGCTCTCGTGTACCCCGACCGCATCCACCCCCACCTCTGACCACCATGATCACGGCCGCTTACACAAACACCTTGACAGGCTCCTTGCGGTAGCGGGTCAACTCGCGTAGCCCGCGGATCTCCGGCGGCGCCACGAAGCTCGCCCGGACCATCCCATGGGCCGCCACGTCAGCCAGCCACTCGGCGTCAGACATGTCCGTCTTGCGGCCCGGCACGTTCTTGACGTGATGGGCGTTGACCAGCCACAGCTCACCGAAGCGGTCCTCCAACCCGTAGAAGATCGGCCGCCAGTACACGCCGGTGGCCTCCATCACCACCAGCTCCACCTCCCGCTCCGCCAGCCACTCACCCAGCGCCCGCACCCCGGTGGCGGTCGTCTGGAACGTCCGCTTGTCGGTTTCCACCGACCGGCCGTCGAACAGCTCGACGCACGCCACCACCGTGTCCCGATGCACGTCGAGCCCGGCGACTCGATCATGGATCCGTCTCATCATCTACCTCCTGTGGTTCGAGGGCCACCGGGGGAGAACCGGGAAACAGAAGAATCTGGGATACGTGCTCGAAGCGACACTCCCCAGTCCCACGGGCTCCGCACCAAACTCAAGACGGGCTACAAGCTCCAAGAAAACGACGGCGACCACGCCCCGGCGGCCACCACCATCATTTCATCCCTCCCCAGCGGCCGCCCCCGGACCATCGGAACTCAAGCGTTTTCAGTAGTCACTGATGACCGATTTTTTCACGCGAGGAGCCGCGAGCGCGGCGGGCGCGCGTGTTCTGCGCGTAGTTTTCGTTCGCCGGTGACTACTGAAAACGCTTGAGAACCGTTTCCACAGCACCGATGTCAGCCGGCGGGGCTGGGGTAGGTCGGGGGGGATTCGCCGGGGGGTGGGGTTTCGTAGAGGGAGACGGCGCCGTCGGGGACGAAGAGCTGATCCTCGGTGGGCCACTGGCCGGGGAGGTACCTCTTGCCGCCGTCGACGTACTGGTACATCCCGGTGCCCACCTTGCGGATCTCGTCCGGGCCGGTCGCCACGGGGTCCCACCACAGCACCGTGGCGTCGTCGATGCCGCTGTAGTCGGCGTCAGGCCAGTAGCCGTGGTCGCCCCACGACAGGAACGGCTGGCTGATGGCCGCGGTGGTCCCCTCGCCGGCGAACAGCGCGTCGCGCCACGTCTCGGCGGTCAGGTCGGGTCCGGCCGCCTGCGCCGTGGAAAAAAACACCGCCAGCGGTGGTTGCAAGACGCCGATGGTGTCATTGGCCGGCGGCTCGACACCGTTGAACCAGACGTAGAGCGAGTAGTAGCCGCTGGTCTGGGGCCGGTTCCGGGCGGCCAGCGACGTCACCCCGAAGGCGTGGGCCCACTGCTCCTGGTCGTAGGTCCTGGCGAACGCCGTGAGGTCGGTGAGCGTCGCCGCCGCGATCACCCACTCCTGGAAGTACTCCTGCGCCGTGGCCTCGCGCGTGAAGTCGCGCGGCGCCACGGGATCACCGGAGAAGACGACCGTCGTCACCCCGGCCGCCTTGAGGCGCGTGATGATCTGCGACGCCGTCTGCTGGATGCTGGCCGGGTCGAGCTGGTACGGGATCACCTCGGCGAACGGCGCACCGAGGGCCGCCATCTCGGCGGCGAACGCGTCGGCCAACACCTTCGAGTTGCTGCTGCTCTCGATGTACACCAGCCCGAAGACCCGGGTCTGGCCGATCACGGCATCGCCGCCGTGCACGGCCGGCTGGCCGATCAGCTGCTTGGCGATGAACTCGATCACGTGCGCTTGCTTCTGGGCGGGGCTGCCGTCGACGCCCCAGACGTACGGATCGCGGTCGGCGTAGAACTGGGCCGGCTGGCCCGGCGTGCAACTGACGCACAGGATCTGGCGCGCCGCCAGCTCGTCGGCGAACGCGCTGGTGAGCGCCGGGCCGCCGAGCACGGCGAACGGCTGGAACTCCTCGGCGATCTGCTGTGCGTCCGCCCGCGCCGCCACCTCGTCGGTGGCGCCTCCGGTGCCCTCGTAGGTCACGAGGTTCACGGTCCGGCCGTAGAGCTCGTAGTAGGTCTCGTAGTAGCGGACCAGGTTCTCGATCGTCGCGGCGTCGTCGGCGTTCGTGTCGTCGTTGTCGATGGCGTCGGTGATGTACTTGATGATCGGGTCGGCCTCCTGGCCGATGTAGTAGACGAGCGTGATCTCGTCGGCCGTCACCCCGGGCGCCGTGGCGCCGCCGTTGTCGCCCTCGAACGGCGCGTAGCACTCGGGGGCGAAGTAGTCGGGGACGGCGAGCAGTCCGGTCTCGGGATCGCACCGGTCGCCGAAGTCGATGTCGAGGCCGGCTTCTTCGGCCTGGCTGAAGGACAGCGGGTACGTGATCTCGGCCGGCTCCGTGGCCGGAGGGATGTCGTCGCCGCCAGCGGTCGTGGACGGCTCGGTGTCGTCGCCGCCGGTCGTGTCCGGCGTCGACCCGCCCCCGGCCGTCGGCGGAGGGGTCGATTCGGCGACGGTGGTGCCCGCCTCGGTGGAAGCCGTCGACACGCTGTTGTCGTCATCACCACCGCCTCGCGTGACCACCAGCACCACGACGCCGATGACGACCACGGCGAGCACGCCGATGATCGGCCCCCACCGTTTGAGCTGGCGGTTGCCCCCGCCGTCGCCTCGCGCGCCCGATGCACTGGCTGGCTGCACCTCTACCCCCTGTTTCCCGATCGTTCCCGCGCCACCTGGCTGGTCCCCAGGTAGCTCTCTATCACGGCCGGGTGCTCCAGCACCGCCGCCGGCGGACCGCTGGCGATGACCCGTCCCTGCTCCAACGCCAGCAGCCGATCGGCGATCGACGCCACGAGTGGGATGTCGTGCTCGATCAGCACGAGGCTGGCGCCCATCTCGTCACGCAGGCGACGCAGCACCGGCGCCAGGGCCTCCACCTCGCGCTGGGCGATCCCGCTCGACGGCTCGTCGAGCAGCACGACCGTCGGGCGGTGGGCGACGAGGCAGGCCAGGTCGAGGACGCGCCGGGTGCCCGTCGACAGTTCGCGCACGAACGAATGGCGGTAGTCGCCGAGGTGCATCAGCTCGAGGAGCTCGTCGACGCGTCGTGTCGTGGCCTCCTCGTCGTCGAACACGCCGGGGAGGCGGAACGCGGCGGCCAGCGCGCTGCGGTTGTGCACCCACCGTTCGAGCGCCACGGCGAGCGCCTCGCTGACCGTCATCTCCGGGAACAACCGTGCGTCCTGGAAGCTGCGCCCAAGGCCGCGGGCGGCACGCTCGGCCGGGTTCATCGCCGTGACGTCCACACCGTCGAGCACGACGCGCCCGCGGTCGAGCGGCGTGAACCCGCTGATGAGGTCGAACACCGTCGTCTTGCCGGCCCCGTTGGGGCCGATCACGCCGACGATCTCGCGCCGACCGACCGCGAACGAGGCGTCGTCGACGGCGCGGATGCCGCCGAAGGAGCGCACGAGTCCGTCGACCTCGAGGACGGCGGCGGTGGCCTCCGGCTCGTCGTCGAGCACCTCGGCCGTGGCGACCGCCGCCGGCGTCGGCGTGGCGACGGCGGTGAGGAAGACCGAACGCAGCAGGTCGTCGCGCTCGAGGAGCTCCGCCGTCGGTCCGGAAAAGCGGATCGTCCCGCGCTCCATGAAGTACGCCCGCTCCGCCAGCGTGAGCGCCACGTTCACGCTCTGCTCGACCAGCACGATGGCCACGCCGTCGGCCGCCAGCCGGCGCACGAGCGGCAGCAGTTGACCGACGACGACCGGTGCCAGCCCGAGCGACAGCTCGTCGATGAGCAGGACCCGTGGCCTGGCCACGAGCGCCATGCCCAGCGCCAGCATCTGCTGCTAGCCGCCGCTGAGATCGGCGGCCGAGCGAGCACGGCGCTCGCGCAGCACCGGGAACAGCTCGAACACCTCGGCGATGGCGGTGGCGACGCCGGCGGCGTCCCGACGCTGCGTCCATCCGGCGAGGCGGAGGTTCTCGTCGACCGAGAGCGACCCGAAGACGCCCTGCCCGCCGGGCATCTGGCTGACGCCGAGGGCGGCGATCTCGTTCGGTGGTGCGTGGGTGATGTCACGACCGTCGAGCACGACGGCGCCCTTGTCGGCTTCGACGATGCCGCTGATCGACTTGAGCAGCGTGCTCTTGCCGGCACCGTTCGTGCCCAGCAGCGCCACGATCTCGCCCTCGCGCACATCGATGTCGACGGAGAACAGCACCTGCCGGTCGCCGTAACCGGCCTCGAGGGCCCGCACGAGCAGCAGGTCGGCGTGCCCGCGACGACGCTGGTACAGCGCCTCGCTGCGCGCCGCCGAGGCTCGCCACACCTGGGCGATGTCGGCGGTGATGACGTGCCGGGCCGTGCCGAGGATCAGCGCGCCGATGACGAACATCGGCACCATCACCAGCATCCCCCAGCGGATGGAGAACGTGTCGGCGATCCAGCCGATCAACGGCAGGACGACGAGCCCAGGGATGATCCACAGCGACGCCACCGAGAACCCGGTGGCCCGAGCTCGGGCCGGGATGGCCAACGAAAGGGCGACGAGAAGCCCCGGCGCGAGCACGGAGAGCGCAGCCGAGATGGCACAGTTGAACGCCAACGCGACGACGATGTTCGGCGCCAGGGCGAAGCCGATCGAGGCGATCGCGGTGATGACGGCGACGCGAGACAAGAACCGGATCAACCCGGCCATGTCGGCCAAGAAGCGCCGGGTGACGATGCGGGTCCCCACCACCAGTCCGACCAGCTGGAACGGCTCGGCGACGGCGGCGGCGATGCCCCGGGCGCGTTCGTCGAGCCCGAACTGCTCGTCGTAGAACAGGGACGCCAGGACGACGAAGCCGATCAGGGCGGTGGCGAGGAACGGCAGGCTCCACCACAGTCGCTTCAAGGTGTCGACCTTCTGCACGGTGCGCCAGCTCTCGGCGAACGACGGCACGATCTCCTCCGTCGCGACGACATCGTCGCTGGCCCCTGTGGCTTGACGCTCCCATCGACCCCGCGTCGGCTCGATCATTCGGAAGGCGAGCACGGCGAACAGCACCGTCGGCACGACGAACACGAGGAACGGCACTCGCCACCCGAAGGAGAAGGCCAACAGGCCGGCGACCAGCGGACCGACGAAGCCGCCGACTGCGTTGGCCGCCCGATGGGTGCTGAAGACACCGATGCGGGCCTGGATCGGGTAGTAGTCGGCGAGCAGCGAGTTGTGGGTGGGGTCGATCACCGCCTTGCCGATGCTGCTGCCGCTGCGGGCGATGACGAGCAGGACCACGCCGGTCGCCAGTCCCGTCATCCCGCTGAAGCAGCCCCACACGAGGGCCCCGACGATGGCCAGCGGCACGCGCCGCGACCGGTCGGCGAACTGGGCGATCGGCACCTGCAGCGCAAGGGCGGCGAACGACGCCAGCGCCACGACGGCGAGGATGCTGGTGGTGTCGAGGCCGAACTCGTCACGGATGTTGGGCAGCAGGATGCCGAACGCGGTGCGGTCGAGCTCGTCGACGGCGTTGAGACCGAACAGCACCACCAGCGGGTATGCCGACTCGCCGCCGCAGACGCCGCCAAGCCAGCGCATCGGGTGGCGCACGGCGGCGACGAAACGGCTCACGCAGGCACCGCCGGTTTCCGAGGTGTCGGCTCGGCGGGCACCTCGGACGCCTCGACTGCCGCGGCGGGATCCTTCGGCCGACGTACGAGCAGCCGCACGGCGCCGTCGCGCAGCCAGACCCACAGGCTGCCCAGGCCGCCGGGGAGGATCAGCAGCACGAGCAGCACGCCGACGCCGGTGGAGAGCAGCTGCCACTCCTGCGACGTGATGAACCATCGCGTGCCGCGCAGGTACAGCGCGCCGAGCAGCGCGCCGCCCAGCGATCCCAACCCACCGATCACCGCCGACGTGAAGACGTCGAAGCTCTCGCCGACGCCGAACTGACCGCTGGTGAACGATCGGTTGCCGTGCACGAGCAGCGCCCCGGCCACCCCGGCGACCACCCCGCTGATCACGAAGGCGGTGAGCTTGGCCCGCACGATCGGCACGGCGTACGCCTGCGCCCCGCGCTCGTTCTCGCGCATCGCGATGATGACGCGACCGGTGCGCGAGCGCCGGATCCCCCGCACGGCGAGGTAGACGAGGGCCAGCACGACCACCGAGTAGAAGTAGAAGGCCGTCGGTGACTCGACGTCGATGCGCCCGAACAGCGGCGGCCGGGCGAACCGCTCGTCCGGCCGGGGGAACCAGTCGAAGTACGTGTCGTTGAGCAGCCACCGCTCCGTCGCCAGCGCGACGGCGAACGTCGTGACGGCCAAGTACAGCCCGCGCAGGCGCAGCGCGGGGATCCCGACGGCGAAGGCAGCCAGCCCACCGACGACACCACCCACGACGAGCGCCAGGGTCAGATCGATGCTCCAGCGCGAGGTGAACGTGGCGCTCACGGCGGCGCCGATGCCGACGATGGCCATCTGGCCGAGCGAGATCTGGCCCGCCCACCCGGTCAGCACGACGAGCGAGATGCCGATGATGGCGAAGGCGATGAGCGCCGTGCCCTTGATCACATAGCCGACCGGCAGCAGGCGCGGCACGAGCAGGACGCCGAGCACGGCCAGGGCCGTCGCCGTCCAGCGGACCGTGTTGACGAGTGGATCGGCGAGGACGGCGGCGGGCAGCGGCCGGACCTCCTCGGCGCCACGCCAGCTGCTCGTCGCGTCGTTGTCGCGGCGGGCCGAGCTGGTCCGCTGCACCAGCAGCACGACGAAGATGGCCGCCGCCATGATGGGGTAGGCGAGCACCGGCGAGTCGCTGTTGTTGAGGGCGCCGAACTCGAGCAGCCCGAGCGCCACGGCGGCGAAGGCCACGGTCGGCAAGCGCTCCAGGCGCCCGATGACCAGCGCAGCCAGGGCTTGCAGGAGCAGCGCCAGCCCGGCGGCGTAGCCGATCGGCACGCCGCTGATCCCGGCCTTGAGGAACAGCGCGACGAACGACAGCACCGTCGCCACCCCCCAGACGACGGTGTTCAATCGGGCGACCGGGATGCCGAGCGTGGCGGCTCGGTCGGTGCGCTCGGCCGTGGCCCTGATCGCCGTGCCGAGTCGGCTGCGGCCGAGGAACCAGGCGACAGCGCCGATGCAGATCGGCCCGACGATCAGGGCGATGAGGTGGTTGGCGTTGAGGACGACGGGGCCGATGGTCCACGTCCAGTCGAGCGGTGGGGCGATGCGCTCGCTGGCCAGGTTGCGTCCCCACCACCGCGGCACGAGGATGCCGAGGACGACGAGGAGCTGGCTGATCCCGAGCGTGGCCACGGTGACGACGAGGCGCGGCGAGTTGCGGAAGCGCCGGACGATGGCCAGCTCGACGACGACGCCGAGGATGGCGGCGAGGACGAGACCCATCCCCAGACCGACGAGGTACGGGAGGCCCCAGAACAGGATGAAGGCGGCGGCGAAGCCCGTCGGGACCTGCCCGAGGTCGGCCTGGGCGAAGTTGACGACGCGGTTGGCGCGATAGACGAGCGCCATCCCGATGGCCAGCATCGCCCCCAGCACGCCCCGAGCCAGGCCGTCGATCCACAGTCCGAGGGGCAGCGGGAACCAGACGAGCTGGACGACGAACAGCCCGACGATCGTCGCCGCCGACACCACGTGCGTCGGGTCGAGGGTGCCGAGCCGGCGCCGACCCACCTCGTCGACCCCCCGCTGGCGCACCGGCGGCGACCGTAGCCATCCGGACCGCTACCGTCGGTACGCATGGGCACTCCCACCTTGGCGTCCGAGCTCGACCTCCCGGTGTTGGAGGAGGAGGGCGCGTCCGCCCGCTCGGCGACGCGGGAGCAGCGACGGGCAGCGGCGCAGGAGAGCTGGATCGCCCGCAATGCGTTCGGATACTCGATCCTCCACTACGACGACGTGGTGGCGATGTTGCGCGACCGGCGCTGGCACAGCGCCACGTCGCGCCTGTTCGAGCTGTCCGGCGTGGAGGTGCCCGAGGCGATCGCCCGCCGGCCGCAGGGAATCCTCTCAGCCGAAGGTGAGGAGCACACCAGGCTGCGCCGGCTGGTCGGCCGCGCCTTCTCGCCGCGGGCCGCCGACCGGCTGCGGCCGTTCATGCGCGAGGTGGTCGACGGGCTCGTCGACGCGGTCGCACCGGCCGGGCGGGCCGACATCGCGATCGACATCTGCGAGCCGTACCCGATCCCGATCATCTGCGAGCTGCTCGGTGCGCCAAAGGAGGACTGGAAGCTGTTCAGCCACTGGGCCACAGACGTGCTGCGGATCTTCAACGGCACGCTGCAGCAGGACCTCCCTGCGATCCTCGCCGCCCAAGAGGAGCTGGACGAGTACACGCGCGGGCTGATCGCCGAGCGCCGGGACAAGCCGGCGGAGGATCTGTTGACCGATCTCATCGCCGCCGAGGAGGCCGGCGACCGACTCTCCGAGGAGGAGCTGGTGATGATGGTCGAGGCCGTCATCATCGCCGGGACCGACACGACGAGGAACCAGCTCGGCTGCTCGGTCGCCCTCCTGGCCGACCATCCGAAGCAGTGGGAGCTGCTGGCCGAGCGGCCCGAGCTGGCCGCGCCGGCGGTCGAGGAGACGATGCGCTACTTCGGCGCCGTGCGCGGGACGGGCCGGTTCGCCAGCGAGGACATCGAGTACCGCGACGTGCTGTTCCCGCAGGGCACGTTCATCGCACCGTCGGTGGCGACGGCCAACTTCGACCCGACGGTGTTCGTCGACCCCGAGCGGTTCGACATCACCCGTGACCCGCCGGCCAAGCCGCAGCTGACGTTCGGTTCAGGGATCCACTACTGCCTCGGCGCCGCGCTGGCCCGCGCCGAACTCCAGGAGGCGCTGCCGCTGCTGGCCCGCCGCATGCCCGAACTGGCCCTCGACGGGCCGCCGACCTGGAAGCCCAACGCCGTCGGCATCTTCGGCCCCGACCACCTCCCCGTCACGTTCGCCCCCGGCCACTGACGCCATCTCATCCGAGGTTTATCTGCATCCGAGGGCTACGTGAGGAGAGGCCCCTCAGCAAACCCTCCGATGGAGCTCAGCCGGGTTGGGCGCCCTTGCTGAGCCAGAAGTCATTGAGGGCGTCCTGCACCTTCAGGTACCAGATGATGTTGCCGATGATCGGCAGCAGGAACCACAGGCCGATGATCGGCCGGACGGGGCTCTGGCGACCGTCGCGCTGGTACATCTTCTCGATCTCGCCCGGCATCGTGAACATCAGCACCGGCGACAGCAGGATGTAGACGACCACGCCGAGCGTCCCGCCGAGGCCATCACCGTTGTACTTCTTGAGGTCCTCGTGCGTCCGGTACGTCCAGATGGCGCCGAAGATCCCAAGGGTGATGATCGTGTAGAGGATGACGAGCCCTGGGCTGTAGAACGCGCCGCCGAGGCGTTCGGGCACCTGACCAACTGGCACCGCGAGGTACTGCTGCCCCTGACCCTGAGACTGGCCGGCGGGTGGTTGGCTCGGCGGGGCGTAGGCCGGTGGGGTGGCGGGCGGTGGCTGCTGATCGGCAGGCGGTTGGAAGTCACTCACGTCAATGACCGTAGTACCAGCGCGGTCTACGGTCGGCGGACATGGACGGTCAGGTGAAACTGGGGTACGGCACCGGGTACTGGTCGGCGGGTCCGCCGGCCGGTGCGCTGGAGGGCGTGAAGGAGGCGGAGCGGCTGGGGTTCGACTCCGTGTGGACGGCCGAGGCCTACGGCTCCGACGCGCTGACGCCGCTGGCCTGGTGGGGCACCCACACGGAACGGGTGCGGCTCGGCACGGGGATCATCCAGCTCTCCGCACGCACGCCGGCGGCCACGGCGATGGCGGCGATCACGCTCGACCACCTCTCGGGCGGGCGGGTCATCCTCGGCCTCGGCGTCTCGGGGCCCCAGGTCGTCGAGGGCTGGTACGGCGAGCCCTACCCGCGCCCGCTCGCCCGCACGCGCGAGTACGTCGACATCATCCGGCGCATCGTCGCCCGGGACGAGCCGGTCGAGCACCACGGCGAGTTCTACGACCTGCCCCTGCGCGAGGGCGGCGCCGGCCTCGGCAAGCCGCTCAAGTCGACGGTCCACCCGCTGCGCCGCGAGATCCCGATCTTCCTCGCCGCCGAGGGCCCGAAGAACGTCGCCCTCTCAGCCGAGATCTGCGACGGCTGGCTGCCGCTGTTCTTCGCCCCGAAAGAGGACAGCTTCTATCGCGACTGCCTGGCCAAGGGCTTCGCCGTCGCCGGTGACGACGGCTCGAAGGCGACGCGCTTCGAGGTCGTCTCCAACCTGCTCCTCATCCCCGGCGACGACGTCGAACGCTGCGCCGACCTGATCCGCCCGATGCTCGCCCTCTACGCCGGCGGGATGGGCGCTCGCGGCGCCAACTTCCACTTCGAGGTCTTCGCTCGGATGGGCTACGAGGACGTCGCCACCAAAGTGCAGGACCTCTACCTGCAGGGCAAGAAGGACGAGGCGGCGGCCGCCATCCCCCTGGCCATGGTCGAGGACGTGGCGCTCGTCGGCCCGCCGGCGAAGATCCGCGCCGAGCTGCCGAAGTGGCGCGACACGTGCATCACCACCTTCCTCGTCAGCGGGCCGGCCAGCAACCTGGCCGGCTACGCCGAGATGCTCGCCGACTGATCGGCGTCATGCGACGTCGTGGACGTCGCCGTCACGCCCGGCGTCAGCGCCGTCATCTCGCCGGTCTTGCGGCCGAGGAACGGGCGCACCGCCAGCTGCTCGAGCGTGCCGAGCATGATCACGATGTCGAGGGCGATCGACCAGTTCTTGACGTAGAACAGGTCGAGGCGGGAGTAAGCGTCGAAGGCTGGGTTGTCGCGCGCCTCGACCTGCCACAGCCCGGTGATGCCCGGGCGCACGCCGTGGCGCGTCCGCAGCTCGGGCGTGAAGGACGCAACCTCGCGCGGGAGCGCCGGGCGGGGGCCGACGAGGCTCATGTCGCCCCGAACGACGTTGAACAGCTGAGGAAGCTCGTCGAGGCTCGTCGCCCGCAGCAGTCGACCGACCCGGGTCACGCGCGGGTCGACGGCCAGCTTGAAGAGCGGGCCGGACCGCGCGTTCTCGTCTTGCAGCGCAGCGAGGCGGGCCTCCGCGTCGACGACCATCGTGCGGAACTTGAGCACCTCGAACTCCTGCTCGTCGCGCCCGACCCGGCGCTGCCGGAACAGCACCGGTCCGCCGTCCGTCTTGATGGCCAGGGCGATGACCGCCAGCACGGGACTGAGCACGATGATGAGAAGCACCGAGACCACCACGTCGAACGTCCGCTTGATGCCCCAGGCGACGGGCGAGAGCTCCTCCGGGTCGACGTGCAACAGGGTCTCGTTGGCGAACGCCGTCGTCGTGACGCGCCGAGCATCGATGCCACCGCGCACCGGGACGGAGTACACGTCGGGCTCTGCGGTCAGCAGGAGGTCGAGCACGTCGACCCCCACCTCGTCGGTGGCGCCGATGATGGCGCAGTCGGTGGGCGTGCTCTCCAGGATCGACGGGAGCTCGCGGAGCTCGCCGCGCCACAGATCGCCCTGGCCGGCTGCGCGCACGGCCGCCTCCGAGCCGACGATGCCGACCACGTGCATCCCGGCCTCCGGCTGGACCTCGAACGTCCGGACGACGGCCATCGTGCGGTGATCCGAGCCGACGACGAGCGCGCGCTGGTCGCGGCGGCCGCGAGCGCGGTTCACGCGCAGCCAGGACCGGTGGATCGACCGCCAGATCACGAGCACGACCCACGACGCGGCGCAGCCGACGAGCGCCGAGACGAGCGTGATCGGCGAACCGGGCACTCGGTCGAGCACCAGTGCGCCGACGAACAGCACTGCTGAGAGGCGGGTCAGCTTGGCCAGTTCGATCCAGCGCACGGCGATCACCCGCTCCACCCACAACCCCTCGACGTACATGGCGACCATGCCGATCGCCGCGGCGCCGAGCGAGTTGAACAGCACGCCGTCGCCGTCGAAGCGGCGGAACGAGGCGAACGTGACGGCGAAGGCCCCGAAGATCAGCAGCCCGTCGACCAGCGCGAGGACGACGCGGCGTCGGCGGCCCGGCCGCGGCTTCACGCGTACAGGTCTTCGAACGCCTGGGAGAACCGGTCGTAGACGACGTTGCGCTTCAGCTTGAGCGACGGCGTCAGCTCGCCGGTCTCCACGCTGAAGTCGTGGTCGAGGACCTTGAAGCGCTTGATCTGCTCGACCTTCGCGTACTGCGAGTTCACGGCGTCGAGCTCACCCTGGATGAGCTCGTTCAGCTCGGTCGTCTCGGAGAGCTCGGCGATGTCCGTCGGCAGCCCCTTGGACTGCGCCCACGGCCCGATCTCCTCCGGATCGAGCGTGATGACGGCCACGGGGTACGGCTTGCGGTCGCCGAACATCACGGCCTGTGAGATCCAGCGCGAGCGGCGCAGGTCGCCCTCGAGGTTGGCCGGGGTCAGGTTCTTGCCGCCGGCCGTGATGATGATGTCCTTCTTGCGCCCGGTGATCGAGACGAAACCTTCGTCGTCGATCGAGCCAAGATCGCCGGTGCGCAGGTAGCCGTCCTCGGTCATCGTGTCGGCGGTCGCCTCGGGGTTGCGCCAGTACTCGCGCATGACGATGCCGCCGGCGATCTCGATCTCGCCGTCCTCGGCGATGCGGACGTCCACGCCCTCGATCGGTCGGCCGATGGTGCCGAAGCGGAACGCGTCCGGCAGGTTGAGCGTGCCGAGCGACGTGGTCTCGGTCATCCCCCAGCCCTCGAACACGGGAACGCCGGCGGCGTAGAAGAACTCGAGGATCTCCGAGGCGATGGGCGCGGCGCCCGAGATCGCCAGCTGCACGTTGCCGCCGAAGATGCCCCGGATCAGGGCGAACATCTCCCCGTCGATCTTCTCGAAGGCGGCGGCTTGCTCCTCCGGCACGTCCTGGCCGGCACGGCGGGCCCGGCGCACCGACAGGCCGAGCTGGACGGCCTGGGCCACCTTGTCCTCGTCACCGGGTGGCACCATGCCCATCGCCAGCGCGTACACCTTCTCGAAGATGCGCGGAACGGATGGCAGCACCGTCGGCTTGACGATGCCGAGCTCGGGCACGATCTGCGTGGCGTCACCGCCCCAGAAGGCGATGGTCGCCCCGACCTCGATGCAGTCGGCCTGGATGAGCTGGGCGAAGACGTGGGCCAGTGGCGGGAACAGGTAGACGACGTCGCCTTCACCGAAGATCTCGACGTCCACCGCGGAGCGGCGACCGAACGCGAAGCCCTTGTTCGTCAGCACCACGCCCTTGGGGCGGCCGGTCGTCCCGGAGGTGTAGATGATCAGGCAGGCGTCGTCGGGATTCACCGCCGCCGCTCGCCGGTCGAGCTCGGATGCGTCGCCGCCGCTACCGCGAGCGGCCACCTCATCGAGCGTCATGGTGCCCTCCGGGTGGCCGTCGATGACGACGACGTGCCGCAGCTCCGGCAGCTGCGACCGGACCTCGTCGATCTTGGCCACCTGCGACTCGTTCTCGCAGAAGATCAGGGTGGCACCGGAGTTGCCGACCACCCATTCGCACTCGTCGGCCGAGTTGGTCGGGTACACCGGGACGACGATCGCGCCGGCCGTCGCCGCGGCGAGATCGACGACGGTGAACTCGAGCCGGGTGTTGACGAGGATGCACACGCGGTCGCCGATCTCGACGCCGAGGTCGACGAGCCCCAGGGCCACGGCGCGCACCCGCTCCCACAGCTCGGCGTAGGTGATCTCGTCCCACTCGTCGCCGCGCTTGTAGCGGGCGGCGACACGGTCTCCGTAGCGGTCCGCTGCCCTCTTGGTC
>JBPCJL010000190.1:0-7793 GCA_051005355.1 Ilumatobacteraceae bacterium
GTCGTACGCGGCGCCGGCGACGCCATCACCCGCACCGTCCGCTGGGCCCTCACCCCACCCGCCTGACGACCCACGAAGCGGTTCTCAAGCGTTTTCAGTAGTCACCAGTGAACGAAAACCACCGGAAGAACCGGCTGGTGCTCGCCTCTGGGTCGCCGCGACGCCGGGAGCTGCTGACCCAGCTCGGGGTTCCGTTCGAGGTCATACGGCCCGATGTCGACGAGACGCCTCGCCCCGGTGAGCGTCCGGTCGACCTGGTCCGCCGGCTCGCGGCGGCCAAGGCGAGTGCCGTCGACCGGGACCCGGTGCTGGCCGCCGACACCATCGTCGACCTCGACGGTGAGGTGTTCGGCCAGCCGCGTGATCCCGATGACGCCACGCGCATGCTGCGCCGCCTCTCCGGCCGGACGCACCGGGTGCACACGGGCGTGGCGCTGCGCGCCGAGGGTGAAGAGGACGTCGCCGTCGTCACCACCCTGGTCACGATGGTGGCGATCACCTCCGGCGCCCTGCAGTGGTACCTCGGCACCGGCGAGCCGTTCGACAAGGCCGGCGCCTACGCCATCCAAGGCGCCGGCGGCGTGCTCGTCGAGGGCGTGCGCGGCAGCGTGAGCAACGTCGTCGGGCTGCCCCTGACGACCGTCGCCGAGCTGCTCCGCCGCCACGACATCTGGCGGCCGGGTTGATCGAAGGGTTTGCGGACCGGGGGACGGTCCGCGAACCCTCCGTCGCGCTGAAACCCTGGAATGGGATCATCTCGAACCCGTTAGCACTCTCGCCCGCCGGTTGCTAACGGGCTCGATCGCGGCCTACGATTGGCAGTCGCATCGGCCGAGTGCTAATCGGCCCCGATCCACCGCACCGCCAATGGAGGCACGCACAACATGGCACTGAAGCCGCTCGATGACCGCATCGTCGTCCTGCCCAACGAGGCCGAGCAGACCACCGCATCCGGTCTCGTCATCCCCGACACCGCCAAGGAGAAGCCGCAGCAGGGCAAGGTCCTCGCCGTCGGCCCCGGCAAGCGGGCCGAGAGCTCCGGCGAGCTGATCCCGCTCGACGTCGAGGTCGGCCAGACCGTCCTGTACAGCAAGTACGGCGGCACCGAGGTCACCATCGACGGTGACGACCTGCTGATCCTGTCCAGCCGCGACGTCCTCGCAGTGGTGGGCTGATGGCCAAGCTGCTCAAGTTCGACGAGGCCGCCCGCCGCTCCCTGGAGGCCGGCGTCAACAAGCTGGCCAACGCCGTCAAGGTCACGCTCGGCCCGAAGGGCCGCAACGTGGTCCTCGACAAGAAGTGGGGCGCGCCGACGATCACCAACGACGGGGTCTCGATCGCCAAGGAGGTCGAGCTCGAGGACCCGTTCGAGAACATGGGCGCCCAGCTCGTCAAGGAGGTGGCGACCAAGACCAACGACGTCGCCGGTGACGGCACCACCACCGCAACGGTGCTGGCCCAGGCGATGGTCTCGCTCGGCATGCGCAACGTCGCCGCCGGCGCCAACCCGATGAGCCTGAAGAAGGGAATCGAGAAGGCCGTCGCCGCGGCCGTCGAGGCCATCCAGGCCGAAGCCAAGGACGTCGACGACAAGACCGACATCGCCAACGTGGCCACGATCTCGGCCGCGGACCCGTCGATCGGCGAGGTCATCGCCGAGGCCATCGACAGGGTCGGCAAGGACGGCGTGGTGACGGTCGAGGAGTCGAACACGTTCGGCACCGAGCTCGAGTTCACCGAGGGCATGCAGTTCGACAAGGGCTACCTGTCCCCGTACTTCGTGACCGACGCCGAGCGTCAGGAGTCCGTGCTCGAGGAGCCGTACATCCTGTTGCACCAGGCCAAGGTGTCGACGGTCCAGGCGCTGCTCCCCGTCCTGGAGACGGTGATGAAGACCGGCAAGCCGCTGGTCATCATCTCCGAGGACGTCGACGGCGAGGCGCTGGCCACGCTCGTGGTCAACAAGATCCGCGGCACGTTCACTTCGGTCGCCGTCAAGGCGCCTGGCTTCGGTGACCGCCGCAAGGCGATGCTCCAGGACATGGCCGTGCTGACCGGCGCCCAGGTGGTCGCCGAGGAGGTCGGCCTGAAGCTCGACAACGTCACGCTCGACCTGCTCGGCACGGCCAAGCGGGTGATCGTCACCAAGGACAACACGACCATCGTCGACGGCGGCGGCACCAGCGACGACGTGAAGGGCCGCATCAACCAGATCAAGGCCGAGATCGAGAACACCGACTCGGACTGGGACAAGGAGAAGCTGCAGGAGCGGCTGGCCAAGCTGGCCGGCGGCGTCGCCGTGATCCAGGTCGGCGCGGCCACCGAGGTCGAGCTGAAGGAGAAGAAGCACCGCATCGAGGACGCCGTGTCGGCGACCCGGGCGGCGATCGAGGAGGGCGTCGTCGCCGGTGGCGGCGTGGCACTCATCAGGGCTCGGCCCGCAGTGCAGAAGGTCATCGACTCGCTCGAGGGCGACCAGGCGACCGGGGCCCGTACGGTGTACGAGGCGCTCAGCACGCCGACCCGTTACATCGCCGAGAATGCCGGGCTCGAGGGCTCGGTGTGGGTGCAGCGGGTGGAGGCCGAATCCGGCCCTACCGGCCTCAACGCAGCAACCGGCGAGCTGACCGACCTGATCAAGGCCGGCATCGTCGACCCCGCCAAGGTCACGCGGGCGGCGCTGCAGAACGCAGCCTCGATCGCCGCCATGGTCCTCACGACCGAGGCACTGGTGGCCGACAAGCCCGAGCCGCCGGCTCCCGCCATGCCAGGCGGCGGCGGTGGCATGGGCGGCATGCCCGGGATGATGTAACGACTCCACGTGCGTCGTCGGATGAGCCGGGCCGCAAGGCCCGGCTCTTCCGCGTTTGTGTCACCGAAGCTGTCACGGGTGGCGAGATCGGTGACTCAGCGAGCGCAGGGAGCCTTCCGGCAGCCTCTTGCGCGTCGCAAACCGGGACGGCGGTGGTTGCATACGGGGCGATGGCGGGTCGTGACGAGCGGATGTTGCGGCCGTTCTGGTTGCACCAGGTGGCCGAGTACCTGATCGGGCTGGTGTTGATCGCCGTCGGGCTGCAGAGCCCGGAGCCGGCGGTGCCGTCCATCCTCGGTGCCCTGATCGTGGTCAACGCCGCGCTGGTCGACGGGCCCGTCGGGGCGTTCCGCGCCTTCGACCGCCGGACGCACCGCATCCTCGACCTGGTCGTCATCGCCGCCCTCGTAGCGGCCGCCGCCATCCCGGGCCTGCCGGTCGACAACGCCAACCGGGTGACCATGATCGCCGTCGCCGTCGTGCTGCTGGTGGTGTGGTGGAACTCGTCGTTCGCCCACCGCGTCCCGCGGGCCAACGGCGCGCCGGTCGACCGCAGTGAAGCCATCGGGCGTGGCGCCGGGCGCCTGGCCGGCCACGCCGCCAAGTTCGTCCGCGAGCGCCGCGGCCGGGCTGACTGAAGCGCGGACGGCCGGACCTAGCCTTCCGCCCCATGGCGTTCGATCGACCGGCCCCCGACCTGACGAAGCTGATCGCCGCCTGGGAGCAGTTCGAGGCCGGTGAGGAGTCACCCGGGCGGGTGCTGGCGAACCTCAAGACGGCGGGGCTCGGCGAGATCCTCCAGGAGCTGTCGACGAGCGGCTGGAGCCCAAGCGCACCGACTGGTGGCTGAGCCGATCGCGCGACGCGCCGGCGGTCGCCAGATCATTCCCCGGCCCGCCGTCTGGGCGCCGGGTGAGGGATCCGTCCCGGCCGCCCATCCCCTCGACGTCACCGTCGATGACGTCGCCCGAGCGCTGATCGACGCCCCTCCTGGGCGACCCCTCGCTCCGGCCTTTCCTGGCGCTCGCCCGTCGGCCGTGCTGGTGGCGCTGGCCGACGGTGCGACGGGAGCAGAGGTCCTCTTGACCCGCCGGTCGTGGGACCTGCGGAACCACAAGGGCGAGATCAGCTACCCCGGCGGCCGCATCGACCCCGGCGAGACGCCGGGTGAGGCGGCCCGGCGAGAGGCGTGGGAGGAGGTCGGGCTCGACCCGGCGCAGGTCGAGCTGATCGGCGAGTTGGCCCACCTCAACACCGTGGTCAGCCGGAGCTACATCGTGCCGCTCGTGGCCCGTCTCCCGACGGTCATGCCGCTGCATCCGGCCAGCCCCGAGGTCGAGCGGGTGCTGTGGCTGCCGCTGGCCGAGCTCGTGACTCCCGAGACCTACCGCACCGAACGCTGGGGCCGAGCCCCGACAGACCGGCTGCTCCACTTCTTCGAGCTCGACGACGAGACCATCTGGGGCGCCACCGCCCACATCTTGGTCGACCTCCTCAGCCGCTTGTAACGAGGTCCTGCAACAGCTCCCACGCCCGCTCGACGTGCTCCCACTCCGTGGTGCGCGTACCGATCGAGAAGCGCAAGGCAACCTGCCCGTCGAGCACGGTCCGTGTGAACAGCACCTCGCCGGTGGCGTTGGCCTTCTCGATCAAGTCGTCGGTGTCGCCATCGCGCAACCGCAGGCACACCAGGTTCAGCGGGTGCGGCGCGACGATCTCGAACCGATCGTGGGCCTCGACCAGCCCGGCCAACCGCTGGGTCAACTCGACGTGGCGGCGGATCATGTCCTGCATCGCCGCCACACCGTCGAGGCGCAGGGCCAGCCACAGCTTCAGCGCCCTGAAGCGTCGTCCCAGCGGGATCTGCCAATCGCGATAGTCGATCGCCGCGCCGGACTCGGCCGCCGCCGACCGCAGGTACTCGGGCAGGATGCTCAGCGCCCCGAGCAGCGCCCCCCGGTCACGCGTCCAGTACAGGTCGCAGTCGAAGTTGACGCCCATCCATTTGTGTGGGTTGGTGTAGTAGCTGTCTACACACGCGAGGCCGTCATTCACCCAGCGATGCTCCGGAGCCAGCGCGGCGATGCCGCTCATCGCCGCGTCGACGTGCAGCCAGGCCCCTGCGTCGGTACAGATCTCGGCCAGTCGCGCCGTCGGGTCGAAGGCCATCGACGAGGTCGTGCCGTGGGTCGAACAGACGAAGAACGGCGTCAACCCGGCGGCCCGATCGGCGGCCATCAGCTCGGCCAGCGCCTCAACCCGCATCGCGAATGACGCATCATGGGGGACGGTTCGCATCCGGTCGGTTCCGATGCCGGCGATGCGCAAGTCCTTCTCGATGCTGGAGTGGGCCTGTGAAGTTGCATATGCAACGAGCTTCGAAGTGTTCCCGTCGCGGTTGACGTTCCCGTCGGGCGCTCGCCAGCGCGCCGACAGGATCGCCACCAGCGTGGCCTCGCTGGCGCTGCCCTGGATCACGCCGCCGCCGGCCGCGCTGTCGGACCGGAACGCCGCCGGCAGGTCGAGCAGCTCGACCGTCCAGTCGAGCATGAGCGTCTCCAGCTCGGTGCACGCCGGCGACGTGACCCAGCTCATGCCCTGCACGCCCAGCCCAGCGGCGAGCAGTTCGCCGAGGATGGCCGAGTACGACGTGTTGGCCGGGAAGTAGGCGAAGAAGCTGGGGTGCTGCCAGTGCACGAGGCCGGGCACGATCACCCGCTCGAGATCGGCCATCACGCCGCTCCACTCCTCCGGCGCCGCCGGCGGGTGGGCGGGCAGCGCGGCCCGCATGTCACCCGGCTTCACGTCCGGCGTCACCCGTCGCTGGTCGATCGTCGAGAGGTAGTCGGCGATCCAATCGACCAGCTCGTGGCCCCGCGCCCGGAACTCCTCGTCGTTCACGTGACCTCCGCTCGCCCGTGCGCCGGCGACCGCCGGCGCGCCGATCGGATGATCCGCCACGCGATGACGGCCAGCGCCAGCCCGACGAGGACCATGACGAGGGTCTGGCGCCACCCGCCGCGCGCCTCGCTCCCGCACGAGGGCGGCGGCAGCGCGCTGATGCACTCGGACAGCTGCCCGTCGGCGGGCAGGTACGCGTTCTCGCTCGTCGGCACCGTGTCCGGCGGTGGCGGTTCGCTCGACGCGGCCACGGCGCGGCCGCCGCCGAGCACGGCGACGCCCCCGATCAGCACGACCACGGGCAGCCGGTGGGGCATGGGCTGCTATCTACCGGCGCTGCCCTACCATCGAGGTCTTGGCTGACGAGCCCGAGGCCCACGACGACCCGGTGCTGGTGGTCGACTTCGGCGCCCAATACGCCCAGCTGATCGCCCGCCGGGTGCGCGAGCTCCACGTCTTCTCCGAGATCGTGCCCAACCAGATCACCGCCGCCGAGGTCATCGCTCGGCAGCCGGCCGCCGTCATCCTGTCCGGCGGCCCGAAAAGCGTCCACGTCGACGGCGCCCCGTCGCTCGACCCGGCGATCTACGACCTCGGCGTCCCGATCCTCGGCATCTGCTACGGCGCCCAGCTGATCGCCCAGCAGCTCGGCGGGACCGTCGGGCGCGGGCTGAGCGGCGAGTACGGCCGGGCCAAGCTCCACCGCGACGCGCCGTCGTCCGTGCTGCCCGACGACGCGCCGGACGTCCACGACGTGTGGATGAGCCACTTCGACGCCATCACCGTCGCCCCGCCCGGGTTCCGCCCTACGGCGTCGACCGATGACGCGCCGGTCGCCGTGCTCGAGGACGACGGCCGGTCCATCTACGGCGTGCAGTTCCACCCGGAGGTTGCCCACTCGCCGTACGGGATGGGCGTGCTGCGTCGGTTCCTCCACGAGCGCGCCGGTCTGGCCGGCTCCTGGACCATGGCGTCCGTCATCGACGAGCAGGTGGCGTCGATCAGGGCCCAGGTCGGCGACGGCCGGGCCATCTGCGGGCTCTCGGGTGGGGTCGACTCGTCCGTCGCCGCGGCGCTGGTGCATCGCGCCATCGGCCACCAGCTCACCTGCGTGTACGTCGACACCGGCCTGATGCGCAAGGGCGAGAGCGAGCAGGTGACCGAGACGTTCCGCCGATCCATGGGCATCGAGCTCATCCACGTCAACGCCGGGACCAGGTTCTTCGCCCGGCTGGCCGGCCTCACCGACCCCGAAGCCAAGCGCAAGGTCATCGGCGACGAGTTCATCCGCGTCTTCGAGGAGCACACGGGCGGGCTGGTCGAGGCCGAGTTCCTTGTCCAAGGCACGCTGTACCCAGACCTCATCGAATCGGGCGGCGCCAACGGGACCGCCGCAGTGATCAAGAGCCACCACAACGTCGGCGGCCTCCCCGAGGACATGCGGCTGGCGCTGATCGAGCCGCTGCGCGAGCTGTTCAAGGACGAGGTGCGGGCGCTCGGCCACGAGCTCGGCCTGCCCGACGAGATGGTCTGGCGCCAGCCGTTTCCCGGTCCCGGCCTCGGGGTGCGGATCATCGGCGAGGTCACGCGAGAGCGGGTCGCGCTGCTGCAGGACGCCGACGCCATCGTGCGGGAGGAGGTTCGCGGGGCCGGGCTGGAACGGGAGATCTGGCAGGCCTTCGCCGTCCTCGCCGACATCAGGTCCGTCGGGGTGATGGGCGACGAGCGGACCTACGGCCATCCCATCATCGTGCGCGCCGTCACCAGCGACGACGCCATGACCGCCGACTGGGCTCGCCTGCCCTACGACCTGTTGGAGCGGATCTCCAACCGCATCATCAACGAGGTGGCGGGCGTGAACCGGGTCGTCTACGACGTCACGTCGAAGCCGCCCGGCACGATCGAGTGGGAGTGAGCGAGCGAGTCTTCGAGCGAGCGAACCATCGGCACGGTCTTCCGCTCATGGCCGAGCAGCTGCTGGGCTCCTGCTCGGCGTCACCTTCCGAGGTGGGGTTCTTACGTGAGAGGGTGACGCCGGCCGTCACCTGATCGAAACGGTTTCGTCACGCGCTGCTACTCT
>JBPCJL010000191.1:0-6458 GCA_051005355.1 Ilumatobacteraceae bacterium
CCCTGGGTGTTCTCCCGGTCCTCCCGCTTGGCGCTGGCGGCCAGGCCCTGCTCACGCAGCCACTGCTTGGCTACCTCGGCGTCGCCGTCGGCGTTCTCGAGGGCGCGCTTGGCGTCCATCATGCCGGCGCCGGTCTCCTTGCGCAGTGCCTGTACGTCCTTGGCGGTGAACGCCATCGTGGTCTCGAATCCTTCGTCGTCTCGTCGGCGGGTGGTGCAGTGCTGTGGCGGTCAGGCGGGTGGCGGGGCGTCGACCACGGCGGCGTCACCGGGATCGACGTCGACGGTCTCGTCCTCGGTCGCCGGTGCCGAGGTGGCGGGCGGCCCGTCGGCCTCTGGCGCCTCGTCGTGTGCCGTCTCGCCGGTCGGGGGTTCGGACACCGACGTCGGCACGTCGGCACCGGGCGGCTCGTCAGTCGATGGGTCCGACGACGTGGCCGACGAGGCGGTGTCGGCGGACGGTTCCACCGCCGACTCGTCGAGCGTCGCCTCTCGGGCGGTATCCGGCGCCGAGGGATCCTCACCGTCGGTGGTGACCGACGGCGGCGGTGGGATCTGCCGGGCGGCGGCGAGACGGGCGTCCCGGTCGGCCTGCGCCCTGGCGGCGGCGTTGCGGGCCTCGGTCTGCTGGCTGGTGAACGCCGCCTCCTCATCGGCCGAGCGGGCGATCGGCGCCGTGGCGGGATCGCGCTTGGCGGCGATGTACCGGCCTTCCTCGACGGCGTCGGCGATGACGCGGGCGAGCAGCGAGTTGGCCCGGATGGCGTCGTCGTTGCCGGGGATCGGGTACTGGACGAGCTCGGGGTCGACGTTCGTGTCGACGACGGCGACCACGGGGATGCCGAGCTTGTTGGCCTCGGTGACGGCGATGTGCTCCTTCTTCGTGTCGAGCACGAAGATCGCGTCGGGCTTGCGATTGAGGTTGCGCAGACCACCGAGGTTGCGCTGCAGCTTCTCCATCTCGCGCGTGAGGAGCAGCGCCTCCTTCTTCGGCATCAGCTCGAACTCACCCGAGGCCTGCATGCGCTCGTACTCGATCATCTTGCCGACGCGCTTGGAGATCGTGTCGAAGTTGGTCAGCATCCCGCCCAGCCACCGTTCGTTGACGAACGGCATGCCGCATTTCTCGGCGTAGCTGCGCACCGGGTCCTGGGCCTGCTTCTTGGTGCCGACGAACAGGATCGTGCCGCCACCGGCGACGAGGTCACGGACGTAGGCGTAGGCCCGCTCGACGCGCTTGAGCGTCTGCTCGAGATCGATGATGTAGATGCCGTTGCGCTCGCCGAAGATGAAGCGCTTCATCTTCGGGTTCCAGCGCCGGGTCTGGTGCCCGAAGTGGACACCTGCCTCCAGCATTTGACGCATGGTGATGACGGCCATGAGGGCTCCTTCGCGGTTGGGTGGACCCGCACACCGGCGCCGAGGCGACCGCAAGTTGGCGGCGGGACGTTGGATTGCCGACCACCGGGCGATGGCCGACAGGCGAGTGTACCGGCGCCGATGCGCCCCGAGCCCGCCCGACTCGATGAGCGGTGTGCGCCCCCACGGCGCAATCGCTCATGTCAACACCTCACCGTGAGAGGTGACGCCGATCAGAAGCACAGCAGCCGCTCGGCCATGAGCGAGAAGACCGTGTCGATGGTTCGCTCGCTCGAAGACTCGCTCGCTCACTGCGGAGGCGGGGGACAGCGCCAGCGGGGCGGCGGCGGTGGTCGGGCCGGCGTGCCGTCGGTCGGGATGAGCTGCCAGCGCTGGATCGGCCGGCCGAGGAGCGGCTGCGGGTCGATGTACCGCTCGCCGCGCCGGAGCCCGAAGTACAGCCCGTCGCCCGCCAGCCCGACGACGGACCCGGCGACCACGCGATCGCCGATGCGCAGCGAGCTCGCGGCCAGCCGACCGTAGGTCGCCCGCGTTCCGTCACCGTGGTCGACGACGAGGTAGGGCGTCCCGGCCACCGACCCGTTGAAGACCACCGTCCCGGCCGCCGCCGCCCGCACCGGCGTTCCTGGCGGCGCCCCGTACTCCAGCCCGCGGTTGCCCGGGCACCACGGGCACAGCGGCTCACGAAACGCGTCGACGATCGGTGCCACCACCGGTGGCGCGAGGCACCCGTCCGGCGGTGGTGGTGGCGGGGCCACCGGGGCCAGCAGCGATGCGACCACGGCCGTGGTGACGACGAGGAACACGGGACCTCCTCCAGGAGACGTGTGGCGGGCGACCGAAGTCACGATCGGGCGACGTTCGTCGCCGAGCCGCCCGCGAGCGGGTGGCGGAGCAGCCGGCGGGCGCGCCCACCAGCCGGCGCCTAGGCGACGCCGGCGGCCGAGAGGCGGGCCCGCAGGTGCAGGACCGACTTGCTGTGCAGCTGGGGGACCCTGCTCTCGCTGAGACCGAGCACGCGGCTGATCTGCGCCAGCGTCAGGCCCTCGTCGTAGTAGAGCGAGAGCACCAGCTTCTCCCGCTCCGGCAGCTTGTCGATCTCGGCCCGCATGACCCGGCGCACCTCGCGCTCCTCGACCACGGCCGACGGCACGATGGGGACTTCCCCGCTCAACGGCCGCGGTTCGGCGCCGGCGTCGAGCGCCCGTTCCAGCGGGCCGACGGTCGTCGAGGCGATGGACGACAGCCACTGGCCGAGCCGGTCACGATCGATGCCGAGCTCGTCGGCCAGCTCGTCGTCCGTTGGCCCTCGTCCGTGGAGCGTTTCGAACTCGGCGATGGCCCGCTCGACCTCACGTGCCCTCGACCGCACCGAGCGCGGCACCCAGTCCAGCTCGCGCAGGCCGTCGTAGATCGCACCGCGGATCCGTGGCGTGGCGAACGTCTCGAACTTCACCCCGCGGTGGCGGTCGAACCGCTCGACGGCGTCGATCAGCCCGAGCACGCCGGAGCTCACGAGATCGGCCGGGTCGACGCTGGCCGGGAGCCCGGCGCCGACGCGACCGGCGACGAACTTGACCAGCGGCGCGTACGACACGATCAGGTGGTCTCGGGCCGACGGGCTGCGCCGCCGAAGCCATCGCTCCCATTGCCGGGCCAGGTACGGGTCGACGTCGACGATGCTCACCGATGGTGACCCGATCGTTCGCCGGTGCGCCCGTTCATGCCCGGGGGTGCGCCGCGCCGTACGCGGCGCGGAGGCGCTCGCGGCTGACCTGCGTGTAGCGCTGCGTCGTCGCAACATCGGCGTGGCCGAGGAGCTCCTGAACGGCCCGGAGGTCGGCGCCACCGTCGAGGAGGTGGGTGGCGAAGCTGTGGCGCAACGCGTGGGGATGGGTGGGCGATGGGGACCGCCGGTCGATGATCCGCCGGACGTCGCGCGGCGTCAGCCGCCGGCCCCGCTCGTTGCCGAACAGCGCGGGTTGATCGGACGGCACCACGTCGAGCCGGCGATGCAACCAGGCTTCGAGTGCGACGATCGACGGCTCGGACAGCGGGACCCGCCGCTGTTTGGAACCCTTGCCCCACACGACGACGGCGGCCTGATCGAGCTGGAGCGACGAGACGTCCAACCCGCACAGCTCGCTGACGCGGAGGCCCGAGCCGTAGAGCACCTCGAGCACGGCGTCGTCGCGTCGGTCCCGCCACTCTGGCTCCTCGTCGGCCTGCGGTCCCGTGAGCAGTTCGTCGAGGTCTCGATGATCGAGGACCTTCGGCAACCGGCCGTCCCCGCCCCGTGCCTGCACCCCGGCCGTCGGGTCGGTCGGGACGTGCCCCGTCCGTACGAGCCAGCGGAAGTACCGCCGCAGCGCAGCCGCCTTGCGAGCGATGCTGCGGCGGGCGTACTGGCGGGTGGTCAGGTAGGCCAGGTACCTGCGAACCATCGTGCGGCTGACCCCCGCCGGGCCGTCGGCGGACAGGCGGGCCACCCATTCTGCGAAGCCCGTGACGTCGGAGGCATAGGCGGCAACGGTGTGGTCCGACAAGGAAGTGAGCGAGCGCGTGAACGACTCGATGAGCCAGGCGCCGGAGCGATCCACCGAGGCCTCGCTCGCGACGTCGGGATCGAGTCGCGACGGGGACATCGCGGCGAGGGTATTCGTTCACCGGTACACCGCCGGCGGATGCGACGGGGCGTCGGGCCAGTCCACCACGGCTTCGAACCAGCCGCCGGCCTCGTGCAGCCAACCCGTGCGCTCGAGGCGGGCCAGCGTCATCGCGGCCTCGGCCAGCGGCAGCTGGAGGTCGACGACCACCTCGTCGAGCGTGCACGGGTCGCGACGGCATCGCTCGAGCACGGCGGCCTCCACGCCGCGCGGGAGCGGCCGGGGGTCGAAGTCCGAACGACCGGAGCGCCGGTTGTCCAGGCCGAGGGCGAGCAGTACGTCCTGTGCGCTGGTCACGGGCGCCGCGCCGTCACGCAGGAGCTGGTTGACTCCGAGGGCGGCCCGCGAGTTGACCGAGCCCGGCACCGCCATGACGTCGATGCCCCGCTCCATCGCCGCCGTCGCCGTGATCAGCGAACCGCCTCGCTCGCGACTCTCGACGACCACGACGATCTCGCTCAGCGCGGCGAGGATCCGGTTGCGCAGCGGAAAGCGGAACGCCTCTGGCGCCGTACCCGGCGGCCACTCCGACAGCAACAGGCCGTGTCGGGCCACTTCATCCCACAGGCGGGCGTTCACGCGCGGGTAGGGCGTGTCGAGCCCGTTGCCGACCACGGCGACTGGGGGTGCAGCTCCTGCGGCGACGACCGACAGCGCACCGTGGTGCGCACCGGCGTCGATCCCCTTGGCCAGTCCCGAGACGACGACGACGCCCTCGGCGGCCAGCCCGCGACCGAGCGCTGTCGCGGTGGCCCGGCCGGCCCGGGTGGCGTTGCGCGTCCCGACGACTCCGACTCGACGGGCGTCGAGCACGTCGAGCCGGCCGCGGACGAACAGGACGGCCGGCGGCTCGGGGTCGTGGCGCAGGACGGGCGGGTAGTCGTCGTCGCGCATCGTGACCGCGGAGATGTCGTCGCGCCGGCAGCGCGCGCCCCACTCGGAGGGTGATCGCCGGTCCGCCGACGCTCGCCACGCCGCCCGGACCTGACCCTGCATCATCCGCTCGACCATCGGGTGGGCGGGGCGGCGACCGGTGGCCACCTCGTACGCATCGGCCGGATCGTGGTGAGCGAGGAGCACACGTAGCCGGGAGATGGTCATCAGCTCGAGTCCCGCCAGCGCAGCGAGGCAGCCGAGGACGTCCGGCCCATCCGTCCGCATCGACGACGCCATCACGCCACCAGTCCCTGGGTCGTCGCCCGCAGGCGGGTGCGCAGCGAGAGGGCGATCGAGACGTGCTCGACGTCGAGGACCTCGGGGGTGACGCCCGCCGCCGGCGTGCGCAGGTCGGCGACGGTCCGGGCGACGCGACGGATGCGGTGGTAGCCGCGCCCGTCCAGGCGATTGCGTTCGATCTCGGAACGCAGCAGCGCCTTTGCCTCCGGGGTGATCGAGGCCACCTGGTCGAGCGCCTCACCGCGAAGCTCGGCGTTGAGTCGCCCGGCCCGGGCCGTCGCGATGCCACGCGCCCTGACGACCCGAGCGGCGATGGCCGCCGTCGGCTCGCCCCCACCCGTATCCAGTAGCTCGTCGACCGTCGGCCGTTGGACGGCCACGCGCAGATCGAATCGATCGAGCAACGGGCCGGACAGCCGCCGCAGGTAGCGCAGGCGGGCCACGTCGTCGCACTCGCAGGCGCCGGGCGCTCCCCCACCGCACGGGCACGGATTGGTGGCTGCGACGAGCTGGAAGCGGGCTGGGAGCACCGCTCGCAGCGCCGCCCGGGCAACGCGGATCACGCCCTCCTCCAACGGCTCGCGCAGCGCGTCGAGCACGGCCGGCCCGAACTCCCCGAGCTCGTCGAGGAAGAGCACGCCGCCGTGGGCGAGGCTGATTTCGCCGGGGCGGAGCGTCGACGAACCGCCGCCGACCAACGCGACGATGGAGCTGGTGTGGTGCGGCGCCCGGAACGGCGGCTGCGTGATCAGTCCGCCGGGCGGCGACATGGCGGCGGCCGAGTGCACCATCGTGGCGGCCAGCGCATCGGACCGGGTCAGCTCCGGCAGCAGCCCGGGGAGGCGTTGGGCGAGCATCGTCTTGCCCGACCCCGGGGAGCCGACCATGAGGAGGTGGTGTCCGCCCGCAGCCGCGATCTCCAGTGCCTGACGGGCAACCGGTTGGCCGCGCACGTCGGCGAGGTCCGGGCCGGGTGCCGGACTCGGTCCGCTCGCCTCGTCAGCCAGGTCGGGCCAGCCGACCTGCGTCGTCAGCGCGGCGACGACCTCGGCCAGGGTCGCCGCCACGCACACGTCGCCCGTCGCTGCCACGGCCGCCTCGGTCCGGCAACCCGCCGGCACGACCACGGTGAGGTCGGGGAGCACCGCGACCATCGGGGCGGTGCCGGGGACGCGCCGCAGCGTGCCGTCGAGGCCGAGCTCGCCGACGAAGCCGTGCCCGGCGACCGCGTCGGGCG
>JBPCJL010000192.1:0-10183 GCA_051005355.1 Ilumatobacteraceae bacterium
GCGCGCGGCCGGACCGGGGTGTACGGATCGTCGAGGTAGTGGGCCAACTGGCCGGCGAGTCGGATGTACTGGTCGTTGCCGTCGGGCCGCAGACGCTTGTCCCGCTCGCGCCGGTACTTCTCCTTCAGCGCGTCCTTGTCGATCGTCGTCGGCATGGGCCGAGGGTATTGCCGGGGCCGGTCAGGTCACCGCGTCGGCGGGTGCCGGCGCGCTCCGGCCCGCGCCACGGCGGATGTCCCTCGTCAACGCGAGGTACGCACTACCGGCGATGGCTGCGGCCAGGGCAAAGCACGTGATCGCCCAGCGCACGCCGACCACCATCGCCAGGGCGCCCGCACCCACGCTCGTCACGCTGAGGACCAGCGTCACGATGGCGAAGTCGCCCGCCAGGATCCGTCCGAGCACGCGGTCTTCGACCTCGACCTGCAGTCCGTACGTCGACAGGGTCCATTGCGCACCGCCGCCGAGGTGGGCGATCACGATGAGCACGCTCGTGAGCAGCAACGTCGGAGCCCACGCCGCGCCCAGGTAGGCAACGGAGAACACGATCGCCGCCCAACCGCACAGACCAACGATCCGGTTGACGGTGCCCTTGGCCCAACGGGCGGCGAGGAACGGGCCGACGCCGGAGCCGACGCCGCGTGCCGCCAGCAGCAGGCCGCGCCCGCGATCGCCGGCCCCATGGATCTCCGACGCCAACACGACCAGCTGGCTGACGACACCTGCGCCAATGGCGAACGTCGCCTTGGAGGACATGAGGGCGAGCACGACCCGATCCCGCCGGGCCAGGGCGATCGCCTCGCGCATGTCGGCGATGGGCCGGACGCGCGTGCCGGTCGAGGCCCTCGGCTGTTGCATCGGCCGTCGCACCATGGTGATCAAGGCGGCGGCAATGACGAACGTGGCGACGTCGGCCACGATCGCCGCGCGGCGACCGAACGCCTGGCTGAACAGGCCGCCGAGCCCGGCCCCGACGGCGAGCATCACGCCCCAGGTCGAGCCGAACAGTGCGTTGGCGGTGCGCAGCTCCTCCGGTGAGCGGACGAGGTTGGGCACGGCGGCCTCGATGGCCGGCTTGACGAAGGCAGCCAATGCGGCGACGAGGCCCTGGAAGAGGAAGGCGACCCAGATGCGGTCCTCGCGCAGCAGCAGGAGGCCGGACGCGGCGAGCGCCTGCAGCGCGCAGACGACGATCAGGAGGCGGCGCCGATCGACGCGGTCGACGAGCGGGCCGGCCAGCGGGGAAGCGATGAACGAGGGCAGGGCGAAGGAGACGAGCACGAGTGACACGAGCAGCTCGGAGTCGGTGGCGTCGTCGACGTAGCCGGCGAGCGCCACGAACACGAACCAGTCGCCGAGGAACGACACGACCTGGGCGGCGAACAACCAGCGCAGGTCCGGGTTGGTGCGGAGGAGGCGCAACACGTCGCCCGACATGTTGCCGGTCGGCGCCGGCGATTCGACCGCCTTCCACTCATTCCGTGGCGCGATCGGTGTCGAAAACGACACCGATTCTTCGTCAGAATCGGATCCCGTTTCCACGAACCGGCGAGGCTGAGGGGATGGGGGCGGCGGCGAGCGGCGGGCTGTTGCGGCGCGAGCCGGCCTTTGCGCTGGGCCGCGGCGGAGGGCATCAGCATGTTCGGGACCTCGGTCAGCTCGGTCGCCTTGCCGCTCGTCGTGTACGAGGCCACCGGCTCGGCCGCCCAGACCGGCGCCCTCTACGCCCTGCGGGTGGTGCCGTACCTGCTGTTCGGGCTGGTGGCCGGGCCCGTCGCCGACCGGTACGACCGCCGTCGTCTGATCATCGGCGGCAACATGGCCGAAGGGTTGCTCGTGGCCACGATCCCCGTGGCCAGCGTCCTCGGCGTCCTCACCGTCGCCCAGGTGTACGTCGTCGCCCTGCTGGCGGCGACGGCGTTCGTGTTCTCCGACGCCGCCGTGTTCGGTGCCGTCCCGGCGCTCGTCGGTCCGGGCCGGCTGGCTGCGGCCAACGGCTTCCTCGCCTCGTTGGGCTCGGGCGCCGAGATCGCCGGACCCGCCATCGGCGGCGCGCTGGCCGCGCTGATCGGACCGACCAACGTCGTGTGGATCGACGCCGGCAGCTTCCTCGCCGCCGCCGCGGTGCAGTCCACGATTCGCAGCTCGTTCCGCACGGGTGCAGCACCATCGAGCGGATCCACGCTGCGGGCGCACGTGCGTCGTGGTCTGTCGTTCATCCGCCACCACCGCGTGGTGGCCACCCTGCTCGGCGTCGGCTTCGGCAACTCGTTCGCCTTCGGCGCCGTGCTCGGCCTCATCGTGCCCTTCGCCGTCGAGCAGCTCGGCCTGGCCGATCGCGACGGCCGCATCGGCGTCCTGTACAGCGCCGGCGCCGTCGGCTCGCTGATCACCGGGCTGGTCGTCGGCCGGCTCTTCCGGCCCGAGCGGGTCGTCTGGATCGTCCCCAGCACCATCGCCGTGTCGGCGATGGCCGCCGCCGGCCTGGCCACCTCGACCGCCTGGGCACCGGCGGCAGCATTGTTGGTCGTCTTCGGCTGGTCGGTCGGCATCACGGTCGTGGTCGGTATCACCTACCGCCAGCTCGCCGCGCCCGACGACCTCCGATCGAGCGTCAACGTCATCGGCCGGATGGTGGCGTGGGGCGGGCAACCGTTCGGCGCGTTCACCGGCGCGCTCGTTGCGCAGGCCGTGTCCGTTCGCGCCGCCTACCTCGTGGCGGTGGCTGTGATGGTCACGAGCGCCGTGGCGGCGGCGGTGCTCCTCGCGAGACGAGGTCCGATGACCGGCGACTGAGAGCGCCTCCTGCGTGATCCAGAAGGGCCGATGGCACGGCGTCGACTCAGCTGAAGAGCTTGGCGACCTCTGGCTTGACGACCTTGCCGAGGGTGTTGCGCGGCAGCTCCTCGACGACGGCGAAGCGCGTGGGGACCTTGGCGGCGGCCAGGCGCTCTTTTCCCCACGCCCGCAGGCCATCGCCGTCGGGCACTGCGTCGGCCGCCGGCACGGCGGCGAGCGCGACGCGCTGGCCCCATTCAGTGTCGTCGAGGCCGACGACGGCGCAGTCGGCGATCTGCGGGTGGGTTCGGTAAACCTCCTCGATCTCGAGGGCCGACACCTTCTCGCCCCCGGTCTTGATGATGTCGACGGACGACCGGCCGAGCAGGCGGTAGCCGTCGGGCTCGTGGATGCCGACGTCACCAGTGCGGAACCATCCGTCGACGAACGCCTCGGCGGTGGCGTCGGGCCGTTCCCAGTAACCGACGAACATCTGCGAGCCGCGCACCAGCAGTTCACCCGGCTGACCCTCGTCGGCGTCGGCGCCGGTGTCGTCGACCACGCGCACCTCGACGCCGGGCATCGGTTCGCCGACGTGGCCCGGCACCCGCCGGTCGAGCGTGTTGGACAGGACCATGCCGAGCTCGGTCATCCCGTACCGCTCGAGCAGGGTGTGGCCGGTCAGCCGGCGCCACTGCTCCAGGGTGGACACCGGCAGCGCCGCCGATCCTGACACCATCAATCGCAGCCCCGCCGCACCGTCCGACCAGCGGGCACGGGTCTGACCGTCGGCGGCTTCCCACGCCGCCGTCAAGCGGGCGTAGACGGTCGGGACGGCCATGAACACGGTCACGTCGCCTGACCTGAGCCGCTCCCACACCGCAGTCACGTCGAACCCGCCGGGTGCCTCGCAGCACGCCCCGACGGCCAGCGCCGTGACCGTCACGTTGACGAGTCCGTGAACGTGGTTCAGGGGAAGGACGAGCACGGTGCGGTCGGTGGCCGACCAGCCCCAGGCGTCGATCATCCCGTCGACCATGGCGGCCAGGCTGCGATGGGTGTGCACGACACCCTTCGGTCGCCCGGTCGTGCCGCTCGTGTAGACCATCAGCGCCGGGTCGTCGAGCGCTGGCGAGCGCCGCTCGGCAGGCCCATCGGCGTTCACATCGACGACCCGGATGCCGGACGTGGCCACCAGGCGGGTGGCGGCGGCGTGGTGCGCCGTCGACGCGACGATCGCCGTCGCGCCGCTGTCGGCGAGCACGTAGGCCAGCTCGGCGTCCGGGTGCGGGGGGTGCAGCGGGACGGCGAGCGCACCGGCGTGCCAGCAGGCCAGCACGGCGGTCACGACGTCGTGGCCGGGGGTGCAGAGCACGCCGACACGATCGCCGCGGCCGATCTCGAGGGCGCCGGCCAGACGCGCGGCGTGGTTGTCAAGGTCTGTGAACGTCCAGTCGCCGACCGGGTCGACGATGGCCAGGCGCGTGCCGTGAGGGCCGACCCGATCTGGCAGCGGCACCGTCATGTCGGCGCCTCCAACAGCGGCGGGCGGCGCCCGGCGAACCCGGTCGCCTCCTCCAGCGCCTTGGCGGCGCGGAGCATGGCCACGTCGGCGCCCTGGCGGGCCACGAGCTGCACGCCGACGGGCAGGCCGTCGACGTCGAACCCGGCCGGCAGCGACAGCGTCGGGCACCCGGTCACGGTGATGCGCCAGCACGACTCCATCCAGTCGATGTAGTTGGACAGCGGAACTCCGGCCACCTCGGTGGGGTACTCGACCTCGGCGGGGAACGGGGAGAGCTGGGTCACGGGGCAGGCCAGCAGGTCGTAACCGCGGTCGAAGAAGGCCACCGTCTCCCGCCACAGCGCCGCCAGCTGCGCGTACGCCGCCGCCACGTCTGCTGCACTCACGGCACGGCCGCGCCGGATCTCGTCCTGGATCGTCGCCTTGATCCGATCCATCCGACCGTGCAGGTCGACGGTGCGGCCGTTGGCGATGTTCCACGCCCGCAGCACACGGAAGCAGTCGCTGGCCGCCGCCAACGTCGGTTCGTCGTCCACCACGTTCCAGCCGAGATCGATCATCGTCTGGCGGGTGCCGGCGAGGACGTCGAGCTGGGTGCGCTCGACGGGCACACCGAGGTCCCGCGACCACGCCACTCGCAGCGGCCGCTCGGGCGGGCGCAGGTTGCGAGGCAGGTCGATCGGTCGATGCATCGGGTCGCGCCCGTCGGGCGCGCTCAGCACACCGAGCAAGAGGGCGACGTCGTCGACCGTGCGGCCCATCGGGCCGTGGGCGCTGATCGGCATCCATGCGTTGCCCGGACCAACGAAGGGCACGACGCGCACTGTCGGGCGGAACCCGACGACGTTGTTCCACGCCGCCGGGTTGCGCAGGGAGCCGCCGGTGTCGCTCCCGTCGGCCATGGCGACCATCCGGCAGGCCAGCGCGACCGCCGCGCCGCCGCTGGACCCGCCGGCGCTGCGCTCGAGGTCCCACGGGTTGCGAGTGACGCCGTAGACCTCGTTGAAGGTGTGCGAGCCGGCGCCGAACTCGGGCGTGTTGGTCTTGCCGATCGCCACCGCGCCGGCCGCTTTCATCCTGGCCACGAGCAGGCCGTCGGCTGCCGGCCGGTAGCCGGCGCCGAACAATGGGGAACCGAACGACGTCGCGAAGTCGGCCGTCTCCTCGAGGTCCTTGTGCGCCGTGACGAGGCCGGCCAGCGGTCCAGGATCCTCACCGCTGGCGATGGCGTCGTCGACAGCCGCCGCCCGCAGGCGGCCGACCTCCGGGTCAAGGGCGACGATGGCGTTGGTGGCCGGGTTGACGGCGTCGATGCGCGCCAGGTGGGCGGCGAGCATCTCGCTCGCCGACACCTGCCTCGAGCCGATGAGGCGTCGTTGCTCGACCGCTGTCAGCTCGACGAGGTCACCCACGGACGGCCACCGTACGCACGCGCCGTCGTTCCCGAGTCAGCTCGTGAGGTGAGGGGTGAGGGGACTCTGTGCCCTCACCTCTCACGCGCACCAACGATCGTGATCAGCCGAGCACCCCGCGAAGGCGGGCGGCAAAGGCTGCGGGTTCGCCGGGCTGGCCGGACTCTTCGCCGAGGAACCCGGCGTGATGGCTGGGGAACTCGGTCACGGCCAGGCCGACTGCCTCCGCCACGGAGCGACCGCCGCGCGCAGCCAGCTCCTCGCCGGACTCTTGGCCGACGGCGATGATCAGCCGGTCGCCGAGCGCGGCCAGCGCCGCGACGTCGGGCTGGTACACGTTGCACGCCGGCATGTTGCGGATCAGCGGTTCCGTGCGTGCGCCGTCGTCGTTGGACGACATCCCGAACATCGCCGGATCGGGCGCCGGTTGCTCGGTCCAGTCATCCGGCACCGGGCCGGTGTGCATGACCAACGCGATGAACTTGGCCAGGGCCTGACCCGAACCGGCGGTGGCGTAGGTGGCCCGGATGTCCTCGACGGCGGCCAGGGCGGCGTCCCTGTCGGGCAGCAGCACCACGGTCGGCGGTTCGTGCGCCACGACTCGGCGCACGTGGCCGGGGTGCGCGGCGGCCAGGGCGAGCGCGTTGACGGCCCCGCCGCTGCTGGCGAACACGTCCACCGGCCCGCCGTCGAGCGCCTCGATGACCCCGTGGAGATCCTGGGCGTGCTCCGGCGGGGTGAGTTCGAGGGTGTCGGTGGGGTTGCGACCGGCGCCTCGAGGGTCGTAGGTGACGACCGGCCGGTCGGTGAAGTGGCTGGCGAGCGTGCCGAACGACGCGGCGTCCATGGGGTTCGCGAACATCAGGAGCACCGGCCGGTCGGGCGTGGCTGCGGCGAGGTCTCCCCGTACGTCATAGGTCACGGTCTCCGGGCCGGTGCCGACGGTGTGAGTAGTGGTTGCTGTCGTCATCGGTCGTTCTCCGTTTCACTCGTGGCTCGGGGGTGGGGAGCCGTTGCGGACTTTGACTCGAACCGGGCAACCAACTCATCGCGAGGCTCGCAGTCGGCGCGATAACGATCTGCGTCTCCATGCCGCACATCGCTCATCACACAACCGTGAGCGGGACGCCTCGCTCTGGCCCAGCCCTGGGCCCCCTGCTGGTCGATCTCGCGTGCCGCTCTGTCTTCTCAGGCGCCCGGCAAGTTCGACGGTGGTGTCCTGTCCTCGATCTGCCACCAATCGCCTGCTAGGTGCGTGAAATCGGCCATCGGGCGACTGACGCAGTAGGTGATGTAGCGGGTGTCCTCTTCGTGCCACCCGGTGATCCAGAACTCAACGTCGCACCCTGCGCTCCGGCCGAGACGGCCGAAGTTGACGTCGTGCACCACGAAGCCGCCCACGTCGGTGCCGTCAGCGACCTGGTCGCCATTGGCGACCTGTCGCGCGAGCACGTCGAAGTCGGGGACCGCACTCGTAAAGCGCAACGAGAAGAAGCCCTGCGTCCACACCACCAGGATGGCCGCCAACGTCACCGCCGGGCCGACCGCCCACAAGGCCCGACGCGCTGGCCCCCAGACGCTGGCCGCCAGCGGGAGGAACGCGGCCACCCAGACCACCGACGCCAACCAGAGCACGATCACAGGATCAGGCGCACGACTCCCCGACACGATCTCGGCCAGGCTCGCACCGGCGACCACGATCGTCGCGGCCAGCGGGAGCCACCGGCGCCAGCCCCGCACGGCCGGTACATCGTCGTACTTCATCGACCACCGCGCCGTCGCGTAGCCGAGCCCGACCACCGCGGCGACGAGCACGACGACGCCGCCCCAACGCGCCGTCACGCTCGAAAGCAGCCAGGCGACCACCGCGATCAACGCCGTGACCGGCAATGCGGCGGCGGCCATCATCGGCGTGAACGCCGCGGTGAGCACCAACAGTCGCCGACGGTCGGGCGGCGCGGCGTGCCCACCGTGTTCGGCGGCAGCCATGCGGGCCCGGTACTCCTCGATGTAGCGCTCAGCGCCGGACACGTACCGAACGGTAATGCCCCGTCCGATGGCTCGGGTCAGCTGACCAGCCACGACTCAGCAGTGTTGGGCGCGGTTCTGGATCGCCGGGGCGGGACTGCCTCGTCCGATGGCCGTCGAGGGCCGAACGCACGAACGTGGGCCTCCTGGGCGGACTCCTCGGCGAGGTCGAGGTCGCCGGTGACTCGGATCGTCGCCGCCAGCACGAAAGCTTTGCCCGGCGATCGATCGCCCGCTACTATTTCGGTTGCGGGACAATTGTGGCGGTTTGGTAACGATCGGAGACCCTGAGCCCATGACCTCCCGACTGCAGCCTCTCCCGTGGGTCCGGCCTTCGTTCGTCGTCATCGTGCTGGTGTTGCTGAGCCTGCTGTCGGTGCAGGCTTTCAGCCCGGGCGCAGCTGCGGCGGGCGAGCACAGCGATGGTGGCTTCACGACGAACGTGACCGTCGCTTCGATCGTCAACGCCGGCATGACCATCTCGATCACCGCCCGGGTCAGTTCGACGTCGACGCAGCGAGCGCTCGTCGATGTCGAGGTCTACGCCCCGGACGGCAGGCAGGTATTCCAGCGCTTCTGGGACAACCGGTCCTTCACCGCTGGCCGGCAGCGCTCCTTCACAGCGAGCTGGGCGGTCCCGGCCAACGCCGTCGGTGGTGGCTACGCCGTCAAGGTCGGCGTGTTCCAACCCGGCTGGGCCGGGTTCTGGCACTGGAACGACTCGGCGGGGTCGTTCACCGTCACCACCGCTGGTGCACCGACCACGACGACCGCGACGACCACTGCACCCCCACCTCCGACGACAGCACCGCCGCCGCCCACGACGACGGTCCCGGCTCCCACGACCGCCACCCCGCCCACGACGTTGCCACCCCCGGCCGGACGGTTCGCCACGCTGCCGCCGGGCTCGGCGCTGCCTTCGAGCGCCGAGTGCGCGGCGCGCGTCCGCCCGGCGCCCGAGGTACGGGCCGTCAACGCGCCGTACAACGCCACGACCGGCTACTCGTTCACGCCTGACTACTGGGCCGCCACCGCCGAGCTGTCGCGCGTCGACGGCAACTTCACCGGCACGACCGACCAGATCCTCCAGTGGGCGGCCTGCAAGTGGGGCATTGACGAGGACGTCGTGCGGGCCCAGATGGCCAAGGAGTCATGGTGGGACCAGCGCAACGAGGGCGACTGGTGGAGCTACCCGGCCGAGGAGTGCCCGCCGGGTCACGCGCCGGGCGTCGACGTCCGGCCAGGCCAGTGCCCGCAGTCCCTGGGCATCGGCCAGGCCCGGTTCGACGCCGGCAATCAGGCCTTCCCCGGCGTCGAGAGCTCCACGGCGATGAACGTCGACTACACCTACGCCATCTGGCGGGCCTGTTTCGAGGGCAAGGAGACGTGGCTCAACGGCGTCGAGCGCGGCCGCCAGTACGGCGCCGGTGATCTGTGGGGCTGCGTCGGACGTTGGTTCGCCGGTCGCTGGTACACCCAGCCGGCGCAGGGGTACATCGCCGACGTGCAGTCCTACCTGTCCCAGCGCATTTGGACGACGCCGGACTTCCTCGGCTACTGAGGCTCCGGAGACGGCCCTTACGGGCGCCAGGCGATGAAGCCGGGGTCGAGCCAGATCCGCTGGTCGAGGTAGGCGCGCACCGCGGCGATGTAGTCGAGGGACGGTTGCGTGTACCACCGGCCGGAGAACCAACGGCCGATGCACCCCCACGCGTCGCCGGCGCCGTACTGGCGACCACGCTCGACGTCGTTCAGCCAGGTCTCCTGACCCTCGTAGCAACGACGCCACACGGAGAGGGCGATGTCGATGTTGTAGGCGGTCGACCGCAGGGATCCCTCGATGGAGTCCCGGAAGTACGGCGTCCGCACCTGCATCACGCCGACGGACTCCGGGCACTGACCGGCACGGCCGTCCCGCCCGATCGGGTGACCGGGAGCGCAGTTGTTGGGGTTCGTCGTCCAGTCGCCGAGGTTCCCCTGGTTCCAGTAGGACTCCTTGGCGACCTGGGCCCGAAGGGTGTTCTCGTCGAACCCCCACTTGCACGCCGCCCACTGGATGATCTCATCGGTCGAGCCGGTGAAGTTGCCCGTGGCGCGCGTGAACTCCGCGGATCGCGATCCCCACGTCGTCGCGTTGGGCGTGGCGTTGCCCGGGCGCACCTCGCCGGCGCCGCGCACACCGGCGGCACAGGTTGCGTCCGACGGCAGCGCGCCGCCGACGCCGACCCACCCGAAGTACTGCGTCGGCGGGGGCGCTGGCGGCGGCTCGCAGTCGGTCGGTGCGCACGGCCCGAGGAGCATTGCAACGGTCCCGACGCCGAGGAGCCGCGTCGACCGTGTCGACCGCTCGACCCGCCGTTGCACCCGGGCGACCACCAACGCCAACAACGTCATCTGTATGACGGAACCATGACAGGTCAGGTGCGCCGCCACCTCATCT
>JBPCJL010000193.1:0-3928 GCA_051005355.1 Ilumatobacteraceae bacterium
CATCCCCAGTTACCATAGTCTTCTCTCCCCCCTCCCTTTCGGGGGTTTGGTCGGAAACTGGCGACAACCCCTCGCCCAGGACGGCTAGGACTTCTTCTTCCTCTTCCTGCCGCCCTTGCCCTTGCCCTTGCCCTTGCCCTTGCCCTTGCCGGCGTTGATGTTGTCGACGAGGCTCGGCTTGGAGCGGCCGTGCTTCTTGGCCTGCTGCTTCGCCGCGCTCTTCTCGCTCGACGACATCTGCTTGGACTTCTGCTTCGGGTTCTTCTTCTCCCACACTTCTTTGGCCACAGGCCCGCTCTGTGCCCTCGGCCGAACCGGGTCCAAACCTCGGTGCTCAGCCGCTACCCTGGCCGGGCACGTACCAACGGGGCTGACAGGTTTCGACGTCAGTGACGGAGGTCGAGCATGCGACCCGAGTTGCTCAGACTCGTAAAACGGGGCACCAACAAGAATTGCCAACGAGCAGTTCGCTGTCGCTGCCTGATCCCAGGTAGATGAACAGTCATCGTGAGCAGCGATGCCGCACGGGGCCGGTCACCTGCAGCCCGGCAACAGAAGCAGGCGATGACGGAGGGAAAGACCACTGACGGCCGGAAAGACGGCTGACGTTCGGGAAAGACCGAGCGAGGGCCACCGATCCATCCGGTGACGTGGCCAGCCGACCCGCCGGTAGGACAGCGTCAGTCCCAGAGTCGGGGATGGTCGTAGCAGGTTCGGCGTCCGGCTGATGGACGGGGGTTCGATTCCCCCCAGCTCCACCACGCGGCGCGATTCTGTGGCGGGATCGGTGTCGAAAACGACACCGAATCTTCGTCAGAACCAGAGGTGAGGAGGGCTCGATGTTCGAAGACACCCCGCCCCACCTCGCACCCGAGCATCCTGTTGCCGATCCGTTGACCATCGATGCGTTCAAGCGAGCTGTCGGCTCGTTCGCCACCGGCGTCACCGTGGTCACGGCACGCGACCGCAACGGCGACGCCCACGGCTTCACCGCAAACTCGTTCACGTCGGTGTCGCTCGACCCACCCCTCGTGCTGGTGTGCCTGAACCGCCGGGCTCCGAGCTTGCGCGGCTTCACCATCGGCGGGCCGTTCGCCGTCAACATCCTGGCCGCCGATCAGGAGCGCCTGTCCGGCCAGTTCGCCCGCCCGTCGGCCGACAAGTTCGATGGTGTCGACCACGCCCCCGGCGGCAACGGCGCTCCCCTCCTGGCCGGGTGCCACGCCCACCTGGAGTGCCGTCTCGAGCACTGATTCCACGGCGGCGACCACATCATTCTCGTCGGCGCCGTCACCCACGCCCAGGTGGCCGACAACGATCCCCTGCTCTTCCACCGCAGCCGCTACGCCCGCATGGGCTAGGGGTCACGAACGGGGCTTGGTCTTGTCGGGGTCGTAGAACGGGAACCGCACGACCGTCGCCGGGATCCGCTTCTGGTGGCCGTCGAGCTTGCCGACCTCCAGCTCCGTGCCCAGTGCGGCGTAGTGGACGTCGACGCGGGCCAGCGCGATGTTCGTGCGCAGCACCGGTGACCGGCAGCCGCTGGTGACCGTGCCGACCTGTGGCCGGCCGAGATGCACGCAGTCGCCCTGGCCGGCGGTCTCGTTGCCCGCCAGCTCGAGGCCGACCAGCACCCGCTGCGGGTGCGCCTTGCGGCGCTCCAAAGCGGCCCGACCGATGAAGTCCTCCTCGGCCGACAGCGCCACCGTGAAGCCGATGCCGGCCTCGAACGGGTCGATCGTGTCGTCGAATTCGGCGCCGGCGAACACCAAGCCGGCCTCGATCCGCAGCACGTTAAGGGCGTCGAGCCCGAGCGGGAGCAGGCCGTGCGGCTGGCCGGCCTCGAACACCGCGTCCCACAGCGCGCCGGCGTCCGACGGGTGGCACCACAGCTCGTAGCCCAATTCCCCGGTGTACCCGGTGCGCGAGACCACGAGCGGGCGACCATCGGCGCCGCCCCACCGGCCGACGGCGAACCGGAACCACCGCAGCTCGTCGAACGACGGCTGGGTGGGAGGCGTCCAGATCAGCCCGCGCAGGAGCTCGCGACTGGCCGGGCCCTGCACCGCGAGGTTGTGCAGTTGATCGGTCGACTCCTTGACCCAGACGCGCAGGCCCATCCGCGTGGCCTGCTCGCGCAGCCAAACACCGTCGTGTGGTTCGCCGCCGACGAGCCGGAACAGGTCGTCGCCGAGCCGGAAGATCGTGACGTCGTCCATCACGCCGCCGTGGTGGTTGCACATGGCGGTGTAGACGACCTGCCCGACGGCCAACTTGCGGATGTCGCGCGTGACCGTCGCCTGCACCAGCACTTCGGCGTCGGGGCCCGTGATCTCGTACTTGCGCAGTGGGCTGAGGTCCATGACGGCGGCGCGCTCGCGACAGGCCCAATACTCCTCCAGCATCCCGTTGCCGGAGAACGACGTGGGCAGCCAGTAGCCGCGGTACTCGGTGACGCGCCGCGTCAAGGCGTTCCAGCGCGGCATGAAGCCCGTCTCCTTGGTCAGCGCCGGCTCCGCGTCGGGGGTGACGCGCCGCGCGATCGCCTTCGAGAACGTGCGCTCGGCCGGGTACACCCGCACGTGCACGTCGGTCGGGTTCCACCCGTTGGTGGCGTTGACGTCGTCCGGGCAGGCCGACGACGCCACCACGAGATCCTTCGTCGCTCGCAACAGCATGTAGTCGCCCGGTCGACTCCACGGCTCGTCCAGCGTGATCTCGTTCGCCGCCGAAACCTGCGTGTTGTACCAGAGGTTGACGGCCGGCCAGCCCCGGCGCGGCGCGACGCCGTAGCGCTCAAGCGCGCCGTTGAAGTTGTCGCTGCAGTTGACGTGACCGGGGTAGCCGAGGTCCTCGTAGTACTTGGCCGTGCAGGCGAGGCCGAACGTGTCGTGGCGCCCGACGGTGTCGCGGACCACCTCGAGCAGCGGCTGGAAGTCCGTGTCGACGTACTTCGACGACAGCCCGGGCCCCGGATACAGCGCGCCCATGAACGTGCGAGTCGCGGTGGGGTCGAGCCCCCGCTCGACGCCGTCCTGCAGGCGCCGCGCGTCGAAGGCGAGCAGGTCCGAGCACTGCTGGCCCTCCACGTCGATCACCTGGATCCACTGCCCGGCGGCGACCTCGTAGGCCTCGGCCGTGGCGCGCGACACCCGTAGGTCCACGACCGGATCGGCCAGCGGCTCCGGGAGCATCGGCTCGTTCTGCGCGCGCGGGACGGCGCGCCGGATCAGGACCCGCACCGGGGACGGGGGGTTCTGGCCCTCGACGTCCATCGGTCCGCCGATCACCGCGATGGAGGCGGCCGTTGCCTGCTCGACCTGGAACGTCTCCGACGCGCCTGGCGGGGACGTCTCGCCGAACAGGGCGCACCAGCCGCCGCCACCGACGACGGCGGCCGGGACGGAGAAGCCCACGCCCGCCGGTTGCCGCCCGTCGACGTCGACGACCGTCAGGACGTCACCGGCGTCGAGACGCACGGTCACCGCCCCTCCGGGTCGCACGAGGTGCTGCTCGAGGCCGAGCTCGAGTGCTGGCACGGTCAAGCCGTCGCCTGGACGGTGCCCTTGGCGCCCTGGCGCTCGTCCTCGTCGGCCTCGGCCAACAAGCGATCAGCCAGGGCGCGCTTGCCGCTCGCGTTGAGCTTCTTGACCTCGTTGTCGATGGCCCGCTGGTTGACGTTCTGGTTCCAGTAGTCGAGGGAGTCGAAGCCGAGCAGCACGGCCTTGACGACGAACTGGCGCAGCACCTCGTTGGTCGGTCCCATCACCCATCCGGCCTTGCCGTCGCGCAGGTAGCGCTCCAGTTCCAGGTCGCGGCGGTACCCCGAGCCCCCGCAGGCATGCAGCATCCGATCCACCAACGCGGCGACGTTCTTGGCCGCGGTGAACTTGATCTGCCAGCACCAGCGCAGGAAGTCCGCCCGCGC
>JBPCJL010000194.1:0-3440 GCA_051005355.1 Ilumatobacteraceae bacterium
TCAGCTGTGGGCGGTGCCGGCCGAACAGCGCCCGTGGGTGATGCTCACGTCCCTGATGGCGCCGTTCAACCGGCTGGCCCAGGCCGATCCCGACGACGAGCTGGCGTCGGTGCTCCCGAAGCTGAACCCCCTGCGCCCGGTGGTCACCGTGTGGCGGGAAGGCCGCCTGCTCGGCGTCGTGCCGCCCAAGGCGCTGCAGGCCCGACTGCAGCCGCTCGGTGCCGTCCCCGCCTAGGCGTCCCTGACCGCCCAGGCCCGCTTGGCGACCGGGTCCTTGTCGCTCCACGGGAAGTTGATCCACAGGTCGGTGCGCCGCCACACGTAGTCGCAGCGAACCACCGAGTGCGGCTTCTCGTACAGCACCGCCGTGCGGACTTCCCGCACCTTGCCCTCGCAGAACCGCTCGACGCTGCGCAGCGTGTGGCCGGTGTCGGCGACGTCGTCGGCGATCAGGATCTGGGCGTCGTGCAGGTCGACGAAGTCGGGTGCCGGCGGAAGGATGCGCGGCACCTCGAGGCGCTCGTCGACGCCGACGTAGAACTCGACGTTCATCGTGTAGACGTTCTTGACCGACAGCGCATAGCCGAGGGCGCCGCCGATCAACAGCCCGCCGCGGGCGATGGACAAGATCATGTCCGGCTCGTAGCCGTCGTCGGCGACCATCTGGGCGATCTCACGCGAGGCCACGCCGAAGTCCGGCCAGCCCATGATCTCCCGCTCGTCGGACACTGCCTGCGAACCTAACCGCCGGCCGAGCGACGTGCGCGGGCGGCGATGGGTCTGGTCAGGCACGAGGTCGAGCGGCGCGCCGGCCTGATGCCGAGCGGCACCGAGGGCGAGGGCGGCGAGTCGCTCGTGGCCCCGCCGGGTGGCCCGGTACAGCACCCTGCACGGAAGTGGCGCGCCGCCGAGCAGCGTCGCCCGCGTTTGGTCATCGAGCCACGAGCCGATGAACGGGACGGCGAAGAACACTGCCTTGCCGAAACCGAGCGACTTCATCGCCTGCTTGTGCAGGAGGTCGTACTCGTCCTGGTCGAAGCACCGGGCGAACAGCGGGAGCAGCTTGGCGTCCTCGAAGGCGAGGTGCTGGTGCATCTCGGCATCGAGGTGGGCGAGCACCCGTGCCGCCCGGTCGGTCGCGGCGCCGTCGACGACGGCCGCCACGGCGGCGTGGCCCTCGTCCATCAACTCGTCGAGCAGATGGTGGTCGGTGTCGATCCGCCCGAGGTGCTCGACGGCAACTGGCGCCCGCTCGACCAGCGCGGGGAAGAAGATGTTGTCCTCCACCGTGTGATGCGTGAGCACCTCGCCGGCGTAGCCCTCCCAGTACCGCTGCAGCGCCGTGACCCGGCGCCGATCCGACACGTCGAGCGTGGCCATCGCCTCGGCGATCGCTCGACCGCCCCGGCGCAGGCAGGTGTGGATGGCGTGGTAGTCGGTGGTGTCGGCGGGGTGAGACATCGGCGCTCCTCGATCGCGTGGTGGTCGGTGGGACCACCGTTCCACCACCACTTTGTGGGACGCTTGAACCGCGCCGGCGGGCGCATGAGGTTGGCGTGAGGCGGTCAGAGCGCGATGTCGGCGGGACGTACCGGCACACGCGACAGCGGCGGTCGATCCGTACGCCCCGACTCGGCGTCGAACTGGGCCAAAGCGTCACGAATGGCGGCCACGATCGCCGGCGTGACCGAGATGCACGGCGGCTCGCCGGCCCCCTTGGCGCCGAGCGGCGCCTGCGGCTCGGGCTCCTCGACGAGCGTGGCGACGACGTCGGGCATGTCGAGGAACGTCGGCAGCAGGTAGTCGGTGAAGCTGGCGTTGCGCACGACGCCGTCGACTTGGAGGATCTCCTCCATCACCGCCAGACCGAGGCCTTGGGAGATGCCGCCCTCGATCTGACCGAGGACGGCCAGCGGGTTGAGGGCCCGGCCCACGTCCTGCGCCGTGGCCACCTGGACCACCTTGACCAACCCGAGCTCAGGGTCGACGTCGACCATGGCGCGATGGGCGACGAAGGCGAATGCGGTGTGGCAGTTGCCCTGGCCGTTCTCGTCCAGCTCCTCGGTCGGCCGGTGGTGGAACTCCGCTGTCTCGTCGAGCTCGATGCCAGGCGCAGCCTCGGCTACGGCCACATGCCACCCATCGTCGCCATCGACGATCTCGCCGCCATCGATGGCCAAACGCCCGGCGTCGACGCCGCGGTCGGCGGCGACGTGTTGAAGCAGCCGCTCGCGCACGGCGCGACACGCCGCGTCGACGGCGCCACCGCTCATCCAGGTCTGGCGGGAGGCCGACGTCGAGCCGGCCGACCCGACTGACGTGTCGATGCGGTCGAGCATCACGACGTCGACGCCGAGCACGGTCCGGGCGATCTGCTGGGCCAGCGTCACGAAGCCCTGACCGACCTCCGACGTGGCGAACTTGACCGTGGCCACACCGTCGAGCAGGCGGCAGCGGGCCGTGGCGTAGTCGTCGAAGCCCTCCGAGTACATCAGGTTCTTGATCGCCACCCCCCACCCGATGCCGCGCCGCACGTCGCCCGTGCTGGCAGTCAGCCCGGCGCCTCCGGGAAGGTCCATCGGGTCGGCGCCCCCGATCGGCGTGTCAGGCATCGGCAGCGCGGCCGTCTCCTCGATGCACCGGGCGACCGGCGCGACGCTCTCCACCACTTGTCCGGTGATCAGCCGGTCGCCGGTCACCATGGCGTTGCGCAGGCGCACCTCGACGGGATCGAGACCGGAGGCCGCGGCGAGGCGGTCCATCTGACCCTCGTGGGCGAAGCACGCCTGCACCACCCCGAAACCACGCATCGCCCCGCACGGCAGGTGGTTGGTGCGCACGGCCCAGCCCTCGACGACCGCGTTGGGGCAGCGGTACGGACCTTGCGTGTGGGTGATGGCGTTGAGCAGCACGGCCGACGACGTTGACGAGTACGCGCCGCCGTCCATGAGAAAGCGGGCCTCGATCTTGACCAGCTCGCCGTCGGTCGTGGCGTGGTGGCGCATCCAGATCTTGGCCGGGTGGCGGTGGACGTGGCCGAGGAAGCTCTCGGCCCGGTCGTAGGCCATGCGCACGGGCCGTCCGAGGCGCAGGGCCAGCAGGCAGGTGTGGACCTGCAGGCTGATGTCCTCGCGGGCGCCGAACGCCCCGCCGACGCCGCCGAGCACGAGGCGGACCCGATCCTCGGGGAGGTCGAGGCAGGCGGCGATCTGCTTGCGGTCCTCGTGCAACCACTGGGTGGCGATGTGCAGTTCGACGCCGCTGCCGTCCGGCTCCGGAATCGCCAGCGACGCTTCCAGGCCGAGGAACGCCTGATCCTGCATGCCGATCTCCCAGGTGCCCTCGACGACAACGTCGCCGGTGACATCCGGATTGCCGCGGCGGATGCGTTGGGCGCGCAGGACATTGCCGTCGGGGTGGATCGGATCAAGGCGTCCCGA
>JBPCJL010000195.1:0-3028 GCA_051005355.1 Ilumatobacteraceae bacterium
CGTCGTGGCTGAACCTCGTCGAGGGATGGTTCCACTTGCTGACCGAGCGGCGGCTACGCCGCGGCACGTTCAACAGCGTCCCGGTGTTGATTGAGGCAATCGAGCTGTGGGCCGAACACTGGAACGAAGACCCCAAGCCCTTCATCTGGAAGAAGACCGCCGACGAGATCCTCGCCAAAGTCCGACGCGGACGCGCAGCCCTAACCGCAGCCAAATCCGCGACGCGCCACTAGGTAGCGCGAACCAAGGCGCCCCGGGAGTTCCACGTCGATTACCGACGTCAATGTGGAGCGACGCGGTGAGCCGGCGCCTCCACCGCACCAATTTCTATGTCGCTGGTGCCGTGGTACGGCGCCGCGTACCGTTCCTGTAGGGCACCACTCGCTTGCGCCGTCCGACCGCCGTCGACGACAGGCAGGCCACGCCCCCACCCCGACTCCCCTCGGCGGGACCGATCGCAAGGCCAGGCAGTTCATCGATCGCCGCCTCGACGTCGGTGAGCGTGCGACGGGTCGTGTTGTGGCCGTCGATTGCGTCTCCGCACGCTCGATGGTGGGCATCCTCGGAGCGTGGCGCAACGAATCTCCCGGCGCACGACGATGGCCCGAGAGGCTCGGGCCGCTCCGGAGCTGGCGTCCCCGTCGACGGAAGGAGACGCGTGTCGAGTCATCGTCAGGGGTGTCCTTCATGCTGCGGATCGTCGCACAATTGCAACGATCCTGCGAAGCTGACGCGTCTGGTCGATGCCACGCCGTCTCGCTTCTCACTTTTTGTGAAGAAGGGCGTTTAGGTGAAACGTATGGCGGATAACGCTGACAACCGCGTCGGGGTTTGCCTCGACGTTCGCTCTAGCCCCCGGCGGTAAAAAAGATCTCGTCGTCTTCGAAGAGGCGGACCGGTCGCCTTGTGTGTTCCCGAAGAGCCACTTCGCCACCTGTCGCAAACGGCGAAGACGCAAGTTGTGCAGTGCCTCACTGTGAGGTGCCGCTCAAATGGCTGCTCTTGCAGCCGTCATGAAAGGAAGCGGAGATGAAGAGGAAGTGGATTGCAGGGCCAGCTTTGGCTGGTCTTCTGCTGGTGGGGACAGCTTCGGTCGCCGACGCCGCCGCGCCAGCGCAGGAAGAAGCGGCGAGCGAGGACGACAACAGCAACGCCGGTCTGTTCGGCTTGATCGGTCTGGCCGGTCTGGCCGGTCTCGCCGGTCTGAAGCGACGTGACACGGATCGCCGCAACGACCAGCGTGGCTCGGGTTCATCCACCCGGACGCCGTGAGCACCCCGACGTCCGGCATGCGCCCGGCCGACCCGAACGACCCCCTCGTCAGCCAATACGCGGGCACGCGCGACGACTGGGACGACGAGCAGGACGACTACACCGAGACCAAGACGTTCTTCCGAACCAGCGAGTTCTGGTTCGCCGTGCTCGGCGTGGTGGGCGTCCTACTGGCCGCCCACATCGAGGGCACCGACAGCATGACCCGTGACGATGGCTGGCGCTATGCCACCTTCATCCTCATCGGATACATGGTGGCGCGTGGTCTCGCCAAGGCGGGCACGAAGGAACCCGACCACCACTGATGAGCTTCGGTCGCCAACGCGAAGTTGGACCGGTCGGCGCGGCGAACGCGCTGGGAACGCTCGCGTTCCCAGCGCTCGCTGCGCTTGTGGTCGGGCTCGTGTCGACTCGCCTGCTCACACGTTATGAACGAGCGGCGCCGGCACGTTGGCGGTCATCAAATTGGTGACGACTGGCGTGCCCACCAACCGTTGACCGCGTCAGGTGAGGGCGGGATCCAGTGCGCTGAGGTTTAGCTTCCCGTCCACGACGTCGGCGGCGATGTCGACGAGGCGCCGGTTGTTGTTGCGGGCGTATTTACGTAGGTGTTCGAAGGCTGCTTGCATCTCGAGGCGGCCTTGTTCGGCCAGCATCCCTTTGGCCTGCTCGGTGATGATGCGGCTGTTGAGCGCCTGGCTGAGCTGGTCGTTGACGATCCGGCTGTCGTGCGTCGAGCGGTGTTGGAGGATGGCGATCGTGGCGACGTCCGCAAGGGCCTGAGCGGCGAGGATGTCCGCTTCGGTCAGCGACCCGACCTCGCTGCGGAACAGGTTCAGGGCGCCGATCGTTTGGCCCCGGAGGCGCATCGGGACAGCATCAGCGGCGTGAAACCCACCGGCCACGGCGACGGCGCAGAACCTCGGCCACCGGCCGTTGGCGGCGGCGAGATCTTGGTTGACGACCGGCTCGCCGGTGCGGTAGCAGTCGAGGCACGGTCCCTGCTGCGCTTGCAGTTCGAACAGTTCCACCACGCGCATCGCGTCGCTCGACGAGCTCATGACGCGCAGATCACCTTCGGGCGCCACCAGCATGATCCCGGCGGCCGAGATGTCGAGCACCTCAACACACCGATCGGCCAACGTCGTCAACGAGTCCACGATGTCGAAGTCGTCGACGAGCGTGTCTGCCAGCTCCACCATCGTGCGCGCCAGAAGTGCTTCTCGAGTCATGTGTTCAACCTTCCCCATCGGGGTGGGCTCGCCGCTCGACCAGGTCTTCGCCGCATCGAGGGTACTGCTGCACTCGAGGTGGCGCGTCCCCCGATCGGGTCATCGCAGGTTCACCGCTGGTCATCGAAGCGCAACCCGCCGCCGACGACGTCACCGGCGACATCACCCAACCGCCGATCGTCGGCGAAGGCGTGCGCCCGCAGCCGGATCAGCGCTTCGGTCACGCTGACGCCAAGCTGCACAGCGACCATGCCGGCTGCTTGGTGCACGACGAACTGGAAATTGGCCCCGACCTCCAGGTCGCCGGCGATCGAGCCGGGCGTGGCGTCGGCCTGCAGGCCGATGACAACCCCGGCGGCCACGTTGGCCATCACCAGCGCGTCGGCGTGCTGGTCGGCGCTGAGGGGGCCAGGTCGATCCCGATAGAGGTTGAGGGCACCCAGGCGGACGGCGCCGATGCCGAGTGGGAACCCTAAGACGGCGGCGGCTCCCGCCGCGACGGCGGGCGGTGTGAAGGCCGGCCA
>JBPCJL010000196.1:0-7367 GCA_051005355.1 Ilumatobacteraceae bacterium
TTCCGCCGCGTTGCCTGCTTGACAGGAAACCAAATGGTGTCCTATAGTCCCTTCCGTGGAGACGGTGTTCCGGGCACTCGCCGACCCGACTCGGCGGGCGCTGCTCGATGCGCTGTACGAGCGGGACGGCCAGACCTTGGTCGCCCTGACGGCAGCACACGACATGACCCGCATCGGCGTCGCGAAACACCTGCGCCTGCTGGAGGATGCCGGCTTGGTCGTCACCCGGCGCCAGGGTCGGGAGAAGTTGCACTACCTCAACGTCGTCCCGATCCGCCTCGTCCATGACCGGTGGGTGAGCAAGTACACGGAGCCATGGGCCGCCGGTCTGGCCGGCCTGAAGAACGAACTGGAGCAGTTGATGGAGAAGGTGTTCGAGATCTACATCCGCACGACGCCCGAACGCCTGTGGGACGCCATCACCGACCCGGTGGTCCGGGCCAAGTACCACTTCGGGGCCGGCATCGAGTCCGACTGGACACCCGGGTCGCGCTACACGCTGGACCACCCCGGCGCCGACGGTCCGCTGGCCGAGGGCGAGAACCTGGTCGTGGAACCGCCTCGGAGGCTCGTGCAGACCATGCACACGCTGTGGAGCGAGGACGCCGAGCGACAGGGCACGTCCCGGGTGACCTGGGAGATCGAGCCCTTCGGCGACTCCTGCCGGCTGACGGTGATCCACGACCAGCTGCGCGACGACGCGCCGCCCGAGCTCTACGGCGGCTGGCCGATGATCCTGTCGGGCCTCAAGACCTGGCTCGAGACGGGCCAGACCCTGACCACTCCGGGCTCGCTGATGTACGGCGACGAGCACTCGTCAACGACCGAACATTGACATCCACCGAGAAGAGGAAGACACCATGCCAACCACCATCACTGACGTGCGAACGATCGGGATCAACGTGCGCGACCAGGACGATGCGATCGCCTTCTACGTCGACCAGCTCGGCTTCGAGAAGCGTCTCGATGCCCCGATCAGCCCGACCATGCGCTGGATCGAAGTCGCTCCCCCCGGAGCGACGACGTCGATCGCCCTGAACGCGGACGCCGGCGTCGGCACCGACACCGGCATCCGTTTCACCGTCCCGGACGCCGCCGCCGAGCACACGGCGCTGGGCAAGCGTGGCGTCGACGTCGGCGAGCTGATGGTCTGGGACGACATCCCGCCGATGTTCACGTTCGACGACCCAGACGGCAACCGCTTCTACATCGTCGAGGAGTCGTGATGGCGCACTCCACCGCTCCCACCGCCGACCACGACGTGCTCGACAAGACGTTCACGGCGACGCTCCAGAAGAGCCCGGCCCGTGGCGGGTGGACCTACGTGTGCACTGACTGGAGCGCCGAGTACTTCGGCACCCGCGGGCTGGTCAAGGTCGCCGGCACGGTCGACGGCCACCCATTCGAGGGCGCGTTCATGGCCCTCGGCGACGGCACTCACAAGCTGCCGATCACGGCCGAGGTCCGGGCGGCCATCGGTGGCAAGAGCGAGGGCGACCCGGTCACCATCCACCTCACCGAGCGCCTCCGGCGGTGACGACGGATCCCACCCCGGGCTTGTCCTGGTCAAAAAATTGGCTGAACGGTCAGCCACTTCCCTGACCGGGAGGGCAGGGCTTCACGGCGGTCACTCCACACCGAACAGGTACGGGTAGAGCGGCTGGCCGCCGTCGTGCACCTCGACCTCGGCGCCGGGCCGGTGCGCTCCGATCCACGCCACCAGCTCGTCCGTGATGGATGCCGAAGCGTCGGCACCGGCGATCACAGTGATCAGCTCGGCCCCCTCGCCGACGAGGTGGTCGAGCAGTGCGGTCGCCGCGGCGCCGACGCTCGGCGCGATGGCCACGATGCCATCGCCCCCGGCGATGCCGATCCAGTCGCCCCCGGCCACCGGCCCGACCGGCGTGCCGCTCGCCCGCACGGCTCGGGTGACCTCGCCGGCCCGGACGGCCTCGGCGGCGTGCCGCATGGCGGCGGCGTTCGCCTCGGCCCGATCCTCGGGGTCGTACACCATGAGCGCCGCCAGCCCCTCGGGCATCGAGCGCGTCGGCACCACGCGCACCGTACGCTCCGTCAGGGCGTCGACCTGCTCGGCCACCGGGATGATGTTCTTGTTGCCGGGCAGCACCACGACCTGGTCGGCGTTCACCACCTCGACGGCAGCCAGCAGCTCCGCCGTCGACGGGTTGGACGTCTGGCCGCCAGCCACGATGGCCTGCACGCCGAGGTCGCGGAACAGCTGGGCGAGGCCGGGACCGCTGGCGACCGCCACCACTGCGCAGGTGACGGCGGGCTGGTCCGGCGCGATCGGCTCCGGCTCGTCGGGGCCGGCCGGCTCGTCCGGATCCACCGGCTCGCTCGGCAGCGGCGTCGGCCGGCCCGGGATCATCGCCGCCTCGCGCAACGCGTGTTCGGCGGCGACCTCCTCGAACAGGTCGGTGACGCGAATCGCCCGTGGGCGGCCGTCCAAGTCGAGCGCCGCCTCGATCGCCGCGCCGATGTCGTTCGTGTGCACATGGCAGTTCCACAGCCCGTCACCGCCGACCACGACGATCGAGTCGCCGACGGTCCCCCACCGCTCCTTCAGGGCGTCGATGCGCTCGTCGGCGAGGTCGCAGAGGAACATGACCTCGTAACGCTGATCGCCACCCGCTTCCTCCACCGGCGCCTGGCGCGCGGGGCCGGCCGCTGCCTCGACCGCCGACGGCTCGGGCAGCGGCTCGTCATCCACGACGTTGGCCAACGCGTCGAGCAGCAGGAGGTAGCCGGCGCCGCCGGCATCGACCACGCCAGCGTCGCGCAGCACCGGTAGCAGGTCCGGCGTCGCCGCCAGCGCGACGCGAGCCGCGTCCCGCGCCGCCAGCACGACCGCACCGAGACCGGCGCCCGCATCAGCCGCCGCCTCCGCCCCGTCGGCACTGGACCGCACCACCGTGAGGATCGTCCCTTCGACCGGCTTGAGCACGGCGCGATCGGCGGCCTGGGACGCCGCCCTCAGCGACGCCGCCATCGTCGTCGACGTGACCGACGGCGCCGCCTTCAGCGTCCCGGCGATGCCGCGCAGCACCTGGGACAGGATCACGCCGCTGTTGCCGCGCGCGCCCATCAGCGATCCGTGGCTGATGGCGTCGCACGTGCCGGCCAGATCGTCGGGGGCGGACCCGATCTCGGCCACGACGGCGTCGAGGGTGCGGGCCATGTTGGTGCCCGTGTCGCCATCCGGCACCGGGTACACGTTCAACCGATCGATCGCCGACCGGTGGACGTGCAACAGGTCGCGAAACGTGGAGACGGTCAACCGCAGCTCGACCACGCCGAACGTCCCGACCTCGACCGTTGGCATCGGGAGATTGTACTGACAGCCGTCCGCACCCTCCCGGACCTGGTGGGCAGTGTCATCTGCGGCCTCGATCGGTAGCCTCGGAGCACCGTTCTCCCGAACGATCCAGACAGTTCCCGACCCCGGCGATGGTGAGTGATGGCCTCAGTGTGTGAAGTGTGCGGCAAGAAGCCCTCGTGGGGCATGTCCGTGTCGCACTCCCATCGCCGCACCAAGCGCCGGTGGAACCCGAACATCCAGCGGGTCCGGGCCCTCGTCAAGGGGTCGGTTCGTCGCGTCGACGTCTGCACCGGCTGCCTCAAGTCCGGCAAGATCACCAAGGTGGCCAACGTCCCGGCGAGCCACGCCGGCTGACGAGACCTCGAGGCTCGCCCGTGCAAGGCGTCGTCAAGTCCTGGGACCCGGTCACGGGCGACGGGGTCCTGATGTGCGACACCGACCTGGCTGATTACGACCTCGGTGCGGACGCACTTGAAGGATCGCTCTTCCGCATGCTCCGCCAGGGCCAGCGCGTCATCTTCGACCTCGACACCGCGGGCCGCGCCACCCGGCTGCGCCTGGGATCCGAGGTGGACATGAAGACGCCGGGCGACACGATCTGACGGCAGCGCCGGCACCACCGGTGGCGGCCAGGACACAGGAACCAAGCAGCAGGACTCAACGGAGAGTGATCACATGAGCGAGCGAGCGAATCATCAGCACGGTGCTTCTTCGTCGCCGGCTTTGCGGCGACACGCTCATTGGTGCCCGGTTGTCAGGGAAGCCTCCAACCCGTCGCACACGTCGATGGTGCACCAATGAGCGAGCGAGGCGGTCAATCAGGCAACGAGCAGTTGCGCCGATGGGTCGACGACTGGGCCGGCGTGCTGGCGCCCGACGACATCCACTGGTGCGACGGCAGCGCCGACGAGTACGACCGCCTGTGCGCCGAGCTCGTCGCCTCCGGCACCTTCACCACACTCGATGAGGCCAAGCGCCCGAACAGCTACTGGGCGCACTCCGACCCGGGTGACGTGGCCCGCGTCGAGGACCGCACGTTCATCTGCTCGCACGAGGAGCGGGCCGCCGGCCCGAACAACAACTGGCGCCAGCCCGATGAGATGCGCGCCGAGCTGATCGACCTCTACACCGGCGCCATGCGTGGCCGCACGATGTACGTCGTGCCGTTCTCGATGGGTCCGCTCGGCTCGCCGATCGCCCACATCGGCGTGCAGCTCACCGACTCCGCCTACGTCGCCGTGAGCATGCGGATCATGACCCGCATGGGCCAGAAGGCGCTCGACGCCCTCGGTGACGACGGCGAGTTCGTGCCCTGTGTCCACTCCGTCGGTGCTCCGCTCGAGCCCGGTCCGGCCGCCGTCCCGTGCCCTTCCCACCATGCCAACACGTACATCGTCCACTTCCCCGAGACGCGCGAGATCATGTCGTACGGCTCAGGCTACGGCGGCAATGCGCTGCTGGGCAAGAAGTGCTTCGCCCTACGCATCGCCTCGGTGATGGCCCGCGACGACGGCTGGTTGGCCGAACACATGCTGATCCTCAAGCTGACCAACCCGGCCGTCAACGATCGAGAAGGGGAGTCGAAGTACATCGCTGCCGCGTTCCCGTCGGCGTGCGGCAAGACGAACCTGGCCATGCTGGTGCCGACCATCCCCGGCTGGACGGCCGAGAAGGTCGGCGACGACATCTGCTGGATGAAGTTCGGCGACGACGGTCGCCTCTACGCCATCAACCCCGAGGCCGGCTTCTTCGGCGTTGCCCCCGGCACCGGCTGGGAGACCAACTCCAACGCCATGGAGACGCTGTGGGGCAACTGCATCTTCACCAACACCGCGCTCACCGACGACGGTGACGTGTGGTGGGAGGGCATGACGAAGGATGCGCCGGCCCGGGCGACGGACTGGAAGGGCCAGCCGTGGAACCCGGAGGTCGAGACGCCCGCCGCTCACCCGAACGCCCGGTTCACGGCCCCGGCGGCGCAGTGCCCGTCGATCGCGGCCGAGTGGGAGGACCCGGCCGGCGTGCCGATCTCGGCCATCCTCTTCGGCGGCCGAAGACGCACCACGGTGCCGCTGGTGACGGAGGCTTACGATTGGGAGCACGGCGTGTTCCTCGGGTCGATCATGGCGTCGGAGACGACCGCCGCGCAGGCCGGCGCGGTCGGCAAGCTCCGCTTCGACCCGATGGCCATGCTGCCGTTCTGCGGGTACAACTTCGCCGACTACTTCGCCCACTGGCTGTCGATCGGCAAGGCGACCGACGCGGCCAACCTGCCCCGCCTGTTCTTCGTCAACTGGTTCCGCCGCGACGAGGACGGTCGATTCCTGTGGCCGGGCTTCGGCGAGAACAGCCGCGTGCTCAAGTGGGTGTTCGAGCGAGTCAACGGCGACGCCGACGCGATGGAGACGCCGATCGGCCTGCTGCCGACGGCCGATGCCCTCGACACCACCGGTCTGGAGATCGCCGACGACGACCTCCACGAGCTGCTGGAAGTCGACGTGCAGGGCTGGAAGGACGCCGTGCCCCAGATCCGCCAGCACTACGCCCAGTTCGGCGCCGACCTCCCCGCTGCGCTCAACGTCGCCCTCGACACCCTGGACGCCCGCCTCAGCTGAGCGCCCACCGCCGGTGCCGCACGCGAGATGAGCGGTGAGGGCACTCTGTCCCCTCACCGCTCACCCCTCACGAGTCCCGCGACCCGTTCGATCGGCTGATCGTCGGCGACGCCCTGGCGGCCAACGATCCGCTCCTGACGAGGGACGAGACGATCCTGGAGCACGTCTCCCTCGCTCGTTGGTAGCGCTGACCTAGCTCTTGAGCTGTTGGAGCTTGTCCCGGAAGATGGTGGACACGATGGAGGCGCGGCGGCCCTGGCCGTGCAGGAACGCCTTCGTGAACCCCTTGGCCTGGTCGTAGGTGACGGATGCCGGCATCGGCGGCTCGTCGGGGTTGACGGCGACGTCGACCAGGGACGGCCCGCGGTGCTCCAGCGCCTGGCGGATCGCCGGCTCGACGTCAGCGGCGAGGTCGACCCGCAACCCGAGCCCGCCGCACGCCGTGGCCCACGGTGCGAAGTCGGCCCGACGCTCCCACCGCACGCAGTGCTCCGGATAGCCGAGGACCATCTGCTCCCACAGGATCTGGCCGTACAGCGCGTTGTTGTCGACCACGACGGTGATCGGCAGCTCGTAGCGGCACGCAGTGAGGAACTCCGCCATCAGCATGGCGAAGCCGCCGTCGCCGACGAAGGCGATGCACTGGCGCTGCGGGTAGGCGACCTGGGCGGCGATCGCGTACGGGAGGCCCGGCGCCATCGAGGCGAGGTTGCCGGACAGGTAGAACTGGCGGCTGCCCCGGATGTGGAAATGGCGGGCGGCCCACGTGGCGATGGTCCCCGAGTCGCAGGTCAAGATGGCATCGTCGGCGGCCAGCCGATCGAGCACGGACACGACGTACTGCGGCTGGATCGGATCGCGCTCGCCGTCCTCCAGCGCCTCCATCCGTTCGCGCCAGCCGACCATCTCTTCCTGGATGCCTTCGAGGAAGGACCGGTCCTCCTTGCGGGCGAGCAGCGGCAGCAGCGCGGCCAGTGTCTCCTTGGCGTCGCCGACGAGCGGCACCTCCGTCGGCAGCCGGTTGCCGGCCCGGACGGGATCGATGTCGATCTGTACGCAGCGCACCGCGTCGGGCTCCGGCAGGAACGCCGTGTACGGGAAGCTGCTGCCGACCATGAACACCGTGTCGCATTCGTCCATCGCCGACTCCGACGGCTTCGTGCCGAGCAGGCCGAGACCGCCGGTGGTCAATGGGTGGTCGTCGGGCACCGCGGCCTTGCCGGACAATGCCTTGACGATCGGCGCGCCGAGGGCATCGGCCACCGCGATGACCTCGTCGGCGGCACCGAGGGCGCCGGCGCCGACGAGCATCACGACCCGCTCGCCGGCGTCCAGCACCGCCGCAGCGGCCCGCAAATCAGCAAACCGCGGCAAACCCGGGGGACCCACCTGGATCGGCACCGGCGCCAGCA
>JBPCJL010000197.1:0-9638 GCA_051005355.1 Ilumatobacteraceae bacterium
CTTTGTCCCCGTTGGCGACTGCCTTGCCACTCCTCTCTTTGCTCTCGGCGGCGACCTGCTCGGCTGGCGAGCTGTCGTCGCCCGTACCGTCGACGTCGCCCCCGAGGTCGTTGACGACGACCTTGGCGCCGTGGCGGGCCAGGCTCAGCGCGTGCTCGCGACCGATCCCGCGGCCCGCACCCGTGACGATGGCCACGCGGCCCTCGACCAGCTTCGACATGTGTGGCGGCTCCTCGCGTTCGCGGCGTGCGGCGCTCGACACTAGGCAAACGGCCCGCCGTAGCCTCAAGCGTCGATGCCGACGACCACCGACGTGCTGGTCGTCGGGGCCGGCCCGGCCGGCACGGCGGCGGCGATCACGCTGGCCGGTGCTGGGCGCCATGTCACGCTGATCGACAAGGCCAGGTTCCCGCGGGACAAGTGCTGCGGCGACGGCCTGACCACCCTGGCGCTGCGCGAGCTGGAGGCCCTTGGCTTCGACCCGTCGATGGTCGACGACTGGCAGGTGGTGGATGGGGCGGTGCTGCGCTCGCCGTCGGGGCGTGAGGTGGCGGTGCCGCTGCCGTCAGGTCGCCGGCTCGGGATGTTCGCCGCCGTGGCGCCGCGTCTCCAGCTGGACGCTGCGCTCGTCGAGCTGGCCGCCAAGTCCGGCGTCGACATGCTCGAGGGCTGCAGCTTCGCCGGATCGCTCGACCAGCGGGACGATCGGGTGGTCACCCGCATCGGTGGTGGCGGGACGATCGACGCGCGGTACGTCATCGGGGCCGACGGGATGTGGAGCCCGGTCCGTCGCGCCGCCGGCCTCGCCGACCCCGGCTACCTCGGCGAGTGGCACGCCTTCCGGGCGTACGTGCGCGATGTCGGCGGCCCTGCGGCACGTGGTCTCCACGTGTGGTTCGACGCCGATCTGCTGCCCGGCTACGCGTGGTCGTTCCCGCTGCCCGACGGTCGGGCCAACGTCGGCTTCGGCGTGCTGCGGAGCGTTGCTGCGGCCGGGCGGGGCGGGGCGATGATGAAGGAGCAGTGGTCCGGGCTGCTCGAACGCCCGCACATCCGGGCGGCCCTGGGCGCACGGGCCGAGCTGGACGAGCGTCACCTGACGTGGCCGATCCCGGCCGGGATCGATCGGGCCCGGCTCAGCGCAGGGCGGGTTCTGCTGGTCGGTGATGCCGCCATGGCCAGCGACGTGATGACCGGCGAGGGCATCGGTCAGGCCCTGTTGACGGGGCGACTGGCCGCCGAGGCGGTGCTGGAGGCCGGCGCCGATCGTCCGCGGGTCGCGGCGGACCGCTACGGGCAGGCGGTCCGCCATCACCTCGTCGCCGACCACCGGATGTCCACCGCGCTCGGCCGGGTGCTCGCCCACCGCCGTGGCGCCAGAGCGGCGATCGCCGTCCTCGACCACGCCGGCGGCTGGGCCCGCCGCAACTTCGCCCGCTGGATGTTCGAGGACGAGCCGCGCGCACTGCTCCTCACGCCGAGCCGCTGGCACCGTCGTCCTCTCGCCCGCCCGGGCGCCTGGCCGACCGTCAGGGGCGCAAGTGCTCGATCGTGAGGCCGTGGCGGTCGGCCAGGCGGGCGGCGATGAGGGACCGGTGGCAGGCCTCCGGGTCGCGCTCGACGCAGAGCAGGGCGGCGAGACCTTCGGACGGCAGCGTCGCGACGAGGGCGGAGAGGTCGGTGGGGTCGAGGATCTCGGCCGTGTAGCGGCGCGCGTACTCGGGTGCGAGCTCGACGCGAGAGCGCTTGCCGACGCCGAGCCGGGCGTCCTCGGCGTATTGCAGATGGCGCAGTTCGGTCGTCGGGGCGAGCTCGGGGTGGTGGCGGTAGCCGAGGTCGGCGTCGGCGAGGGCAGCCTGCAGGCGCCGGGAATTGGCCCACGCGTACTGCGGTCCACGGACGCCGCGCCGCTGGCGGACGTCCAAGACGAGGCGGACGGCGGACCCTGCCAGCCGGTCGAGGAACGTGTCGCGAGTCAACCCGTAGACGCCGATCGTGGCGACCGCAGAGATCGCAGACGTCGGCACCACCGGCCGATCGTCATCGCAGATCGACACAACCTGGGCTCGTTGAGGGATCCCTCCCGACGACGCGGCGGATGAACTCGGTGACGGTCGACGCAGGATCCACCCAGCGAGTCTTACTACTCGTCGGTGGTGAGCACGACGCTGACACTGGCAACCGGTCCGGCCGAGCCGTAAGCCTCGGGGGCGCGAACGGTGCGCCGTTCGTCGCCTCACCGCCAACACAGACGTGGGCGAGCGTCTCGTCGTGATCGAGCACCAATAATCGGGAAGAAATCCCTGCTCAGGGGTACCGTTTTGGAACGCATGTTCGCTATAATGAACACATGGCGGCCGCCCTTCTCGAACAGCTAACGGGCGTGATCGACCAATTGCTGGCCGCCGACCCGACCGACTTCGCCATGGACGACGTGCACCAGATCGTGGTCGGGTTGCAGCGCCAGTCACACCGTCTCGCCGCAGTGCGCGCCCAGGTGGTCTCGGTCTGGGATGGGTGTGGCGTGTGGGCGTCGGACGGATCCCGGTCGGCGGCCCACCGGCTGTCCCGGGAGACGTCAACCTCGGTCAAGACAGCGAAGCGGGAACTGCGCTACGCCGCCGCGCTGCGGACGATGCCGCACACCGCCTCGGCCTTGGCCGCCGGTTCGCTGTCGACGGATCACGTCGAGCTGTTGTCCTCCGCCAACAGCGGGCGCCGGCAGCTGCTGTTCGAGTCGCACGAGGAGACGCTGGTCGACCAGTGCACCGTGCTGCGGTTCGCTGACGCGCACCGGATGGTCGAGTACTGGAAGCAGCGCACCGACTCCGAGAGCACCGAGGAGGAGGGTGACCGGCTCCACGACCAGCGCGGCGCATCCGCGGCGACGACGTTGGACGGCATGGTCGACCTGCGCGCCCTGCTCGACCCCATCGGCGGCGCGGCGGTGGTGTCCGAACTGGACCGACTGATGGACCAGCTTCGCCGGTCCGACCAACCCGACGGGGCGCGACGCAGCAACACCCAGCTGCGCGCCGACGCCCTCGTCGAGATGGCCAACCGGTCCCGCGCCGCCACCGCACCGGTCGGTCGGCCGCGGCCGCTGATCACCGTCCTCGCCGGAGAGGCCACCTTGGCCAGGATCTGCGAGCTGGCCAACGGCACCGTCATCGCCCCCGGTCAAGTCGTCCCACTGCTGGCCGACGCCGACATCGAATCGATCGTCTTCGACGGCCCACACCGGGTCATGTCGGTGTCGCAGCGACGGTCCTTCACCGGGGCGCTGCGACGGGCCATCGAAGTCCGCGACCGGCGCTGCCAGCACCCCTCCGGGTGTGACGAACCCGCCGGGCGCTGCGACGTCGACCACATCCGACCCGACCTACAGGGCGGGGACACGTCGCAGGACAACGGGCGGCTCGGCTGCCACTACCACAACCGCATCGAACAGTTCCGCCGCGCCGATCCCCCATCAACGGCGAGCGATCCGCCACCCGCCGACGATCCCGCCGGCGAAGCCGACGACCCCGGTCGAACGAGCGACCTCCATCCGCCCGATGACATCGACGGCCGCGCCCCACCCGACGCGGCCTGATTCCGTGATCTGCTCCAGGAAGGAGGACGAGCGGCCCACGTTGGACCCGCAGAACACGGCGATCCGTTGCACTACTGGCCGATGCGGCCGTCGATCCGCTCGCGCAACAGGTCGGCGTGACCCATGTGGCGGGCGTACTCCTCGATCATCCCCACCAGCACCTCGCGCAGCGACATCGACCCTCCACCGCTGCCGTGCTCGTTCAACGGATCGTCGCCGGTGATGTCGAGGCTGGGCGCGTCGGCCACGAACCGCGTCGCGAACTCCACCTCGGATCGCCACGCCTCCCACGCTTCCGCGACCACCTGGGGGTCGGGCACCGCGCCGTCGCAGTCACCGTCACGGTCGCTGTCGGAGCCGTACAGCCGGGGCGCGTCCTGTCCCGCCATCATCACCCGGAACGTCGACCGCTCTCCATCGGCCAGGTGGCGCACCAGGCCGAGGAGCGACATCGTCGACGGCTGAAGGGAACGCCGCGCCATCGCCTCCGCGTCGAGGCCTGCGCATTTCATCTCCAGCGTGAGGCGTTGACAGCGCAGGGACTCGACCAGCGTGGTGCGCTCGTCGCCCAACGTCGGTCCGTGCTCCCGCGGGTCGTCTTCAGACGGCTTGCCGTCGGCGGTAAACATGTCGGCTCGTCGGGTCGTGGCCACGCCCGCAATCATCGGCCATGCTCGTGGCCGCCGACGAGGGGAAAAGTGACTCGATGATCGATCCGGACATCACCGACTTCCTCCGCTTGGAAGGCCGGGTGTGGCGAGCACTCGTCGAAGGTGACGGGACCGCCGATGCCGAATTGCTGTCGGATGACTTCGTCGGTGTCTACCCGACGGGCTTCGCCGACCGCGCCGATCATGTGCGGCAGTTGGCCGACGGTCCGACGGTCACGGCGTTCGAGCTCAGCGACGAGCGGCTGCTGGCGCTGTCCGACGATATGGTCCTGCTCGCCTACCGAGCGGACTACCGCCGCCCAACGTCGACGGCGGCCGACGGACCCATGACCGAGGCGATGTACGTCAGCTCGCTGTGGTGCCGTCGCCACGACCGCTGGGTCAACGTGTTCAGCCAGGACACGCCAGCGCCGCTCTCGCCGGCGGCAGTGGACGTGATCGAGTGGCTGCTGCAAGGCGATCCCGCCATCCGCTGGCAGGTGCTCCGCGATCTCACCGATGCCTCACCCGCCGAGTTCACCGCCGAGCGGGCGCGGGTGGAGCACGTGGGCTGGGGCGCCCGCCTCTTGGCGCTCGAGGGCGCCGACGGGCTGTGGGCGGGCGGCGCCTGCTTCCCCGCCGCCTACACCGGCGGCGAACCCGGGCAGCCGTGGACGGCGACGATGCACACGCTGCAGACCCTGCAGCTCCTCGGACTGGACCCGGCGTCCGAGGTCGCCCGCCGAGCCATCCCGCTCGTCGCCGAGCACGGGCACTGGGAGCACGCCGGTCAGCGGTACTTCGACGGCGAGGTGGAGCCGTGCATCAACGGTCGCACGATCGAAGCAGGCGCCTACTTCGGGGTGGACGTCGCCGCCGTCGTCGAGCGGATCCTCGGCGAGCGGCTCCCCGACGGCGGCTGGAACTGCGAGGCCGAGAACGGGTCGGTTCGCTCGTCGTTCCACTCCACGATCGACGTGCTCGACGGCCTGGTCGAGTTCGAACGGGCGACCGGCGGTTCCGCCGCCGTCAGCGCGGCCCGCCGGAGCGGGGAGGAGTACCTGCTCGAGCGCAGCCTGTTACGTCGCCAGAGCACCGGCGAGGTCATCGACCCCGCGTACCTCGACTTCGCCTTCCCCTACTACTGGCGCTACGACGTGCTGCGCGCCCTCGACTACTTCCGCGCTGCCGGCGTCGACCCGGACCCACGGATGGCGGAGGCCGTCGAGGTCGTACGGTCCAAGCGCCAGCCCGACGGTCGATGGCTCCTCGACCGAATCCATCCCGGTCGCGTCCACTTCGACCTCGAGGAGGGCGTCGGAGCACCGAGCCGCTGGAACACTCTGCGCGCCCTGCGCGTCCTGCAGTGGTGGGAGCGAGGACCGCGCTGAACACCTTCGACGTCGTCCTGTTCGGGCCGACCGGCGTGACCGGCCGGGAGGTGGCCCGCTACCTCGACCGTCGTGCCCCGGCGCTCGGGTTGCGGTGGGCGGTGGCCGGCCGCGATCAGGCTCGCATCGCCGAGGCGTTGGGCCAGGTCGGCGCCCGCCCCGACGCTGTCCTGCTGGCCGACACGACCGACCCCACATCGATCGACGCCATGGTCGACCGGGCCCGGGTCGTGGCCAACCTGGTCGGTCCCTACGCCCGCTACGGCGAGCCGGTGCACTCTGCCTGTGCACGCGCCGGCGTGCACCAGCTCGACCTGACCGGCGAGATCGACTGGGTCCTCGAGATGATCGACCGCTACCACGACGTCGCCATGGACAGTGGAGCGGCGATCGTGCCCAGCGCCGGGTTCGAGTCGCTCCCGTTCGATCTCGCCGCCCGGCTGGCCGCCTCCCTCGCCTACACGCGACACGCCAGCGCTGTCGTCGAGGTGGACGCCGCCGTGACCATCGCGACGACGGCCCGGGTGGGCCGGATCGCCGACGCCGTCTCGGGTGGGACCTATGCGTCGATGGTCGACATGATCCGGCGCGGTGGCGGTCAGTCCTCCGACCCCCACGCGCTCGATCCGGACAGGTCGACGAGCGGTCGCCGCTACGACCTACGTCCCCGCCGCCACGCCGGGACGGGCGCCTGGCTGGCGCCGCTGTTCCCGACGCCGTTCCTCAACCCGCCCGTCGTGCATCGCAGCGCCGCCCTGCTACGGCGGGAGGGCGACCCGGTGTTCGCGGCCGACTTCCGCTACCGCGAGGGGTCGGTCGCCGCGTCGCTGCTGCCGGGGCCCGACCTCCCGGGCGCGGCGCCGGCGCTGTCGGCCGCCCTCGGTGCCGGTCAGTACCTGGTCGCAACGGCCGGCCGCCTACCCCGGATCATCAAGCGGCCGCTGGCCGACACCCTCGAACGGATCGGTCCCGCGCCCGGTGACGGCCCTCGACCCGAGGCCCTCGACGCCTGGTCGTATCGGATCGACGTCCGGGCGGTCACGGAGGACGGTGCCTCGGCCGACGTCGCCGTCGACGCCGACGGTCACCCGGGCTACAAGTCGACGGCGACGATCGTGGCCGAAGCCGCTCTCGCGCTGGCCACGTTGGACGCGCCACGCGCCGGCTACGGGACACCGGCCACCGTCCTCGGCCTCGACGACCTCGCCCGCTTCGCCCACGCCGGCATGCGGTTCACACCGTCCGGCCCGGGCTGATCCGGCGCACCGGCCAGTCGCCGTCCAGCCACGAGGCGACCGTCGAAGCCAGCTGTCCGTCCAACTCGGCCCGGTCGGCGCACACCCAGGAGCGAACGTCGGCGTCGTGGTCGGCGCGATCAGACGGGTAGATGTAGACGCATCCGATGACGTCGTCCGTCTCGATGTCGAGCACCGTGTAGGTGAACCCGCGGCGCCGCACGAAGTCCTCGGCATGGCGTTGCAGGTCGGCACGGTTCTCCGCGAGCGACATCCCCGCTGGCGGAGGCCAGTCGCGGTCGTCGAACCCGGGCGTCTGGCTGATGTGCTCGATGCTGGAGGTCCAGGCGGCGTGATCAGCGTCGTTGTGCTGGGGTCCGAGCGGTTCGAGACGGAAGCGGACGGTGACCAGGGTGGTCGGCACCTCGAACTCGGGCGGGACGAGAGGGTCCATCGAACGCCCGACCGTACTGAGGCCCGGTCCGCACTGCGCTCCGACCGCGCGGCGACGCCTGCGCTTCCCCTACCGTCCGGCCCATGCGCACTCGACTGACGGAGCTGCTCGACATCGAGCACCCGGTGATGCTGGCCGGCATGGGCGGCGTGTCGTACCACCGCCTCGTCGCCGCCGTGAGCGAGGCCGGCGGCATCGGCACGCTCGGAGCATCGACGATGGCGGTCGACGAGCTGCCCGTCGAGATGGCTCGGGTTCGTGAGCTGACCGCCAAGCCGTTCGGCGTCGACCTCTTGACGGCGATGCCGGGGCAGGTCGAGCAGGGCATCGCCGACGTCATCTCCGGCGGCGCCCGGATCTTCGTCGCCGGTCTGGGTGTGCCGCGCGAGGTCATCGACGCCCTCCACGACGCCAACATCCTCGTCGGGTCGATGTGCGGCAAGGTCCGCCACGCCGTCGGCGCCGTCGCCAGCGGCTGCGACTTCGTCGTCGCCCAAGGCACGGAGGCCGGCGGCCACACCGGCCAGATCGCCACGATGGCGCTGGTCCCCCAGGTCGTCGACGCCGTCGGCGCGCGGGTGCCCGTCGTCGCCGCCGGCGGCCTGTTCGACGGACGCGGCCTCGCCGCCTCCCTGACCCTCGGCGCCGACGGCGTGTGGATCGGCACCCGTTTCATCGCCACGCCGGAGGCGCAGGCTGTCAACGGCTACAAGGAGACGCTGCTGGCACTGGCGGAGGACGGCACCGTCGTCAGTCGCGCCTACACCGGCAAGACGTGCCGCGTGGTGCGCAACGAGTGGACCCAGCACTTCGACGACCATCCGGACGAGCTGCAACCCTTCCCGGCGCAGGCCTTCGCCTCCACCAGGGCCGGTGTCAACCACCTCGGCGCGCCGGATGGCACCGCCGTGGAGGTGGGCAAGGAGTTCATGCCGGCCGGGCAAGGCGTCGGCGCGATCGACGAACTGATTCCCGCGGGCGAGCTTGTGGTCCGGATCGTCGACGAGGCCGAGCGAGCCCTCTCCCGGGCCAGCGCGGCAACGGTCTGACATCCGTCTGCGTCGCTCCGTCCCCCTCCTCCTGCTCGCCGCGTGCGGCGCGGGACCACCCGACGCGCCGTCGTCCATCGTCACGGTGGCGGCGCAACCGTGCCGCACGCCGAACCGGGCGTTCGGCGTCGGAGTCGTGGTCGCCGACGGCGTCGTCGTCACCGCCGCCCACACCGTCGAAGGTCCGCTCCGCTCGTTGACCGTTGACGGCGCGCCGGCGGAGATCCTTGCCGAGGATGCGCGCACGGACCTCGCGCTCCTGGCCGCATCGACACCTCGGGGGGCCGGAGCCGGCCTGTCGACCGCAAGCCCCGCCGCCGCCACCGTGCTCGCCGCCGACGGCGACGTCGCCGTCCGGATCGCGTCGACCGGGCCGTTGATCGTCAACGACACCACCGCCGGAGTCCGCCACCATCGAGAGGTCCACCAGTTCACCCCGGGAGTGCAGCCAGGAACCAGCGGCGCGCCGCTGGTCGACGATCGACGTCGTGTGCTGGGCATCGTCGTGCTCGACGATCGGACCGAGGACATCGGCTACGCCGTGACGGCGACCGAGCTGGCCGCCGTCATCGACGCGCCGCGGGGTCCACCACGGACGATCGGCTGCGCCGACGAGCGGCGACTAAGGTGGCCGCAACGTGCAGCACGTGGGGAGGATCCATGCGACGTTCCAACTTCCGGTCCTGGGCAGCGCCGTTGGCGGTGATCGCCATCGCGGCGACGGCCTGCTCGGACTCGGGCGACGACAGTGACGGTGCCGAGCCGACCCTGCCCGGCGCCTCGACGACCGCCGGCGGCGGCGACGACTCGATCGCCACCGGCGGATCGGCGGCGGACACCACGACCGCGGCCACCGACGCCGGCGGCAGCACGCCGGGCAGCGCCGACGAGGTGCAGACCGGCGAGTCGCTCCTCGACGCCGTGCAAGAGGCCGGCGTGGTCCGGTGCGGTGTGCGCGACGACCTCCCCGGCTTCTCCTCGGTCGACTCGGCCGGTGAGTACGTCGGCTTCGACGCTGACTTCTGCCGGGTCATCGCTGCCGCCGTGCTCGGCGACGCCGAGGCCGTGGAGTTCGTCCCCGTGGAGACGGAGGCCCGGTTCACCGCGCTACAAGCCGGCGAGTTCGACGTGCTCTCCCGCAACACCACCTGGACGGCCAGCCGTGACGGCACGGAGGGCGCGACGTTCCTGCACCCGACGTTCTACTACGGCCAGTAGATGATGGTCGCCGCCGACGCCGGGTTCGCCAGCATCGACGACATGG
>JBPCJL010000198.1:0-8584 GCA_051005355.1 Ilumatobacteraceae bacterium
TGGAAGCGGCGGCGAGCCTGCTCCAGCGCCTGGCCACGCGCCTCCCGCTCGGTGATGTCCCGCAGCCGGACGAGGACGGCCCCGCCCGTGTGGCGCGTCCGCTCGACGGTGGCTTCGACGAGCGTCGAGGCCGAGCGATCGAAGTGGAGGAGGCGGACCGAGATCGGCCCGACCGGGTGGCCGCGCCGACCGTCGGCCAACCACGCCCACAGCTCGTCGCGACGAGGCGTGTCGAGGAGCCCGTCGAGGCGGCGCCCCACCAGCTCGCCCACCGGCCGGCCGGTCAGCTCGGCCACCTTGGCGTTCACGCCGCGGATGAGCCCGTCGTCGTCGACGGACATGACGGCCTCGGGAAGGTCGTCGAGGAGCACGCGCAGTTCGGACTCGGCGTCGATCAGCCGGTCGATCGTGCGGTTGAGGTGGGCCGTGATGCGGCGCGACTCGAGCCACGTGATCACGACCGCCGTCGCCGCGAGGAGCGCGGCGCCGATGGCCGCGGCGAGGGCGCGCGCCGACCGATCGGTGTCGAGGCGGATGACCAGGACGACCACTACGACGCGCCACGTGCCGGCCACCACCACCGCCCGGACCCAGCGCCACGTCTTGGCCCGCCGCCGAACGACGGCCCAGTCGGTGACGTCGTTATCGATGGCTCGCTCCGCTCGCGTGTCTCGCTGCGCCTGGCGGCGCGGGGCCTTCGGCCCTACGCTCGACCTGTCCCTGCGTGCTCACTGCGGTCGGGGGCCAAACCGTCGATGACCCAGTTGGCCCGGCCGTGGGTGACGCATCGCACCAGCATTGTCGATCAGTTCACGGTCGTTACGCGATCGTGCCACCAGGCGTCGAGGCGCTTGCGCGCTTCGGGGACGCCGATCTCGCCCTCGTCGAGGCGGATCTCGAGCAGGTGGGCCAGCGCCTCCCCGACCGCGGGACCGGGCGGGATGCCGAGGTGCTCCATCACCGCGCGACCGTCGAGCTCCGGACGGATCGCCGCCAGCTCCTCCCGGGCCGCCAGCTCGCCGATGCGCTCCTCCAGCTCATCCATCCGCTTCGCCAGGACGTCGGCCTTGCGGGCGTCGCGCGTCGTGCAGTCGCATCGGGTCAGGACGTTGAGCTCGTCGAGCAGATCCCCGGCGTCGCGCACGTACCGACGGACGGCGGCGTCGCTCCAGCCCATCTTGTAGGTGTGGAACCGCAGGTGCAGGAACACCAGCTCCGACACGGCGGCGATGTCGGCGGCCGGATAGCGCAACTCCTCCATGCGTCGCCGGGTCATCCGCGCCCCGACGACGTCGTGGTGGTGGAACGTCGTGCCCTTGCCCGACTGGTAGCCGCGAGTGGCGGGTTTGCCGACGTCGTGGAACAGGGCGGCCAACCGGGTCAGGCGCAGGTCGTGCGCACGATCCGGACCGACCGCGCGCTGCACGTTCTCGACCACCGCGATCGTGTGGCTGAGCACGTCCTTGTGCCGATGGATGGGGTCGTGCTCCAGGCGCAGCGCCGGCAGCTCGGGCAGGAAATGCTCGGCCAGACCGGTGTCGACGAGGAACCACAGTCCGGGCCCCGGCCGGTCGACCACCAGCAGCTTGTCCAGCTCGTCGCGGATGCGCTCGCGCGACACGATGCCCAGCCGATCGCTGCGCTCGGCCACCGCTGCCACCAGCTCCGGCACCGGCTGGAGGCCGTAGCCAGCGATGAAGCGCGCCGCCCGCAGCATCCGCAGCGGATCGTCGTCGAAGCTGACCTCCGGCGGGCCCGGGGTGCGCAGCGTGGTCGTGGCCAGGTCAGCCGCCCCGCCGAAGGGGTCGACCAGCGTGACGCCGGCGGCATCGCCGGTCAGCTCGAGGGCCATGGCGTTGATGGTGAAGTCGCGCCGCTCGAGGTCGGTGTGGATGTCGTCGCCGAACGTGACGTGCGGCTTGCGCGAGTCATCGACGTACACATCGGAGCGGAACGTGGTGACCTCGATCGTCCGGGCCATGGATCCATCGAGGGTGCGGCGGGCGCCGATCGTGCCGAAGCGCTCGCCCTGGGTCCACACCGCATCCCCCCACCTGGCGAGCAGCGGCTTGATCGCCTCCGGGCGGGCATCGGTCGTCAGGTCGAGGTCGAAGTCCTCACGCCCACCGCCGAGCAACAGGTCGCGCACGGCGCCGCCGACGAGGTACAGGCGATGACCCGCGGCGGTGAACGTCGCCGCCAGCGGCGCCAGCTCGGCGAGCACGGGCGCGATGCGCTCGGGGATCACGGCGTGGCTCCGGGTGACACGTCGCGGAGGCTACGGGTCGGTGCTGCGCGAGCGAGCCGTCAGTCCACCGCCCACAGGCGACGGGCGGCGTCGACGACATGAGCTCCTGGCCCCCCGGCGCTCGGCTGTTCCGGGTGCGTCGGCGTCCCAGCCAGCGTCGTGAGCACGGCGGCCGCGCACGATGACAGCGCATCGAGGTCGTAGCCGCCCTCCAACATGGCGACGCAGCGCCCGGGACCGACGAGCTGCTGCGCCCGGCGGGTCAGCATCGAGTAGTCGCCCGCCGTGAGGCCGAGCTCGGCCAGCGGGTCGTCGCGGTGGGCGTCGAAGCCGGCCGAGATCAGCAGCCAGGTCGGCGCGAACTGCTCGACGACCGGGGCGATCACCTCGTCGAACGCCTGCAGGTAGACGTCGCCCGTCGTGCCGGGTGGCATCGGCAGGTTCATCGTCGTCCCCTCGCCGGCGCCGTGGCCGCACTCGCTCAACCGACCGGTCCCGGGGTACAGCGGCCACTGGTGCAGGCTGACGAACAACACGCGCGGATCCGCCTCGAACGCGGCCTGCGTTCCGTTGCCGTGGTGGGCGTCGTAGTCGAACACCCACACCCGCTCCCCCGCGTCGGCGAGCGACGCAGCGACGACGGCGATGTTGGAGACGAGGCAGAACCCCATCGAGTCCGTTGGGGTGGCGTGGTGGCCTGGTGGCCGCACGGCACAGAACGCAGCGTCGCCGCGCCCCTCGCGCAGCGCGGCGACGGCGGTCAGCCCGGCGCCGGCGGCCAACCGGGCGGCGACCGCTGAGCCGGCGCTCACCCGGGTGTCGGCGTCGATCCAACCCCCACCGCGCTCCGCCATCGCGTCGAGGCGGTCGAGGTACCACGCGGGGTGCACCCGCTCGAGGTCCAGCCGCGCCGCCGGCACCGGCTCCAACGCCGTCAGCGCCTCCAGCACGCCCTCACGCCGGGCACCGTCGATCACCGCCTCCAGCCGCGACGGGCGCTCCGGGTGGCCCGCCCCCGTGAGGTGCTCGAGGTACGCCTCGTGCGTGACGAACAACACACTCAAGGGATCCGAGGCTACGGGCGCGCCCGGGCCGTCCCAGCAGCACCAACTACCGTCGATGGGCGGTGAAGGTCCGCACGCCCGGTCTCGGCTCCCGGGTCCGGGCCCGGCGGTGGGCCTTCGACGACCACGTCGTCCACCTGACGCTGGCCGACCAGACGATTGTGCCGCGCCTCGACGAGGTCCGGCACTGGATCGACACAATCGCCAGCGACCGTCCGGGCATTCGCGCCATCCGCACCGGCGCGCTCTTCCCCGCCGCCGCCGCCCGGTTCGCCGATGCCGGGTTCCACGTCATCGACACGTTGGCCCTCCTGCGCAACGACCTGTCCCGCTCGGGGCCGCAGCCGGCACCGCCAGTGGGCACGGCCCGGCTGCCCGTGCGTCGCCATCGCGAGGCGTCGGCGGTCGACCGCGCCGCCTTCGGCGACCCGTGGGGCGTCGAGCATCGCGATCTCGGTGAGATCCGCCACGCCACGCCGAGCCACCGCGCCGCCGCCCGCTACGTCGCCGGCATCCCCCGGCGGCGGCTGGCCGCCTTCGCCATCTCGGGCGCCGCCGGCGGCCAGGGCTACCTCCAGCGCCTGGCCGTCGATCCACCGCACCAGCGCGAGGGTCACGGCCGAGCGCTGGTGCTCGACGCACTGGCGTGGATGCGCCGTCGTCGCCTCGACCACGGCGTCGTCAACACGGCCCTGGCCAACGCGCCGGCCCTGGCGCTCTACGAGTCGATGGGCTTCCGCCGCCTGCCCGAACAGCTGGTGGTCATGCAGTGCGATGTGGCGGACGAGCTGTGATCGGTCGGATCGTCGGTGGCGTGCTCGCGGCCAGCCTGCTCTTGCCCGCAGCGCCGGCCGGGGCGGCGCCGGCGGGCGACGATCCGGCCGGCGCCATCGAGCTCGAGCTGCTCGACCAGCGCTTCGCCCTCGAACCGGACCAGCCATGGCAGGCCACCTTCGCCATGGTCGGCGACCTCGACCAGCTCGAGCTGGCGACGACCACGACGACGCCGGCGACGACGGTGACGAGCAGCTCAGCGGCGCCGCCCGGCTCGACGTCGATTCCGACGACGACCACCGGAACACCGGAGACGGAGACGGCGGCGCGACCGAACGCCGCCGCACCGGCGTCGCCGCGCGCCGAGCTGCGCGTCGTCGTGCACCTCCCGATCGACGATCGCGCCGAGTTGGCCGCGTTCCTCGACGGCGACGACCGCAACGAGATCAGCGCCGTGTCCTCGCCGCTGGAACCGTCGGTAACGCGGACCGGCGGCGCCACCGAGCTGCGCGTCGACGTGCCGACGACAACTGCGCGCTCCGGCGCCCAGGCCTTGCAACTGCGACGGGCCGGCCTGTACCCCGTGACGGTGCAGGTCGTCGCGGACGACGACGTCGTGGCCGAGCACCGCACGTTCGTCGAGCGCCGTCCTGTCGAACCGAGCGACGCCGAACCGATCAACATCGCCGTCCTGGCCACGTTGCCCGACCCCCCGCCCGGCTCGACCGATGCGCTGACCGACGAGCAGCGCGCCGATGTCGAGGCGCTCGCCGAGCTGTCGACTTCCTACGCAGGCCCGCTCACCGTGGCCGTACCGCCGGCCGCGCTTTTGGGCGTCGAGGCGGAAGCGCCGGCGCTGGCCGAGCGGTTGCGTGACGCGTTGGCCGACGACGATGAGCTGGTGTCGTTGCCATCGGCGGCGTTCGATCCGTCGTCGGCCGCCGCCGTCGGCGAGACCGAGAACGGGCTGTTCGGCCGCCGGCTGTTGGACGGCGAGGAGGCGCTCGATGCGGCGGTTCCGACGGCGCCAGCCGAACGGTCGGCGTGGATCACGACCGCCGCGGTCAGCGACGGCGCAGCGACCATGCTGCGCACCTTGGGGTTCGATCTGCTCATCCTCGACGACGCCACCTACACCGGCCTCGACGGCAACATCGGCGGCTTCCTCGACACGACGTTGACCGTCGACGTCGAGCTCAGCGGCGGCGGCACGATGCCGGCGCTCGTGCTGAGTCCGCTCGGCAGATTGCTCGACCCAGAGGGATCGAGCTCGGGTGGCCCGGTCGACGCTGCGGTGCGCATCCTCGCCGAGCTGGTCACGACGCGTCGAGAGCTCGGCGAGGGGCAACGGCGCAGCGTCGTCCTCGCCGCTCCCGGCGGCCGGCTGCCCGACGCCGAAGTGGCGCGGGCGCTCAGCGAACTGACCGGCCCGCTCGACGACGTCCGGCTCGTCCCGCTGTCCACGCTGGCCGCGACGACGGAGCCGATGCTCGTCGACGGGGAACCATCGACGGTGGAGCTGCCCACCACGGCCGGTCCAGACCTGTCCGCTCGCCTCGACCGCATCGAGCTGACCCGCCTGTCGACCGAGAGTGCCGCCTCGATGCAGGTCGGCGACGACGACGCGCGCCGCTGGAGGTCCGAGTTGGATGCGCTCATCAACACTGCGCTCAGCGACGACGACGCCGACGCCGTCCTCGGCCGCATCGCCGCCGAAGCCGAGACCATCCGGGCGTCGATCGAAGCGCCGGCCCCGTTCGATTTCACCCTGACGGGCCGGTCCAGCACGCTGCGCCTCAACGTGCGCAACACCGCCGACGAACCGTTGCTCGTGATCGTGCGGGCGCGGTCACCGAAGCTGACGTTCCCGGGTGGGGACCAGCTCGTCGAGCTGGCGCCACTCGGCGCGACCGAGGTGACGATCCCGGTCGAGGCACGATCGAACGGCACCTCGTCGATCGATGTCGACCTGCTCACGCCGCAGTACGAGCAGCCCGTGAACGGATCCGTGCTGCTGACCGCGCACGCCAACGCCCTGACCGGCCTCGGCCAGGTGATCACGGTCGGCGCCCTCCTCGTGCTCGGCTCGTGGTGGTTCAGCCACCATCGGCGCCAGCGCCGTGAACGGCTCGTCGGCGCCGCTGGTACGCCCGGCGGCGCGCCGCTCGACGTGATGTCACCCGATGCCGCCGAGGTCACCGTCGGCACTGGTGTGTCGGGCGACGACCGTGCTCCGGACGGCGAACCGGCGGCCGATACGGTTCGGCGGCCATGACGAGTCCTGCTGCCGACTCCATCGGCGCCCGTACCGTCGGCATCGTCACCGACAGCTCCTGCGACTTGCCCGAGGACCTGGTGGCGCGCTGGGACATCGACGTCGTGCCGCTCAGCATCCGTTTCGGTGACGAAGAGCTCGTCGATCGCGAAGAGTTGACGCCATCGGAGTTCTGGGCGCGATGCGCCGCCACCAGTGAGCTGCCGACGACCGCCGCTCCGTCGCCCGGTCGCTTCGGGGAGGCCTACCGGCGGGCGACCGACGGCGGGGCGACGGGCGTCGTCGTCATCACGTTGTCGGGCGCGCTGTCGGCCACCATCCAGAGCGCCGAGCTGGCGGCGCGCGACATGGACGTCGACGTGCGGATCGTCGACAGTCGCACCGTGTCGCTGGGCCTCGGGACGATCGTGTTGGCCTGCGCGGAGGCTGCGTCGACCGGCGCCGACGTCGACGCGGTCGAGGCACTGGCCCGCCGCCTGGTCGGACGCACGCGTGTGTTCGGCGCCCTGGACACCGTCGAGAACTTGCGCAAGGGCGGTCGCATCGGCAACGCCAAGGCGATGCTGGCGACGGCGCTGGCGATCAAGCCGATCATCGAGGTCGCCGACGGCGTGGTGGAGCAGCACGGCAAGCAACGCACGCGCTCGAAGGCGCTGGCGTTCCTCGTCGACAAGGTTCGCTCGTTCGAGGGCCGCATCGAGCACCTCGCCGTGCTGCACGCCGACGGCACGGACGTGGACGCGTTCGTGGACCAGTTGCGACCACTGGCACCCGGTGGCATCGTCGTCGGTCAGATCGGACCGGTGATCGGCGCCCACGCCGGACGGGGCACGATCGGCGTCGCCTTCCAGGAGGTCGTCGACGAGGAACCAACGGCTCCGCCGACGGCCTGACCAGCGATCATCCCCCGATCGCGACAGGGCGCAGAAGTAGCCTCACCCTGCGGAATGCCGGCGTCGACCACCCCTCCACCCACCTCCAGCACCATGCCGGCGAACGGGGATCAGCCGATCGTGCTTGCCGGTCGCTACCGGTTGGAGCGGCGCCTGGCTCAGGGCGGGATGGCCGAGGTGTGGGTGGCGACGGACCTTTCGCTCGACCGCAAGGTCGCGGTCAAGTGGCTCAAGCCGAGCCTCGCCTCCGACCCAGTCGTGGCCGAGCGGTTCCGCCGTGAGGCCATCGCCGTCGCCGGCCTGACGCATCCCAACATCGTTGCCGTCCACGATGTGTTCGAGGATCACGACCGTCAGGCCGTCGTCATGCAACTCGTGGACGGCAAGAGCCTGCGCCAGCTGCTCGACGTGCAGACCCGCCTGTCGGCCGAACTGACGATCCACATCGGCACGTGCGTCGCCGCCGCGCTCGATGCCGCCCACCACGCCGGCTTCGTGCACCGCGACGTCAAGCCCGGCAACATCCTCGTGACGCCGGACGGGCGGATCATGCTCACCGACTTCGGGATCGCCAAGGGTCTCGACACCTCCGGCGACGACCTGACGAGCGACAACGTGATGATGGGCACGGCGAAGTACCTGTCGCCCGAGCAAGTGCGCGGACGCAAGCTCGACGGCCGGGCCGACTTCTACTCGCTCGGCCTCGTCCTGTACGGGTGCCTCGCCGGAAGGGTCCCGTTCCTCGGCGAGACCGATGCCGACACGGCGCTCGCCCGACTGCAGCGCGACCCGACTGATCTGGCCCGTCTGCGACCGACGCTGCCGCGTGGTCTCGTCAACATCGTCCACCGCCTCCTCTCTCGCAATCCGAACCATCGCCCCACGACCGGTGCCGAGCTGCGGGCCGAACTGGCCCGGGTCGCCACCGAGCCGTCTCCGGACCTGTCGATGCTGGCCAGCTCGCCGATGCCGGCCGGGATGGTGGGTCCGCCGCCGCTGGCCCGCACGACCGGCCAGCAGCCGCGGCACCGAACCGTCCGTTCGGGGATCCCCGGAGAGGCCACGCCGCCGGGTGCCCGCACCTCCCGACGCGACGACACGCCCGACGCGGGGCCGCGCCTGCGGGGCGTGCCGGCGCGGGGGCTCGAGTCCCGCTTGACCCCGTCGCTGGTCGTCATCGGGCTGCTGGTCGGCGTGGCGGTGATCGTGGCCCTCGTGCTGTGGGCGACGATCGGGCCCGATGACGGTGGCACCGGTGAGGCTTCCGGCGGCGCCTCCGCTCCAGGGGCGGCGCAGCAGTCAGCGCGCGGATCGATCCCGGCCGACGGCG
>JBPCJL010000199.1:0-15853 GCA_051005355.1 Ilumatobacteraceae bacterium
TCCCGCCGGTGCGCAAGAGGTAGACGCCGGACTGCTCGCGCCGCAGGTCGAAGTTGCGCTCGATCAACGCCCGCAGCTCCGCCTTGCCGATGATCGGAAGGTCGGCGAAGTGGTCGTGGCGATCGGCATGGCCCGCCAGGAAGGGCGAGCGGCGGACCTCCTGGAACAGCCGCTCGAGCTCGTTGGCCGCTGTCACCGACGCGGTTCCCTGACGTGATGCGACGAGCTCTCGCCGTCATTGGTGCACCTGTGACCTGAGGACCGTGCCTGGTGATGCCCTCGCTCGAAGACTCGCTCGGTCATTGCCACACCACCTCGTCGACCTGGGTGGTGATGAGCGGTTGCTGCACGTCGACGCACTCGCCGACGTCGGGCCGCGGGTCACCGTCCGGGACGGCGACAACGGACGTGTGCATGTGCGGCGGTTCGAGCAGTGCCAGTCGCCGGCGCCGGTGGTGGAACGGGCTGCGACCGTCCGGCCGCGCGTGCACCCCGTGGGCGGTCCCGGCGCCGATCATCACCAGGTGGCCATCCGTATCGATCGGCACCTGCCGGTAACCGGCCCGTTCGCCCGAACGCATGGGACGGACGTCGAGCACGTCCGCGCCGAGGTGCAGCGCCCGCTTGTCGCCGTGCCACAGCGCAGTGCCCATGCGGATGCGGAACCGCCGGTCCGGCCATGCCTTGCGCAGCGCGGCGTACCCGTCGATCGACAGGTGGCTGACCCACACCTCGTCGTTCGGATCGAGCACCTCGAGCCAGGTGGCGATGTCGTCGAGGTGCTCGTCGTCACCGCCGGCGGTGGGCGGGTGCACGCTGAAGCCGACGATCTCCATGCCGGCGCGACGGGCGGTGGCGGTGACGTCCCCGAGCTGCTCGCCCTCGGCGCCGAACCGGCGCATCGACGACGCCAGCTTGACGAGCACCCGCCCGTGCCAACCGTCCAACGCCTCGACGTGACGACGCGATCCCACGGTGAGGATGGCGCGGTGATCGTCCGGCGGGCGCAGGCTCGGGGTGAGGACGACGGGTGTCACGTCGGCTGGCAGTCCGTCGAGCTCGTAGACCGTCCCGACGGCGACGGTGTCGGCCAGTTCGGCGGCCAGCGCGGCGAGCGCCGGTCGTCCGAACCCGTACCCGTTGCCCTTCACGACCGGGACGAGGCCGGGGCTGTGGCGCGCCATGTGGTCGACGTGGCGGCGCCAGGCCTCACGCTCGACGGTGAGGCGCAGCGTCATGCCCTGCGAACGTACCGTCGCCGGCGGCGTCAGCTGCGGCGGCCGGGCCAGGAGGGGAACGCCGGCAGCAGCGGCGCGATCTGGCGCTCGGCCAGCACGCCCTTCCAGACCCCGACCCCGTAGGCCAGTTCGTCGAGCAGTCGGGGCACGCCGCCGGTCGAGAGAGCCGGTAACGCGGCGAGCCCGGCGATCCGGCGAACCCGCCGCGAGCACACCGCACCGGCGGCGACGATCGGCCACCACGCCCGCCGCACCGCGTCGGCCAGGAGGCGCCCGGCGTACAGGTGACCGGTCAGGGTCAGGCGCACGGAATCCCGGGCGGGTACGCCGTGCAGCTTGCGGATCAGTAGGCCCGCCGTGCCCGCGGCGACGAGCGCCGCGGCGCCCGGTCGGCCGGTGGTCGCGAGCGCCCAGACGGTCGCGCTCCACGGGCTGATGCGGACGGGCGCCAAGGCGCCGGGGTGCTTGCGGGCGAGCGGCGCGGCGGACGAGCCGTACCCGATGCGCTGCGCCAACACCCCGCGCCACGTCCCGCGCGGTCGATGCAGGACCGTCGCCGCCGGCTCGTACCGGCAGCGCCAGCCGGCCTCCACGAGCCGCCAGACGGCGTCGACGTCCTCTCCGAAGCGCAGGGTGCGGTCGAAGCCGCCGATCGAGCGCAGCGCGTCGGTGCGCACGACGATGGCCGCTGCCGGGACGTAGCTCAGCCTCGTGCCCGGGGCGATGCGGCCCGGCTCGGAGCCGAGGTCGAGCGGTGAGCTCTCCTCCTCGTACTGGGCGACCGGGCCGGCGCCTGGCGCGCTGGCGACGCGCGGGGCGACGAGGGCGACACGCGCGTCGGCGAACTGCAGCAGCAGCGGCTCCAGCCAGCCCGGCTCGAGGCGGACGTCGGTGTCGACGAAGGCGACCAGCGTCGTCGCCACCGCACCGAGCCCGGCGTTGCGGGCGACAGCGGGGCCGGCGTTGGTCCGCAGTCGCAGGACGCGGGCGCCGTCGACGGCCCCGATCGGGGGGTCGGAGGCGTCGTCGACGACGATGACCTCGGCCACGCCCGCACAGCACCGCACCACCTCGCGCAGGGACGACTCGCCGAAGCGCCAGGCGGGAACGACCACCGTCACGTCGGCGATCGTCAGCGCCGCGTTGCTAGGGTGGGGGTTGATGGCGCCGGCGTCCAGCAGGCGGTCGACCAGCCGGTCGACGGCGGGCGACGATCGGATGTCTTCGCCGGACGCGATCCGCTCGAAGGCGTCGACGCCGACGGGCGTCAGCCGGAAGATCCGCAGCGGCGACCCGCCGATCACGACGTCGGTGCCGGGCGGCCGGTGCGTCGAACGGTCGAGCGAGTACCTCGTCACCTGGACGCGGTCCACCGGTCGAACGACGAGACGAGGTCGTCGGTCAAGGCATCGAGGATCGCGCGGCCCTCCGCGGAGGTCGCGCCGGTCGGGTCGCCGAGCACCCCGGTGCGGCTGACGGTGGCGACGCCGCCGGCGCGCATCCGACCCATGAGCTGTTGGAGGGGCGCCGTCTCGCCGGCCACGGCCCGGTCGCGGCGGACGAGGTCCGGTCGCAGTTCCAGCACGATCGACGTCTCGGTGCGACCGGCGTGGGCGTCCGCGTCATCGAGCGCGGGCCACCAGGCGAGCACGTCGCGGCCCTCGGCGCGCAGTGTCGCCACCGCCGCATCGACCGGCGCGCGATTGCCACCGTGCCCGTTGACGAGGACGACGCCGCCTGACCAATCGGCGGAGCGGACGAGCTCGACGACCATCGCCTCGACGACCGCCGTGCCGACGGACAGCGTGCCGGGGAAGCCGGCGTGCTCGCCGCTGGCCGTCACCGTGAGTGGCGGTGCCAGCGCGTTGGCCGGGCGGCGGGCGACGAGCCGACCTGCCAGCGCTTCGGCGATCATCGTGTCCGTGCCGAGCGGCAGGTGCGGTCCGTGCTGCTCGCACGACCCCACCGGGATGACGAGGACCGGTGGTTGCGCTTCCACGTCGGGCCACGTCAGGTCCTCCAAGCGCACCCAGCGACGGTACCCGCTCACCAGGCGCAGAGATCGGTGAGCTCAGCGGCGCGTGAACAGCACGCTCAGCTCACCGATCGTGCGCTCAGCGGCGTCGAGCCGGGCCGCGCGCCGTCCGGATCGAGATAGCCCCAGTCCTCGAGCGCGGCGAGGATGCGCGCCGCCGCCGCCGGCGGGTCGAGCGTCACCACCTCGCCGTGGCCGGTGGGCGCGCCGCCGAGGGCAGTCAGCACGCGGACGCGGGCCAGCGCGTCGCCGCGAGGGATGGCCATGGCCCGCGGTCGGGGCCGGTAGGCGACGACGTTGGCCTGTTCGGAGATCGGTCCGGGTGGCCCCGCGACCACCACGACCGGTGCCGTGCGTGCGGCCACCTCGGCGCCGAGTGCGGCGCGGCGCAGGCGCGCCACCGAGCCCTCGACCGAGAGCACGGCGGGGGAGCGCACGGCCAGCAACTCTCGCCGGCCGCCGTCGAGGCGCCGCACGGCCCGCACGCGTTCGCCGTCGGCTTCCACCGCGATCAGGCCGAGCGCCTGGGAGGCGCCGAGCGTGGCGGCCAGGAAGGCCGGGACCGACCCCGAGCCACGGTCGACCGACGCGTCGCCGCACACCACCCAGTGCGCGTCGTTGGCCACCGTCGCGATGGCTTCGGCTACCTGCTCGCTGGCCAGGTCGGCGGGCGCGTCGAGGCGCACGGCGCGAGCAGCACCGACGGCCAGCCCGGCGCGCACCGCTCGATCGGCACCGGCGGGGCCGACCGTGACAACCGTGACCGAGTCGCCGGACGCCTCGGCCAGGCGCAGGCCGACCTCGAGCGCGGCCCGATCGGAGTCGGAGACATCGGCCCAGCGCGGGTCGCCGGCCACCCACTTGCGGGCGACGACGATCACGAGCGACGGAAGACGACGCCGTGGCCGCCCTCGGGGTACGACCACGAGATCGCGCCCTCCTCGTTGCACACGAGGTAGCAGGTGCCGCACTCGAAGCACTGCTCGTAGTTGAAGAGGATCCCGCCGTCGGCGGTCGGCACGAAGAGCTTGGCCGGGCAGGCGCCGACGCAGTCCCGCGTGCTGCAGTCCCGGCACACCGCCGTGTCGACGACGATGTGCGCCTCCTCGGCGACGTCGAAGCGCGTCGTGGCGATCACGTCGTCGAACAGCGTCACGTCGCTGGCGCGGTCGCTGGGCGCGCTCATCCGAACGTCCTCCAGCCGGCCAAGGCGTCGCGAGCGAGGTCGCGGCGGCGGATGCCGAGGCGCTTGCGCTCGGCGGTCACGATCCGCCGCAGACCCGGCTTCGGCCGCGGGTTGTCGACGCGGAACATCGCCTCGACGGCGTTGGCGACCAGCGGCGGGTAGAGGTGCTGCACCCGATCCGACAGCACCAGTTCGGGCGCCCGGCGCAGCTTGCGATGGTCCCGCAGCACGAAGTTGGCGGCCAGCCGTCGTTCGTAGCCGGCCAGACCGGTCCGGGAGGTGTCACCGGCCTCGAGCGCCTCATCGGCTGCGGCCGCGGCGGCCATGCCGCTGGCCATGGCGAAGTTGACGCCCTCCAGCCAGATGCCGGCGGCCAGGCACATCGCCGCCGCATCGCCGGCCACGAGGAGTCCGTCGCCGGCCAACTGCGGCATCATCGCCACGCCGGCTTCGGGGATGAGGTGAGCCGAGTACTCCTTGACCTCGCTGCCTTCGACGAGCGGAGCGATGGCGGGATGGGCCTTCAGCTCGGCGATGATCTGCTCGGGCCGGCGCTGCTGGACGGCGAGCGCCGGCAGCTTGAGGACCACGCCGACGGCCAGCGTGTCGAGGTTCGTGTAGACGAAGGCGCCGCCGTTCACGGCGCCGGTGCCGCCGACGATCTCGATGTCCACGCCGTGCTGCCCACGCACGTTGAACCGCTCGTCGATCACGTCCTTCGGCAGCCCGAGCGTCTCCTTCACGCCGAGGGTGTAGTGGTCGGCAGCTGTCGCTCCGGGCGCGAACAGCCCGGCCTCCTTGGCCAGGAAGCTGTTGACACCGTCGCAGGCGATGACGACGCCGGCGCCCACGTCGCCGTCGGGTCGGTCGGTGCGGACACCGCTGATGCGGCCGGTGCCGTCACGCAGCAAGCCGGTGGCCGTGGTCGAGCAGACCAGCTCCGCCCCGTCGGCTTGGGCCAGCCCGGCCAGCCAGTGGTCGAAGTCGGGCCGCAGCGCCGTGGCCCCGTTGTACGGCGGCCGGCCCCATGCTTCGGTGCGGAAGTCGACGGTGACGGCTTGGGTGGCCGTGAGCAGCATGGTCGATCGCCTGGTGATCCATCGCTGGACCGGTGCCGACTCCCACCAGTTCGGGTGAAGGTCGTCGAGGACGCGCGGGTAGACGACGCCGCCGTACATGTTCTTGCTGCCGGCGAACGGGCCGCGCTCGAGCAGCAGAACCCGCCGTCCCTTGCGGGCCAGCACGGTCGCCGCGCAGGACCCGGCGGGTCCGGCGCCGACGACGACGACGTCGTAGCTCGATTCAGCCATCGGCAACCCGGGTGAGGACGAGGCGTTCCAGCTCGTCGAGCACGGCGTTGGCGTCGGCCACGACGGCCAGGTCGGCCAGCTGCATCATCGGGCAATGCGGGTCGCTGTTCACGCTGACGATGTGCTCGGGCGTGCCGAGGCCGGCCGTGTGTTGGACCGCGCCGCTGATGCCGAGGGCGACGTAGAGGACCGGGTCGACGACGACGCCAGTGGTTCCGATCTGGCGCTGGTGGTCGGCCCAACCCCGATCGGTGATCACCCGAGTCGCGCCCATCGACGCGCCGAGGGCACCGGCGACGGCGGCGAGCTGCGCGAAGCGCTCCTCGGCGTCGAGACCGGCGCCGCCGCCGAAGATCCGGTCCGCCTCCGCCAGGTCCATCGTCGTCACGTCCGGCGGCAGCACGTCCGCCACCTCGGCATCCAGACCACTTCCTCCGCCCATCGGAGTGTTCGGTGCGGGGAGGACCCGCACCAAACACTCGGATGATGGGTCGGGGACGACGCCGCGGACACCCGGTTGCATCGTGACCACGACCGGGCCGGCGATGGCGACGTCGTGCAGGAGCGTGCCGCGGGCCAGCTGCGCGTCGTGTCGCGTGATGCGGATGGCTCCGGTCAGCAGCGGACGGTCGAGCGCGTGGGCGAGGCGAGGGGCGAGGTCTCTTCCGTCCGGTGACGCCGGCAGGACGATCAGCGGCTCGGGGCCGACGAGCTCGACCAGCGCATCGGCCCAGCGGCCAGGGGCGAACGGCCCGAGCTCGAGCAGAGCGACGTCCCGCCCGACTCCGGCCAGCTCGTCTGCGGTCGGTGCCGACCCGACGATCAGGGCGTGGCCGCCGCATTCGGCCACCGTCTCGGCGCCCCCGGCCGGCAGCACGCCGTCGCGCACCGGCACCACCGCCAACATGCGGCTCAGGGTAGGGGCGCCGAGCGCAGCGAGGGCGCCCGAAACATCTGGGCGTCGATCCCGCCACGTCCTGGCAGAGATCACGCCCAGATGCAACGACGGCTTCGCTGCGCTCGCCGTCATTTCGCGCGCAGGTACTCGCGGAGGTAGGGGAGCTCGAAGTCGAACTCACCGCGGCGGATCGGTCGGATGATCTCGGCGTCGATCATGCGGCGGCGGTACTGACTGATCCAGTTGTCGTCGACGTCCATCCGCCGCGCCAGCTCGCCGGTGCGCGACGGCCCGTCGTCGGTGGCCATGGCGGCGAGGAACGCCTGGTCGCCGCGACTGAGATCGGCCAGCGCCGGTTCGTGGACCAGCTCGCCCATCCGTCGCACGGCGACGGGCACGGCCCGCCGCACCATCGCCATGGTGATCGTGGCGGCAGATCCGGCGGCGCGCCACAGCTGCCAGCCGACCATCTGGATCATGAACGGGTAGCCGCGCGTCGCCGCTGCGGCCGCCTCGAGCGCATCGGCGTCGATGGCCTTGCCGGCGGCGACGACTGGTTGCTCGATCGCCTCGGCCACGTCGTCGAGGTCGACGCTGCCGAGGTGGTGGCGATCGGCCCGGCGGAAGAACGTGAGCACCTGGTCGTCGAGCAGTCGCTCGTGGACGGCGGCGGGCAACCCGGCGACGGCGATGGCCAGCGGGCGCTGCTCCCGGAAGCAGTGCTGCACGGTGGTGGCCAACTCGCGCAACTCGGCAGTCGTGCCGCCGTGGATCTCGTCGACGGTGAGCAGCACGCCGGCGGCCAGCTGCTGCTCGCCGATCACGTCGGTCAGCAGCGTCAGCTGGCTGCGCAGGCCCGGCCGTACGACGTGCTGCTCGTCACGCTCCCACCCGATTCCGACGCCGAAGGCCGAGGCGTCCTTGAGCCGGGTGCTGATCTGGCGGGGGTCGAGCTCGGCCAGCAGGGCCGGCAGGTGCTCGCCGACGAGCCGGTCGATCAGGCCCGGGCTGGCCGTCTCGGACACGACGTGCCAGCCTTCGGCGCGGGCGACGTCCTCCAGTTCGTTGAGCAGGACCGTCTTGCCGGACCCGCGCGGCCCGAGGTAGAGCGACGCCCGGGCGGGTGCGCCCGGGCCCTCCTGCAGCCCGATCTTGAACTCCTCGATGAGGTCGTAGCGCCCCGCCACCACCGGCGGGGAGACCCCGAACGTCGGGCGGAAGGGGTTGGCCGTCGCCACCGGACGATCCTATACGCCGGCGACAGATCGGTTCAGAAGCTCTCAGAAGATTTGGGACGACACAGGATCGAGCGCCAGCAGCGGACGACGGGCACTCGGGCCTACCGTGAACCCATGACCACACTCCAGGATCGGCCCAACACCGCCCTCCTCGTGATCGACGTGCAGAACGGCGTCGTGGCGGGCGCCCACGAGCGCGACGCCGTCGTCGCCAACGTCGCCAGCCTCGTCGACCGGGCACGGCACGAGCGGACTCCCGTCGTCTGGGTCCAGCACAACGACGATGATCTCGAGCGCGGAAGCGAGGACTGGCGGATCGTCCCCGAGCTCAGTCCGAGTGACGCCGAGCCGCTCGTCGAGAAGAGCGACGGCGACGCCTTCGAGGACACCGACCTGGAGCAGGTGCTGGCGGGACTCGGCGTCGGCCGATTGGTCGTCGCCGGCGCGCAGACCGATGCGTGCATCCGCTCGACCCTGCACGGCGCCTTTGCCCGGGGCTATGACGCCACGCTCGTCGGCGACGCCCACACCACGGAGGATCAGTCGGAGTGGGGAGCGCCGCCGCCGGACAAGGTGATCGCGCATACCAACCTCTACTGGAAGTACCAGGACGCCCCGGGGCGTACGGCCGGGACGGTCGAGACCAAGGACGTCGACTTCGCCGCCTCGCCCTGACGAGTTACGGCAGCGGCGGGGGACCGGCTTCGGCGGGGCGGCTGTGAAGGTGGCGGACGACCTCGATGAGGACCGTGATGGACAGCGCGGCTGCGAACGCCAGGACAAAGGCCAGCGTGTGGTTGTCCTGGAACGTGCGGCCGAACACGGCGCCGAGCACCGCCGCGTAGGAAGCCCAGATCACGGCGGCGATGGCGATCCACCCGGCGAACCAGCTGCGCGGCTGGTTGGTCACGCCGGAGGTGAGGGTCAGCGCAGTCCGCCCGCCGGGGACGAACCGGGCGATGATCAGCAGCAGGCCGCCGCGGGTCCGGATCTGGTCGCGTGCCCAGTCCAGGCGCCGGCGCGTCTTCTCCCGCTGTTCGGCCCGGCGGTTGAACCACGGCGCCCACCAGCGTCCGATCGAGTAGGCCATGTTGTCGCCGCAGAAGGCGCCAGTGGCGCCAGCGAGGATGACCAGCGCCAGGTTCTGGTCACCGGCGCCGGCGGCCACGCCGCCGATGATCACGGTCGTCTCGCTCGGCACGATCGGGATCACCGAATCGAGCAGCGCGATGCCGAAGATGATCAGCAGGAACCACCACTGGCTGGCGACGTCCTCGAGCCAATCCGACAGGTCGGACAGCAGGCTCATGCGATCGGTGCGACCTCGGCCGGCGCGCGGTCGCGCCACCGGGACCGCCTGCGTGGCCGCGCGCGGGCGATCGGGCTCACCCGCAGCGGTGGCGGCGGCACGGACGCCCCGGCCCGCTCTCCCTCGACGACGGCGGCGTGGGCCCGCCGCGGCGCGACGCAATCGCCCACCCGCTCGACGGAGATGTCGGCGCCGCGCAGCGCGTGGTAGAGCTCGTCGGCGGGCACGGCCGGAACGGCCAGCACGACCCAGTCCAGCGTCCGCTCCACGTTCCCGCCCGTCGGGTGGTGCAGCAGGGTCAGCGTCGTGCCGTCGAAGCCCATCGGCACGAGGTCGGTCGACTGGACGATGCCCTTGGCCGTGGCCCGCATCCACCACTGCTCGAGGTCGAGGGTGATGCCGAGGTCTTGGCCGACGACCATCCCCGGCGTCGCGATCTCCACCTGGCACCCGCGGTCGGACAGCAGCTCGGCGACCGAGGTGGCGTGGTGGAAGCCCAGCTCGTCGATCACCACGACCGACCCGGCCGGGGCGGCGGCACCGGTCAACACGTCCCGCACGTCACAGGCGTTGGTGACGTCCGCACCGATCCACCACGGCGCGGCCGCCGTTGCGCCAGTGGCCACGATGACGTGGTGCGGTCGAGCGGAGCGCACCCGCTCGATCGTCGCGTCGACGCCGCAGTCGATCACCACGCCGAGCCGTTGGCACTCCGCCACCTGGTTGCGGATCATGTCGCCCAGCTCGGCCCGGTTGGGGACCGTGGCGGCCAGGCGGACCTGTCCGCCGGGCTCGGCGTCGCGCTCCCACACCGTCACCCGATGCCCGGCGCGGGCGGCACTGATCGCCGCCTGCAGCCCACCCGGCCCGGCCCCGACGACCAACACCTCGCCGGGCTCGACGCTTCGGTCGTGGGCCACCGCCGGACGGATGACCACGGATTCGCGGCCGGTCAGCGGGTTTTCGATGCACCCGAGCCAGCGGTTGAGCCCCATCCGCCCGACGCACTCCTGGTTGCACGACAGGCACAGCCGGATGTCCTCCGTCAGCCCGGCCTGCGCCTTGGCGGCGAAGTCAGCATCGGCGATCTGGCCCCGCACGACGCCCACGAGGTCGCAGTGCCCCTCGGCCAGCGCCCGCTCGGCCTGCAGCGGGTCCTTGAACCGGCCGACGCCGACCACGGGCAGGTCGACGGCCTCCCGGATCGCCGACGGGATGAACAGTGCGTACCCCGGCGGTACGTGCATCGACGCCTCGATCATGAACAGCGTTGCGGTGGCCACGCCGATCGACGTGTTGATGTAGTCGACCTGACCTCGAGCCTCGACCATGCGGGCGACCTGGACCGCCTCGTCGATGGTCGTGCCGCCGTCGATCAGCTCGTCGCCGCACAGGCGCACACCGAGGGCGAGGCGGTTGCCGACCACCCTGCGCACGGCGGCGACGATCTCGTGCAGCAGGCGGGCCCGGTGCTCGAGGCTCCCGCCGTACTCATCGGTGCGCCGGTTGGTGGCCGGCGAGAGGAACCCGCGCACGATCGACGAGTGACTGCACTGCAGTTCGATGCCGTCGAAACCGCCCTCGGCGCAGTGCTCCGCGACCAGCGCGTAGCCAGCGACGATCTCGTCGATCTCGGCTTGGCTGACGGCCTTCGGCACCTCGCGGAACAGCGGGTCAGCCACGGGCGACGGCGCCCACACCGGCAGACGGGTGTACATCGACGACGCCTGGCCGCCGTTGTGGTTGATCTGGGCGAAGATCGGGACGCGGTGGCGGTGGACGGCGTCGGTGATCTGCCGGTAGCCGGGGATGACGTCGCGGTGGAACCCGTGGATCAGCTTCTCGTAGGGCCAGTCCGTCGGGTGCGTCGAGTGCTCCTCGGTGACGATCAAGCCGGTCCCGCCGGCGGCCCTGGCGGCGTAGTAGGCGGCGTGCTGCTCCGTCGGCAGCCCGTCCCGGGCGTAGTTCGTCAGGTGGGCCGAGAACACGATCCGGTTGCGCGTCGTCACCGGCCCGAGCGCCAGCGGCGTCCACAGGTACCGGTGGCTCACCCGCTGGAGGCTAGAGCGCACGTGCTCGGGCTCGCTCCGACGCACCGAATCCGCAGAGTGCTGCTGAGATCTCAGTTTTCTTGAACCTCAGCAGCACTCTGCGGATTTCATGCCGACTTTCGCGCCGGAGCCGCACTCTGCGGCTGCGGTGACTATTCCAGGGCGGCGACGTCGACGAGGCGGCGGAACGAGGCGTTGCGGTCGCGCAGCTGCTCGAACGGGCCCTCGTCGACGACGCGGCCCTCGTCCATCAGCACCAGCCGGTCGGCGTCGCGCACCGTCGACAGGCGGTGGGCGATGGTGATGATCGTCAGGCGGCCGCGCAGCGCCCGCAGCGTGGTCGTGATGCGCTCCTCCGTCACGGAATCGAGCGCCGACGTCGCCTCGTCCAGCACGAGCAACCGAGGCCGGCGGTACAGCGCTCTGGCGATGCCGAGCCGTTGCCGTTGGCCGCCCGACAGGCGTACGCCGCGCTCACCGACGACCGTGCGCAACCCGTCCGGCAGCTCGGCCACGAGGTCGCCGAGCTGGGCGAGCCGAACCACCTCGTCCAGCCGCTCCTGGTCGATCTCGTCCACCCGATCGCCGAAGGCCAGGTTCTCGGCGATCGTCGCGTCGAGGAGGAAGATGTCCTGCGGCACCAATCCGATGCCGCGCTGCCAAGCGCTGCGCACGTCGCTCAGCGGGCGCCTGTCGACCAGCAGCTCGCCCGTCGTGGGCGGGTGCAGGCCCATGATCAGGTCGATCAACGTGCTCTTGCCGGCGCCCGACGGACCGACCAGGGCCACGGTATCACCCGGGGCCAGCGTCAGATCGACATCGGTCAACGCGTCCACGGCGGCCTCGGGATAGCGGAACGAGAGGTCGCGCAGCTGCAGGCTGTACTGAAACACCGCATCCGGATCGATGGCGACCGGGTCGGCCGGCGCGGCGGGCAGGGCCAGCGCGTCGAGGACGAGCTGCAGCGCCGGCAGTCCGCCCTGCAGCGCCTGGTTGCTGTTGGAGATGCGCACCAGTCCCGGCAGCAGCCGAAAGCCGGCCACGGCGAACAGGCCGATGGCGGCGACGACCGACGACGAGCCCTGCAGCACCGACACCGTCACGATCATCAGCCCGATGCCGACGACGAAGGCCAGCTCGAAGTACTGCCTCGGCACCTCGGCCAGGAACTGGATCTTGCGTTTGGTGTCCGAGGACTGTCGCCGCACGTGCTCGAGCCGCTGCACGAAGTGGTCCTCGTGGGCCCCGAGCTGGATGTGCTTGATGGCGCCGAACGCCTGCGCCGCCTCCTTCAGCACGTCCGCGTTGTGCTGTTGGAAGCGCTGCCCGACGCGGCGGCTGCGCGCCGACACGGCGCGCGCCATGACGAACGTAGCCAGCGCGAAGTAGGCGAACAGCGCGAGCGCGGCGAGCGGCTCGCTGACCGCCAGCAGCGTCACGGTGGCCAGGGCGACGACGAGCTCGGTGGCGATCGTGATCAGGCCGACGATGACTCGGCTGTAGGTCTGGTCCACGCTCAGCGTCAGCGTGCGCAAGAGCTGCGTCGAGTTGGTCCGCAGGTGGAACGCGTACGGCGCTGAGAGGTACCTGCGCAGCAGCCGGGCCGAGGTGCGCGCCTCGTCTTCGAAGATCCGCCCGAAGATCCACCAGCGCACGATCAGGGTCGTCACCGCGCGGAGCACGAAGCAGCCGAAGGCCGCCAGGGTGAGGATCAGCACGACCCGGTCCGGGTCGGTCGACCCGGTCCAGCCGACGATCTCGGCCGACAGCCCCTCGGCGGGCAGCACGCCGTCGGCGAGGATGGTCAGCAAGGGGATCACGACGACCAGGCCGGCGACCTCGATCAAGGCGATGCCGACCGACGCAGCAACGGCCAGGACCAGGCGCCGCTGCGTCGCCTGGTCCAACACCTCGCGCAGTGCCGCCACGGCGTGGACCAGGTTGCGCAGACGTGGTTGATCGCCTGGCTCGCTCGGCGTGCCTCGCTGGCGCCCGGCCGGTCCGTCCACGATCACGACGCGACGGGTCTATCACGAGCACACCGCACCGGGCGGTGACGGCAATCGCGCCGGTTCCGCCGCTGCGGCGGATCGTTGTGGTAGACAACCCGGCTGGTCGGCCAGCAACGACCGACGTACGCAAGCTCTCACGCGGAGGAGGTGTCGTGCAGACGCAGGAACTTGACTTGCAGAACTTGATCAGCGTCGAGCTCGACGACGTCGCCGACGCCGAGCTGCGCTCCGAATTGAGCGCCGCCGTCGCCTCGCCCGACGCCGCTGCGGCTTTGGCCTCGATCGCGAGCTCCTTTCGCCGGATCACCGAGCTGGCGCCCGGCGACGAGGCGTTGCGCTGGTACTTCCGCTCGTGGAGCATGACGAACCACAGCGCCATGTGCGTGTCCGGACTCGGCAACCGCATCACCATGGAGCTGCGCGACGGCACGGCCGTCGACCAGGAGGCCATGGTCAAGGCCCTCGTCAGCCTGCACCGGATCTGCGACGAGGACCTCGGGGTGGGCAACGGATTGCTCCACGCCGACCTCTTCTACGCCATGGCCACCAGCCTCTGTGGCGGCGACGAGTGGCAGTCCAAGCGCTACCTCACGCCGGAGGCGCAAACGTTCAAGCAGTGGAAGGACCGCTGCAACCTGGTCGATGCCGACCTGTTCAGCGGCCTGCTCAGCACGCTGGTCCACGAGATCTACACCCATGCCGAGGTCGAATACCTCCGGCCGCTGTTCAACGACTGGTTGAGCGAGCGGGACTGGAGCGCGGATGATCGCCGGCGGGCGCTGCTGTGGGTCCAGGTGCACTGCGACGGCACCGAGTTGGACCACTTCGGTCACGCCACCGACGCACTGGCCGCCTACATCGCCGGCCGCGGCCGGCGCCCCGCCGCCGGTTCCGTGGGCGACGTGATGGCGACCTACCTCGGGCACAAGGCGGCCGCGATGCGCTCGATCGTCGAGCAGATCGATCGGTGCGAGCTCGGCGCCGTGCAGCTGGCCTGATCTCGCGGTGGGCCATCCGGCGCGTTGGGCGATGCCCGTGCGGCCCGGTACCGCCGCCGATCAACGGCGGGACCACGACGCGCTCCAGCGAGCGTTGTGCCTCGTCGAGCCGGCGATGGGCTGGTACGGCGAACGGACCGCGCCGTACCCGGTGACGGTCGCCGCCGCCGACGTCGTCGTCCTCGATCGCCTGTACCGGGCGATCGCCCGCGCCATCGACGCCGTCATCGAGCACTACTTCCGAGACGAGCGCTTACGGACGATCCTGTCGCTTCCCCCGTCGCTCGTCGAGCTGCTCCGCCGGGTCGACGGCCGCCCCTACCGCCTGGGTGCGCTGCGGCCGGATTTCCTGCTCGACCTCGACGGCACACCGCAGGTGTGCGAGGTCAACGCCCGCTTCCCGACCAACGGGTTCATGTGCAGCTACTACACGAACGAGGTCGTAGAGGGGCTGGACCACGTCACGGCCGCCCGGGCGAGCGCCGTGCCGGGCCTACGGCGCACACTCGACGCGTTGGCGTCGAGGTTCGAGCCGGGGCCGCTGGTCGTGCTGCTCGAGCGCGAGGGCGGCACCGAGATCTTCCTGCTCGTCGACGAGTTGCGCCGCCGTGGCATCGAAGCCCGGCCCCGTCGACCCGGCGAGTTGCGCCTCGAGCACGGCGGAATCCTCGACGACGACGGCCCGGTCGAGCAGTTCATCCTGGAGCTGGAACGCGACGAGCTGCTCGGCTTGCCGCCCGAGCTCTTCGATGGGCTGGCTGCATGCGCGCGGACCTTCAACGACGTCCGCACGCTGATCCTCGGTCACGACAAGCGGATGCTTGCCGTGTTGAGCGACCGGTCCGTCATGGCCGACCTCCTCGACGCCGACGACGTCGAGCTGCTGTCCCGCCACGTCATCCCGACGTTCAACGCCGCCGACCCCCGGATCGCCGGGCCGCTGCGCGAGGACCCGTCGAGCTGGGTGCTCAAGCGCAACAGCTCGGGCCGCGGCATCGACCTGCTCGTCGGCCGGGCCTGCGATCCGGCGGCGTGGCGATGCGCCGTCGAGCACCAGGCCGACGACCGGACCGCCCAGCGCTTCGTCGAGCAGCTGGTGCTGTCGATGCCGGCGATCGACGACGCCGGCGAGCTGGTCGACCGGGCGGTCCACGTCGTCGGGCTGCTGCCAGGGTTCGACGGCGAGCCCTTCGGGCCCGGCCTCTTCCGCGCCTCGGCCGAGTCCGTGATCAACGTGGCCGGCGATCGAGGGGTGCTGGTGCCGACGATGATCGTGCAATGACCGAGCGAGTCTTCGAGCGAGGGCATCATCAGGCACGGTCCTCGCGTCACAGGTGCACCAACTACGACGAGAGCTCGTCGCATCACGTCAGGGTGCGTCGGTGACAGCGGCCGACGAGCTCGAGCGGCTGTTCCAGGAGGTCCGCCGCTCGCCCTTCCTGGCGGGCCACGCCGATCGCCACGACCACTTCGCCGACCTTCCGATCATCGGCAAGGCGGAGCTGCGGGCGTTGATCGAGCGCAACTTCGACCTGCGGCGCGAGCAGTCCGGCGTCTACCTCTTGCGCACCGGCGGGA
>JBPCJL010000200.1:0-4963 GCA_051005355.1 Ilumatobacteraceae bacterium
CCGGCTTAGCGCGAGCGCGGTGAGAGGTGAGGGCACAGAGTCCCCTCACCTCTCACCTCACGAGCCGAACCCGTCGCGACGGGCGCCCCGCTCCCACTTCAAGAGCCTCCTCGCTCACCGTGCCGCAGCGAACGGTCGAACCTGTCAGCCGCCCGTGTTCTGTCCGCCGCAACCGACGCGAAACGGTCGGTTGCGGAGGCCAGAACGACTATTCGCCGCCGGGTTCCAGCGTGACCTCGATCGCCTCGAAGTCCTCGCCAGTGGTGTCGACGTCGCCGACCATCTCCAACGCCATCTCGATGTAGGTGTTGTTGTAGGCGCCCTCGGTCGGCGGTTCCGTGAGGACCGTGGCCCCCTCGAGGTTGGCGGTGTTCTGGGCGATCTCGATGGTGCGCTCCCACGCCGTCTCGTCGATGACGCCGATGCCGTTCTCGGCCGGCCAGATGAGCTTGTTGACCTCGTTCATCTGCCACAGCTGGTGGCTGGCGCCGAGCTGCGAGCCGGCGGCCACGGCGATGTCCCGGCAGGACTCCGGCTCGTCACGGCAGTACGCCCACCCCTCGATCGACGCGGCCAGGAAGCGCACGGCGATGTCCTCGTACGCCTCGTCCTCCAGCCTGGTGGCGTCGGCCCAGATCGCGTCCTGCAGCATGCCGACGCCCTCCTCCTCGTAGGACACGACGTTGAGATCGTCCTCGGTGTACAGCTCGCCGGCGTCGGGGTTCTCCGCCTCGAGGACTTGGGCGTACTCGTTGTAGATCATCGCCTCGGCGGCGTCGATGTCGCCCTCCAGCAGGCCGACCATGTCGAACTGCTGCTGGACGAGGGTGACGTCGGCGGCCGGATCAAGCTCCGCCTCCGTGAGGGCGGCGAAGATCTCGTACTCGTTGCCGAAGCCCCAGTTGCCGATGGTCTTGCCGGCGAAGTCGGCGGGCGAGGTGATCTCGGCGTCTTTGAACGACACCTGCAGTGTGCCCGAGCGCTGGAATATCTGGCCGATGTTCGTGATCTCGGCACCCTGCTCGCGCGTCTGCAACGCCTTTGGCACCCACGCGATGGCGAAGTCGGCCTGGCCGTCCGCCAGGACCTGCTGGGGCACGATGTCCACGCCGCCCTCTAGGATCTCGACGTTCAGGCACCGGGCCTCGTAGAAGCCTTGGTCGAGGGCGGCGAGATAGCCGGCGAACTGGGCCTGGTAGAACCATTGCAACTGCAACGACACGTCGTCGACCGTCTCGCACTCGCCGCCGGCCGACGTGCCTTCGCCGGTGGTCTCGGACTCGCCTGCCGTGGTCTCGGACTCGCCGCCACCGGCGGTCGTCGTGGAGGGCTCGAGCGGTGGCGATACGACCGTCGTGGCGTCCCCGCCGCTGGTCGTGGCCGCTCCAGATCCGCCTCCATCGTCGTCGCTGCCGCAGGCGGCGACGACCAATGCGAGCGCCGCAACGCTCATGATTCGCTTCCTCATGTGGTTCCTCCCCCGGGGCTCCCGCCCCGCTGCTGTGTGGTGATGCTCTCCAAACCAATGGAGACCAGGTAGAACGCCAGCCCCAGGAGGCAGGCCCCGAGCACGTAGGCCCAGGCGGCCGCCGTGTTGGCGGTCATGTTCGAGGTGATGCGGTTGCCCAACCCGTTCTGGGCGCCGCCGAAGTACTCCGACACGAACGCCGTGATCACGGCGGCCGGTGCGGCGATGGTGAGTGCGGTGAACAGGTAGGGCACGGCGTTCGGGATGCGCGCCTTCGCCAGGACCTGCGTGGGACTGGCGGCGTAGGAGCGGAGCAGCTCGAGGTGGGTCGCCTCGACCTGGCGCAGGCCCTTGGCCACGTTGACGAGCACGATGAAGTACACGACCAGCGTCACCATCAGCCGGCGCGGGATCTCCGAGGTGATGGCGAACATGTTGTTGAACACGGCGACCAGCACGAAGATCGGGATGGCGTTGAGCGCCACGGCGAGCGGGGAGAGCATGTCGTTGAGCACCCGGAAGCGCATCAGCAGGAAGCTGACGGCGATGCCGAGCGCAGTGCCGAGCAGCAGCCCGATCAGCGCGTTCATGCCGGAGACGGAGGCGGCACTCCAGATCTGCCCGACGTTGTCGGTGAACTCCGCCCAAATGCTCGACGGCTTGGGCAGGAAGTAGGGCTTCCAATCGAACGCGTTGACGACGCCCTCCCACAGCGCGAAGAAGGCGACGCCGAACACGACCGGCGGGATGAACGTCCGGGCGAAGCGGCCCACGTTCACCGCTCCTCCACGGCGCGCAGGCCATCGTCCGGACCGACGAGACCAAGCTCGTGGCTGCGCAGGGCCTCGCGCACCTCCGTGATCTTCTTGAAGAAGCCGGCGTCCTCCCGCGTGTCGACGTCGCGGCGAGGGCCGAGGTCGATGTCGATGACGTGGGTGATCCGCCCCGGACGTGGTGACATCACGACGACGCGGTCGGACAGGTAGACGGCCTCGGGGATCGAGTGGGTGACGAAGACGACGCTCGTGCCGGTCTCGGCGCAGATGCGCAACAGCTCGGCCTGCATGTGCTCGCGCGTCATCTCGTCGAGCGCCCCGAACGGTTCGTCCATGAGCAGCAGGGGCGGGTGGGCGGCGAGCGCCCTGGCGATGGCGACGCGCTGCTGCATGCCGCCGGATAGCTGCCACGGGCGGTGCTCGGCGAAGTCGGCCAGCTTGACGAGCGCCAGCATGTCGAGCGCCCGCTGCCGGCGCCGCTGCTTGTCCCAGCCCTTGAGCTCGAGCGGCAGCTCCACGTTCTTGACCACGGTGCGCCAGTCGAACAGGCCCGCCTGCTGGAAGGCCATGCCGTACTCCTGGTCGACGCGCGCCGTCGGCGCCGGCTTGCCGTTGACGGCCACGCTCCCGCGAGTCGGATCGATCAGGTTGGCGATGAGACGCAGCAGCGTGGACTTGCCGCAGCCCGACGGCCCGATCAGGCTCACGAACTCCCCCGGCGCCACGAGCAGGTCGATCTCGACCAGTGCGTCGACCTGCTTGGCCGTGCCGCGGTTGAAGACCTTGCTCGCCCCGGTGACCTCGACTGCGTTGGCCCGATCCATCACCCGTCCTCCGGCGCCGGCGGTCGTCGCCGGCTCACCACGTACTCGAACGCCGCCACCACCCCGACCATGGCCAGGCCGAGCAAGGCGGCGCCGAACAGCGCCGTGTACATCTTCGCCGGATCGCCGGAGGCCTGCCGGGCGTACTCGATGATCAGCCGTCCGACGCCACCGCGCAGGCCGGTCGAGATCTCGGCCACGACGACGCCGATCACCGAGGCGGTGGCGGCGAGGCGCAGCGCCGGGAGCATGCGCGGCACGGCGGCCGGGAAGCGCAGCTTGCGCAGCGTCTGACCGCTCGTGGCGGCGAAGCTGCGCATCAGCTCCATCGACGTCACCGATGCCGATTCGAGCCCGCGCAGCGTTCCCACCGCCACCGGGAAGAACGCGAGGAAGGCACCGAGCACCGACACCGACAACCAGCGCGGCCACTCCCATGACCCGATCGACAGCCGCCCACCCCAGCTCACGACGAGCGGGGCGAGTGCGATCAGCGGCACGGTCTGGGAGATGATGAGGTACGGCAAGAGGCCCCGCCGGACCAGTCCGAACCGGGCCATCAACGTCGCCAGACCGATGCCGACGGCGCTGCCGATGACGAAGCCGGCGGCGGCCAGGCGGAACGAGTACCATGCGCCGTCGAGCACCACCTGCCAGATGGCTCGATCGGAGGTGCGACTCTCCGGGTCGAACAGCCGGGTGGCCATGTCCCAGACGTGGGGCATGGCGACGTCGTTGGCCCGCGGGAGGATCGACCAGCCGAAGACCTCGCCGCCGTCCTGCGGACCGAGCGCCTTGTACAGCTCCCAGAGGCCGGCGACGAGGGCCAGTGCGACGACGAACAGGACGACCTTGCGCATGACGCCGCGGGAGCGCCGACGCCCGGGCGGTTCGTCGGCCGGGACCACGAGCGCCTCGCGGGTGACGACCGCTTCCATCGGTCAGGCTCTAGCTGCGACGTGCTGAGCCAGTGCGGGCAGGACGTGCTCGCCGTAGGCCTGCAGCGTGGCGTCCTTGGCGTCGTGCTGGAGGTAGATGGCGAACTGGTCGACGCCGAGGTCGCGCAGTTCGCCGACTCGGCGAAGCTGCTCGTCGACCGGACCGAGGATGCAGAAGCGGTCGACGATGTCGTCGGGCACGAAGCCGGCGTGGGTGTTGCCGGCCTGGCCGTGCTGGTTGTAGTCGTAGCCCTTGCGTCCCTCGATGTAGGCGGTCAGCGCGCTCGGAACGTCCGACGATGCGCCGTAGCGGCCGACGATGTCGGCCACGTGGTTGCCGACCATCCCGCCGAACCACCGACACTGGTCGTGCAGGTGGGCCAGATCGTCACCGACGTAGGCCGGGGCGGCGACGCAGATCGTAACGTCGTCAGGGTTGCGGCCGGCCTGCTCGGCGGCGGTGCGGACGGCCTCGATCGTCCACGCCGTGATCTGCGGGTCGGCGAGTTGAAGGATGAAGCCGTCGCCGACCTCGCCGGCGAGGGCCAGGGCGCGGGGGCCATAGCCGGCGACCCAGACGTCGAGGGTCGAGCGGGCCGCCCACGGGAACGTGATCGTCGAGCCCTTGTAGTCGACACTGCGACCGTTCGAGAGCTCACGGATCACGTGGATCGAGTCGCGCAGCGTGTCGATGGTGGTCGGCTTGCCGTTGGTGACGCGGACGGCGGAGTCGCCCCGCCCGATGCCGCAGATGGTGCGGTTGCCATACATCTCGTTGAGCGTGGCGTAGGTGCTGGCCGTGACGGTCCAGTCCCGCGTGGCCGGGTTGGTGACCATCGGCCCGACGACGATCTTGCGCGTCTCGGCGAGGATCTGGCTGTAGATGACGTACGGCTCCTGCCACAGGATGTGGCTGTCGAACGTCCACACGTGGGTGAAGCCGTACGCCTCCGCCCG
>JBPCJL010000201.1:0-5917 GCA_051005355.1 Ilumatobacteraceae bacterium
GTGCTGATGGTTCGCTCGCTCGAAGACTCGCTCGCTCATCGAGGGCCTCCCGCCCGCGCCGGCACACGACCGGTGACGTGCGGCGCCAGCTCCGCGAGCCAGCGGTCGGCGATCGACGCCCACGAGAACCGCGCCACGGCGAGTCGGCGCCCCGCCTCGCCCATTGCCCGGGCCGCGGCCGGGTCGTCGAGAAGGCGCCGCATGGCGTCGGCCAACGCGCCGGGGTCCTCCGGTGGGACGACGAGCCCCGCGTCTGCGTCGGCGACGATGCGGGCGCCCTCCCCCGCGCCGCTGTAGAGGATCGGGACCCCGGACGCCATGGCGGGGAACAGCTTGGCCGGACGAACCCCTTCGAGCAGCCCGCCGGCTCGGATCACCGACACTGCGGCCCGGCTGGCCCGCAGCAGTTCGGCGACGGTCGACAGCGGGACCGGCCCGGCCATGGTGACGTTGGTGGCACCGACCTGTTCGACGCGGCGGGCGACGGCGTCCCACGCGGACCCACCGCCGACGATGAGGAGGTGTGCGCCGGGGTGGGTCGCCCGCAGCAGCGCCATGGCGTCGACGGCCGTCTCCACGCCGTGGGCGTACCCGACGGTCCCGGCGTAGAGGAACACGTCGGCGGCATCAACGCCGAACGAAGCAGCAACGGCCGTGACGGGAGCATCGCCGTCACCCGGCGCGAACATCGTCGTGTCGGCGCCGTTGGGGAGGTCGACAAGCTTGCCGGCCGGCACGCGCTTGTCCTGCTCCAGCACCGCCCGGACGCCGTCGGTCACCGCGCAGATCACGTCGGCGGCACGGTAGCTCCAGCGCTCGTAGGCCAGCAGGGCGCGCAGCACCAGCCCGTCGTCGAGCAACCCCAGCGCCCTCGCCGCGTCCGGCCACAGGTCGGCGACGTTCATGACGATCGGTCGCCGCCAGATCGTGGCGGCCACCCGTGCCGGCACCATCAGGAACGGGGGCGGCGACTCGACGAAGATCACGTCGGGCCGTCGCGCCCGGACCAAGCCCGCCACACAGGTCGCGGCGAACGAGGAATAGTTGAGCAGGCGGCGCAGCCCCGCACCCGTTGCGGCGTACAGCCAGACTCGCCGCACCGTGATGCCGTCGAGCTGCTCCGTCATCGACCACCGACCGCGATACCCGTCCCTGATCCGGCCCTCCGGGTGGTTCGGCATCCCCGTGACGACCTCGACGTCGTGGCCACGGGCGACCAGTGCCCTGGCCAGCGCGCCGAGGCGCACCTGCGGGGCGCCGACCTCCGGCTCGAAGTACTGCGTCAGGATCAGGAAACGCATCGCCGACCGACGATGACGTTGTGGGTGCGCGTCACGCGCAGCCGCCCGAGGGGTCCGTACCAGTGGGCGGTGCGGTCGCGCAGGGCGCGAGCCAGCGGTGGCGCCAGCGTCACCGACGCCGACGTCGTGGCGAACGCCGGCATCGCGCCGGTGACCCAACGGCGCGTCACTCGCCGCGTGGCCCGGTTGCGCGGGTTGGCGACGCGGAAGTCGTAGACGACGACGGCGCCGCCGGGGCGCACGACGCGGCTGACCTCGGCCAGCAGTGCCCGACCGATGCCCTCCGGCAGGCTCGACAGCACGACCGACAGCAGCACCACGTCCACGCTGGCGTCCGGGTGCGGCAGCGCTGTGCCGTCGGCGCAGAGCGCGGCGCGGCCCGAGCCGGGTGGATCGGCGGCGCCGAGCCGCCACGCCAGCACGTCCAGCCGGATCCGAAACGCGCCGGGGAACAGGCCGGGGAAGCCGCCGCCGGTGCCGGCGCCGATGTCGAGCACTCGCCGCACGGGCCCGTCGACGTCGAGCAGCTGTTCAGCGACCACCTCCCGTTCCTTGGCGATGGCGACGTTGCCCGGTCGATCCCACCCCCACCGACCGGCGTAGACCTCGTCGTAGGAGCGGTACACCTCGTCCAGCGCGGCGATCCCACCGGCGCCACTTGTCGACGGGCTGTCACGGCGGCCGACCGCGCCGACGGTGCGCCACACCACGACGAGATCGCTCCACCCGGTGCGCCGGGCCAGGTAGGCGCCGTCCTCGGCCGCCTTCTCCCGCACGAGCCGCCGGTAGGCCTCGTCGAGGTTGACCCCTCCGGCGACGGCGGCGGCGAGGAGCTGCTCCTCGTGGCGGTGACTGATCGACGCCGGGCTGGTCAGGCCCGGCTGGTGGTCGAGCAGCGCTTGCTGCTCCTCGATGGACGGATCGAGGTAGGCCGGGTCCTCCGGCCGCCAGCCGACGAGGCGCATCTCGCCGCGTGCGACGTTGACGAGCTGGGGCAGCTCGTCCAGCTTGCTGGCTCTGAGCAGCCGGCCGGCGCCGGTGATCCGAGTGTCCCCGCCGGCCGTGACCTTCGGTCCGACCGCGCCATCGATGACCATGGTGCGGAACTTGAACAGGGTGAACGTGCGGCCCCGCCGGCCCACCCTCGTCGCTCGGTAGAGGCTTGGCCCCGGCGAGTCCATCCGCACGACGATGCCGATCGCCAACAGCAGCGGCAGCAGCACGATCAGGGCCAGCGTCGCAACGACGCGCTCCACGACGGGGGTCACTGGTGCACCCTGTCGTGATGCGAGAAGCACTCGCCGTAGTTGGTGCACCTGTGACCTGAGGACCGTGCCTGATGATGCCCTCGCTCGAAGACTCGCTCGGTCATTGTTCGGCGACGAGGTCGGCGACCCGGACTCGCTGCAGGTGCGGGTGTCGCCTCGAGAGCTGCGACCCGACGACCGCCAGCGATCGAGCCTTGTACCACGTGCCCCGCACCAGGCGGGCGACAGCGTGGTGGCGGTCGATCGCCGCCTTCACCGTGGCCGCCGCACCGGCACCAGCGCCTGCACCAACCGGCCTCGGCGCATCCTCCGTCCAGCGCTCGACGTAGTCGGACTGCTGCACCCGGTCGTCGCGCACGACCTCCCCGCGCACCGTGCGGACCAGGACGATCGTGCGCAGCAGCGAGGTCAGATCGACGCGCTGGCCCGGCGGCGGCGGCCGCACCTCGTACCAGCTGGACTCGATCAGCTCGCTGGCGAGGAAGACGCGTGTGTCGCGATAGCCGTTGGCCGCCGAGTACAAGGACAGGAACAGCTCGGGCGAGAACTGCCAGAACCCGTGGCCGTTCTGGTTGTTGGCCGGCAGCACGTGCAGGATCTGACCGCCCGGCGCGCAGAGCGCCGCCACGTTGGCCAGGGCCTGGCGCACGTCGAAGATGTGCTCCAGCGTCCCGGCGTCGACGACCGTGTCGTAGCGCCGCGGCGGTTCGATCGGCCGGTTCAGGTCGGCGAGGTGGGTGGCGCCCTCGAAACCGGAGTTGTCGTACGACTCGACGGATCGGGCACCCAGCCGGCTGGTCAACAACGACTCCGACCAGCGCTCGACCGGCGGCAGCGGCGGCTCCGTACTGAGCAGCTCGACCAGCCGGTACGGGGCGATGTTGAGGCCCTGGCGGCCGAGCGTGGCGACGTCGCCGAGCGGCCGCTGGGTGGCGGCGAAGCGCAAGAAGTTGAGTCCGTGGACGTCGATGCCCATTGGCGAAGTCTCAGCGGCGGTAGGTCGCGGCGACGTCGAGGACCGCCTCGATCACGTCGTCGACATCGCCATCGTCGAGGCGCGGGTGCAGCGGCAACGAGACGATCCGCGCGTACTCGCCCGTCGCCAACGGCAGATCGCCCGGGGCGAGCCGGTACTTGTCGCGGTAGAAGGGCTGCAGGTGCAGGGGGATGAAGTGCACGCTGGCGGCGATGTTGCGGCGGGCCAGCTCGGTGATGAACTGATCGCGGTCGATCGTCAGCCGGTCGAGGTGCAGGCGCAGCACGTACAGGTGCCAGGCGTGCTCGACGTCGGCGCGCCGCGACGGCAGCTCGAGCGCCTCGGGAGCCTCGGCGAAGGCGGCGTCGTAGCGGGCGACGACCTTGTGCCGGCGCTCCTGCAGCTCGTCGAGCCGGCGCAGCTGGACCAGGCCCATGGCGGCCGCCATGTCGGTCATGTTGCACTTGAAGCCCGGCCGGACGACCTCGTAGTACCACGACCCGCCGCGCCCGTACCGCTTCCACGCGTCACGGCTCATCCCGTGCAGCGCCCACAGCCGCGCCTCGTCGAGCAGGTCCGGCGTGGCCGTCAGCATTCCGCCCTCCGCGGTCGTGACGTTCTTGGTGGCGTAGAAGGAGAAGGCGACGGCACGCGGCACGGTCGCTCCGCCGACGTCACCGATCATGCGTCCCCGCCACGTCGCCGGCAGGGCGTGGGCGGCGTCCTCGACGACGGCCAGGCGATGGTGCTCGGCGATCTCCACGATGGCGTCGAGGTCGCAGGGCTGCCCGCTGTGGTGCACCGGCAGCAGGACCTTCGGCACCAGTCCGGCCGCCCGCGCCTCGGCTAAGACCGGCTCGATGCCGGCCGGGTCGAGGTTGAGCGACGTCGGGTCGATGTCCACGAAGAGCGGCCGGGCGCCGAGGTGCTCCGCGACGTGCGCCGTCGCGCAGAACGTCAGCGGCGACGTCAGGACGGCATCGCCCGGACCGACGCCGAGGGCGGCCAGGGCGACCTGCATGGCGTCGGTGCACGAGCTGACGGCGAGGGCGTCCGGCACGCCGACGCGGGCGGCGAACGCCGACTCGAGCTCCTGCACCCGGGGTCCCGTCGTGATCCAGTCCGAACGCAGCGCGTCGACCACGGCGGCGATCTCCTCCTCGCCGATGGCCGGCGGCGAGAAGGGCAGGAACGTGGTGCGCATCGCGGTCCGCCTCAGACCATGCCGGCGTCGAACAGCTCGGACGGCGATGCCGGTGCGCCCTCCGGAGCGGCCAGCTCGGCCGGGTCGAGCGGCGGCACGAAGGAGTGCAGGATCAGGGGGTGCATCGGACGCCGGTCGAGCTCGCCGTTGGCCAGCAGCGCCTCGTGCAGCTTCTCGCCCGGACGGAGCCCGGTGAACTCGATGCGGATGTCGCGGCCCGACCGGGCGACGAGCCGCTTGGCCAGGTCGTGGATGCGCACCGGCTCGCCCATGTCCAGGACGAGGACCTCGCCCCCGTGGCCGATGGCGCCGGCCTGGATCACGAGCTGCACCGCCTCGGGCACGGTCATGAAGTAGCGGGTCACGTCCGGGTCGGTCACCGTGATCGGTCCACCCTGGGCGATCTGCTCGTGGAAGGAGGTGAGCACGCTGCCCCTCGAGCCGAGCACGTTGCCGAAGCGCACGGACAGGTAGTCGTGGCTGCTGCTGACCCCGAAGTGGGCGGTCAAGCGCTCGGCCATCCGCTTCGTGTAGCCCAGCACACTTGTCGGGTTGGCCGCCTTGTCGGTCGAGATGTTGACGAAGGCCTTGACGCCGACGTGCTGGCTGGCCCGCAGCACGTTCAGCGTGCCGAGGACGTTCGACTTGTAACCCTCGACCGGGAAGCGCTCGAGCAACGGCAGGTGCTTCAACGCGGCGGCGTGGAAGACGACCTGCGGCCGGCGCTGCTCGAAGACGGCGCGCAGCGCCGGTTCGTCGCGCAGGTCGACGAGGATCGTCTGGTCCGAGTCGAGCAGCGCCCGACCGTGGATCGACAGCTCGACCTGGTGCAGCGCGCTCTCGTCGCGATCGAGCATCATCAGCTCGGCGGGCCCGAAGCGGTGGATCTGCCGGCAGAGCTCGGAGCCGATGCTGCCGCCGGCGCCGGTCACGAGCACCCGCTGACCGGTGAGGTAGTCGGCGATCGACTCGACGTCGGTCTCGATCCGGCGCCGGCCCAGGAGGTCCTCGTCGCTCACCTCGCGGATGTCGCCGACGGTCACCTCGCCGCGGAAGAGCTCCTCGACCGGGGGCAGGATCTTGGTCCCGAGGCCAGCCTCGGGCGGCGCCGCGACCAACCCACCCCCCGTCCCCCCCTCGGGATTGGAGCCGAGCATCCGCCAAGCCC
>JBPCJL010000202.1:0-7834 GCA_051005355.1 Ilumatobacteraceae bacterium
GAGTCAAGCGAGCGAACAATCGTGACGCCGCCGATCGAGCTGGCCGGTGCCGAGTCCAGGTGGCCGACGGCGGTCGAGCTGCCGGCGGGGTTCATCGAGGAGCTGCGGGCCATCGCCCCCTTCATCGACGATGCGGCCGCCGTCGCCGAGGCCAGCCGCGACTGGTGGCCACTCACGATGCACTGGGCCCTCGCCGGCCAGGTCCCGGCCCGCGCCGGCGTCGTGGTGCGCCCGCAGCAGGTCGAGGAGGTGGCTGCGGTCGTGGCTTGCTGCGCCGGCGCCGGGGTCCCGATCACGGCGGCGGGTGGGCGCAGCGGCGTGTGCGGCGCATCGATCCCGGCCTTCGGCGGCGTCGTGCTCGATCTCACCGGCCTGGCCGGCATCGTGGAGGTCGACGCCGAGTCCGGCGTCGTCGAGGTGCTGGCCGGGACGTTCGGCCCCGATCTCGAAGCCGAGCTGCAGGGCATCCACGGCCTCAGCGTCGGTCACTTCCCGCAGAGCTTCGAGCTGGCCACGGTGGGCGGCTGGGTGGCGTGCCGTGGGGCCGGCCAGTACTCCACCCGCTACGGCAAGGTCGAGGACATGGTGGTCGGCCTGGAGGTCGTGCTGGCCGACGGGACCGTCGTTCGTACGGGTGGCTCGCCCGCGGCCGCCGTCGGGCCCGATCTGACCCAGCTGTTCGTCGGCGCCGAGGGCACCCTCGGGATCGTGACGCGGGTCTGGTTGCGGGCCCATCCCGTCCCCCCGCACACCGCCCGGGCGGCGTACTGGTTCGCCTCGTTCGGCGCCGGCGTCGAGGTGTGCCGGAGGGTGCTGCGCCGCGGCGCCACGCCGGCCGTGCTCCGCCTGTACGACCCGGCCGAGAGCCAGCGCGGCCACGTCGGTGACGGTCGGCGAGCGCTGCTGCTGGTGCTGGATGAATGTGACGAGGCGCTGGTGCAGGCCACGCTCGACATCGTTGCGGCGGAGTGCTTGGCCGACGGTGCCGAGGCGGGCGCCGACGCGCTCGTCGACGCCTGGCTGGCCCACCGCACCGACACCAGCGCGCTGCAGGCACTGACCCGCAAGGGGTTCGTCGTCGACACGATGGAGATCGCCGCACCGTGGTCCCGGCTGGTCGAGCTTTTCGAGGCCGCCCCAGCGGCGCTGCTCGCCGTGCCGCACGCGCGAGCTGCCACCTGCCACCTCTCGCACAGCTACCCCGACGGCGCCTGCCTCTACTTTCCGTTCGCCGCCACGCCGCCGCCGGAGGAGGTGGAGGCGACCTACGTGGCGCTGTGGGACGCCGGTCAGCGGACGGTGCTCGAGCACGGCGGCAACCTCTCCCACCACCACGGCGTCGGGCTCAACCGGGCCCGGTTCCTCCCCGAGGCGCTGGGTCCGGCGTTCGGCGTCCTGGCGGCCGTCAAGGCGGCCCTCGACCCCAGCGGCATCCTCAACCCCGGCAAGCTCGGCCTGCCGTCGCCGTTCGGCGCCGCTCCCTGGCCGCCCCCGACTCCGTGAACCTGCGCCTCGACTGGGACGCGGTCCGCGCCGGGGCGCTGGTCTGCCTGGTCTTTGCCGTGCCGTTCTCGATCGCCGCCCGCTGGGCCGCCGACGACGGCAACGGTGGTCTGGCCACCGGCTTGGTGCTCGTCGCCGTGGTCGGGTTCCTCCTTGGCGGCGGCTGCGCGGCCTGGGTGCAGCGCGTCGACGCTCCGCTGACCCACGGCGTGGTCACCGCCGGCCTGACCTACGTCGTCGCCCAGGCCGTCTTCATCGTCGTCCGCCTGGTGCGCGGCGACGATGTGCAATGGTTCGCCGTCGTGTTCAACCTGACGGTGGCCACGTTCGCCGGGCTGGTCGGCGGTCTCCTCGGCCAGCGGTTGCGCAGTCGCGGGTTCGTGCCCGGGTCGCGCCGACCGTGACCAACACGTCGATGCTCGTCATCGACGTCGGCACCACCAGCGTGCGGGCGGCGATCGTCGACGAGGAGTTGCGGATCACCGCACTCGCCCCGCGACCGTTCCCGCCCTCCTCGCCGGCGCCGGGCCTGGTCGAGTTCGACGCCGCCGAGCTCGCTGCGGTCGTGCTCGACGCGGCCCGGGAGGTGCTGGCCGTCACGGGCGAGCCCGTTCGCTCCGTCGGGATCACCACGCAGCGCGCCTCCACCATCGTCTGGGATCGTGCGACGGGACAGCCGGTGGGTCCGGCGCTCGGCTGGCAGGACCTGCGCACGGTGATGGAGTGCATCATGGCCAAGGCCGAGCACGGGCTGGCGCTGGCGCCGAACCAGACGGCCCCCAGGGCGGCGTGGCTGCTCGACCAGGTCGACGGAGGGCGGGAACGCGACCTCTGCATCGGCACCGTCGACTCGTGGGTGGCGTGGACGTTGACGGGCGGCGCCGTCCACGCGACGGACCATACGAACGCGGCCGTGACCGGGCTGCTGCACGCCGACGCCTCCGGATGGAACGAGCGGGCGCTCGAGGCGTTGCGCATCCCGGCGGCGATGCTGCCGACCGTCGTCGACTCGAGCGGCGTGCTCGGCGCCGCCGTCGCGCTCGCGGGCGCACCGCCGATCGCCGCGCTCGTCGGTGACCAGCAGGCGTCGCTCGTCGGCCAGGGATGCGTGGTTCCGGGACGGGCGAAGATCACGTTCGGAACGGGCGGGATGCTCGACATGTGCCGTGGCCCCGAGCCGCCGGCGTCGTCGAACCGCGCCACCAACGGCACGTTCCCCATCGTCGCCTGGTCGCACGACGGAGCCCTGACATGGGGTGTCGAGGCGATCATGCTCTCGGCCGGCACCAACGTCGAGTGGCTGCGCGACGACCTCGGCGTGCTGGCGTCGAGCGCCGAGAGCCACGACGTGGCCGCCTCCGTGCCGAGCGCCGACGGCGTCGTCTACGTCCCGGCGCTGCTCGGCTTGGGCACGCCGCAGTGGGACTACGGCGCGCGCGGCACCCTGCTCGGCATCACCAGGGGCACCACACGGGCGCACGTGGTGCGGGCGGTGCTCGAGGGCGTCGCCCAGCGCGGCGCCGACCTCGTCGAGGCGGCCGTGGCCGACACCGGCGTCCCCATCGGTGCGCTGCGTGTGGACGGTGGGATGAGCGAGAACCCGACGTTCACCCAGGCGCTGGCCGATGCCACCGGTCGCCCCGTCGAGGTGTCGCCGGTCGTCGAGGCGACGACGCTCGGCGCTGGGTTCCTGGCCGGCCTCGCCAGCGGCGTGTTCGACCGCATCGGCGACGCCGAGGCGACCTGGCGACCGGCGCGCATCGTCGAGCCCGGCACGCCGCTCGATCGGGCCGCGTGGGGGCGGGCTGTCGAGCGGGCCGGGCACTGGCTGCCCGAGCTCTCCGCCCTCGACTTCTGAACTGTTGGCTCGGGCCACCTCCCCCTAGAGTGCGGCCCGTGCAGCGCCAGTCGGTCCCGCCGCTCGGGTACACGCCGGCCGACGAGGAGCTGCTGGCGGCGATGCAAGCAGCCGAGCTGGCGGCTCGCGACCTGTACCAGGCGGCGATCGACGCCGGGGCGGAAGACGACGTCTACGTCGCCCTGCGCGACAACCACCGGGCCTACGTGGACGCCCTGTCCGGCCTGCTCGGGCGCACGGCGATGGGTCGCCGGGACGACACGCTCTACGACGAGCAGCTCACGGTGTTCGAGGCCACGGGAACGGAGTTGGCGACGGGCGCCTACGGGTTCGAGTCGAGCCTGCTGGCCACGAACATCGACGTCCTGGGGCAGCTACAGGGCGCCGACGGCGCCCGCCGGGTGGCGTCGATCGTGATGGTCGAGGCCCGGCACTGCGCCGTGCTCGCCGACTTGTCCGGGTCCGGCGACGACTTCACGGCGCTGTTCGAGAACGACGCCGAACCCTTCGAGCTGGCGGTGGAGGCGGCGCCAGGATGACCGAGCCGGTCTTCGGATTGACGCGCCGCCGGCTGCTCGAGGCCGCCGGTCTGTCGACGCTCGGCGGGTTCCTGGCCGCCTGCGGGGCGTCGTCGAGCGGCGGAGAGCCGGGCCGGGTCGGCAACGCGCCGGCGCTGACCACACCGGCGACGTTCGACATGAGCGACGCCGTCGTCCTGCGCACGATGACGTCGATCGAGTACCTGCACGTCGACCTCTACCAGACGGTCACCGAGGCAGGTGCGCTCGACGATCGGGCGCAGGGGTTGATCGGCCGGTTCGTCGAGGACCACCAGGCAGCGGCCGACGAGCTGCGGGCGCTGACCGAAGAGGCCGGCGGCGAGCCGTACGGGTGCACCAACGACTGGTACGAGCGGCGCATCGTGCCGCCCATCCTTGAGGCCGTGAACGGCGACCCCGCGGACGACGTGGCCCCGAGCGACGAACCGGCCAACGACCTCCTGCGCATCAGCTACGGGTTCGAGTCGATGACGGCTGCGGCGTACCAGCGGATGATGGAGCTGCTGGCCGAACCGGCGCTGCGGCCGCCGCTGGCCCGCATCGGCGCCATCGCGGCCCGGCACAGCGCGGCCGTGGCGATGCACCTCACGGGCGTGCCCGATGGCTACGTCAGCCCGGTCGTGCTCGGTGGCGAACTGACCCCCGACGAGTCGGGTCGGGCCCTGCTCTTCGCCATCCCGACCCGCTTCGGTTCCCTGACGGCGACCGAGATCGTCGTCGGCGTGCCCAACGACGCCGGCACCCGGCCCAGCTTCGCCCTCGAGACGCCGGCCGACAACGCCTACGTCTACGAGGACTTCACCTGCGACGCCTGACTCCTGCGTCGCGTTCTGACGAGGATTCAGGGTGGTTTTCCACCCCGATTGCGGCACAGAATCGCTTCCGTATGCTCGGTGGCGACGGTGAGTCGGCCGGGTGGCCGCGGCACGTCCGCTCCGGCGGAGGTGTCGAGGAAAGTCGGGACTCCACAGGGCAGGGTGCTGGCGAGAGCCAGGTCGGGGTGACCTGACGGATCAGTGCAACAGAGAGCAGACCGCCGATGGGCCGGGCAACCGGTCACAGGTGAGGGTGAAACGGTGCGGTAAGAGCGCACCAGCGTCCGGGGCGACCCGGGCGGCTCGGCAAACCCCTTCCGGAGCAAGGTCGAGCAGGAGGACGGGTGGCCCGCCCGCCCGAAACCGGCGCTCGTCGCCGGCCGGGCACCTCCGGGTAGACCGCACAGATGGATGGCCACCAGCCGCCGCCAGGCGGCCACAGGATCCCGCTTACAGGCCGACTCACCGTCGCCATGGCCCCTGAGCAGGTGTGATGTCCGTTGTTCAGGTGGTCGACGCACCGGCCGTGCACATCTCGTGCACAGTCGGTGAGAACCCGGCGTCGATCGCCGACCTGATGCGGCCCTCGTCGCTCGGCCAGAGGTGCGAGTAGGTGTCGAGCGTCTCGCTGGCGTTCTTGTGCCCGAGGAAGTGCTGCACGGCGGTCACCGAGCATCCGGCCGAGATCAGCAGGCTGGCGCAGTGATGCCGCAGCTCGTGCGTCGAGGCGTCGATCCCGAGCCAGCGAACGGCGGCACGGAAGGCGTCCGACCACGTCGAGCGGCGGAGCGCCGCCCCGGTGCTCGAGGTGAAAACCAGCCCGCCCTCACCGGCCGGGAACTGCGCCAGGTGCGCCGCCAGGACGTCGCCGACTGACGACGGCAGCGTGAGGACCCGGTTGGTGCTGGCCTTCTTCCTCGGGCCGAGCTCGCACGGCCCCGAGGTCGGCGTGACGAGCTGGCGATCGATGCGTACCGTGCGACGAAGGAAGTCGACCCTGTCCACGGTCAGCCCACAGGCCTCGCCCTGGCGCAGCCCCAGGCCGGCCGAGGCGAGCACGAGGCCCCGGTAGCGCTCCGTAACCGCCTCGGCGATCGCACGGACCTGGTCCGTCGTCAGCGGCACTAGCGCCGAGCGTGACCGATCAGACCGGGGCAGCCGGACGCCGTCGCACGGCGACTCGTGGATGAGCCGGTCCCGCCGTGCGGCGCGCATCACGGCGGCGAGCACCCGGAAGTACGACTCTACCGTCGACGCCGCCAGGCCCGAGCTCGACATCGCCCCTACCCACGCCTGCACGTCCGACGGACGCACCGACCGCAGCGGCGCGACGCCGAACGTTGGCACGATCTGAGCGCCGAGCACATGTGCCACCCGGTCGCGCGACGACTAGCGCCACGGCTGACTCGTCGACCAGCGCAAGGCGTACGCGGCGACCGTCTCCCGACCGGCGTCCGGGTCGATGCACGCGCCACGCGACGTGTCCACCGTGACCGTCGCCCGGAACCGCTCGGCGTCGACACGGCGGCGCACTGTCCCAGATCCATTGCTGGGCCCGTGACCACCTCGTCGAACTTGAGGGTGATGGATTGGCGATGAGTCCCACGGTGACCGCCGGACGAAACCGCCTGACCCGAAACGGCGACCCAGGGGATGCGGCGTTGGCTGCGCTCGTCGACGTGGCGACCGTTGGCGTGGTGCCGTGGAGCGTCGGGCGCCGACTGTGGGCGGCCGAGGTGCGCGACCGGCACGCCTCGCTGGCCACCTATGACACCGGTCCTCCCTACGTTCTGCTGGCGGATGCGATCCCCGGTGACCTGCTCGACTTGCTCGGCACCGGACAGTGGGACACCGACGGGGGCACGACGTTCGCAGGATTCCCGATGGGGGGCGACTACGCAGCCGTCGACGCCACCATCGCCAACCTGGTGACGGACATGGTCGGCCAAAACCCGTGGGGCTTCCCGCTCGACGCGGCGCCGGTGGCGACGTACCTGTGCCACCGAGCCGTCGGCGCCGGCTCCGGGATCGCACGTCATCGAGATGGAGAGATGGACCCTTGCCGCCGGTGGGTCGGACTGGTCGCCTACCTCACCTCACCGGACGCCTACAGCGGCGGCACGCTCGTGATCGACGCTACGGGCGAGCGACTGCGGCCAAAGCGTGGCACCGTCATCCTGATTCGCGGCGACACGCAGCACCACGTCGAGAGGGTGACATCGGGCGAACGGATGACGCTGAACGCGTTCGTCGCCGAGCCGCGACCGTGGCTGCTACCGCCGGCCGACGAAGTGGTGCCCCGCCTCAGCGAGCGGCGGTGACCCCTCAGCATGTCGCGATGAAGTGGGCGGGGTCGAAGTGTCGGGCTGGCGTGCCGGGGTAGGGGACGAACATGGATGACAGCAACGAAGACCCTGCCGTCGTCGGCGTGCCCCCAGAGACGCCCCAGAGTGTGCGTCCGTCGGCCACCGGCCTCGTGACCGGACCAGTCGACAGCGAGACCAACGTCGTGGTCGCCGAGCCCGGGCTCACCGAGGAAGAGCAGGCGGCTTTGGCTGCCGGCGGCGAGTACAGCGGCGATGCGGACGACGGCGCACCGCTCATCGAGGGCCCCAACTCGGAGTAACCACCTGGCGGGACAGCTGCATGATCGACAATCCGAGGCCGACCGTGCAACCCCCGCCGGGAACGCCGCCGACGAGCGCGCCGAGCACGAGCGCCGCAGCCTCGACCGAGACGACCGAGTCGTCGCCGCCCACTAACGAGGCGTCCACCACGACCACCGATGCGCCTACTACGACCGCTGAGCGGACCACCACGACCGCTGAATCAACCTCGACGACGGCGGCGTCGACGACATCGACAACGCCTCCGACCGAAGCGGTCATCGACGACTACCTCACCGGTGTGTTCAGCAACAACGAGGCGCAGCCCCTCACTGCGGCCGCGTTCGCCGCCGAGGGGTCGCCGGCCCGTGTCTACGCCGACTGGCAGCTGCGGCTCGCCGTCGTGCAACGAGACAACGCCTCCGTACCGCTCGAGTCGGTCTCGGTCCGACCAGCCGGTGAGACGGCGCAGGTGTGCGGTCAGGGCACCTG
>JBPCJL010000203.1:0-4199 GCA_051005355.1 Ilumatobacteraceae bacterium
GCCGCCTTGGCGATGAACTTGGCGATGAAGTAGCCGACGATCAGGATCACGAGGAACCCGAACAGCTTCGGCACGAACGAGGCGATGTCGGACCACGCCTCCTCGATGCCTTCGCTCCACTCGACGGACGGGACCGGTCTCATCGTTGCTACCTCACTTGGGTCGTGCGCTGGCGCTCGGTACTACCTATCTGCATCGTGGTCGAAAGCTCCCGCTCCGGCGCGGATGGGTGGACCGCAAGTGTTCTCATTCGGCAATCTGGGGGCGATCCGTGGCAGATCTGCGACGGATCGCGCCCACATTGACGGTCTCGGCTCACGACGCAGTGAGCACTCGACGAGAGACCGGCCTTGCCCGGCCCTGCGAGCGAAGCGAGCAATCAACCGTCCTTGCCGATGTCGGAGACGGAGCTGCGGCCGGCGCCGGGGGCGTCGTCCTGGTGCTCGTCGTCACCGTCGGAGTCCTTGGTGTAGCTGGTGCCGGCGGCGTCGATGGCGGTGTCGGCCGCCTCGTCGCTGGTCGCCGCCGCCACCTCCGACACGGCACCCGGGTCGGTACCTCGCTCGGTGGCGTCGGGTTGGCTTCGGTCGTTGCTCATGGTCGGGCCCCCAATCGGTCGACACTGGTCGCCGGCTTCCTACCCGTTGGCGACCGATCCGGAACCGGTGGCGGGGAGCTGATCAGCCGGCGCAGCAGGACGAGTGCGACGACCAGGTAGATGCCACCGGCAGGCACCCACATGATCACGCCGGAGAGCTGTTGGTCGGTCAGCGGCGACAAGCCCCACACCTGCGTCGTCGTCTCGTACGTCGGGTACCACGGCTCGGTGGCGAACGTCAGCAGCACCCCGAGCAGGCCGCACTGCATCGACAGACCGAAGAGGACGAGCACGCCGACGCCTGAGCGCAGGCGTCGCCGGCGGGCCGACAGGAGCGCCGCCCACGAGAGCGCAGCGGCGGCGAAGAAGGTGGCGTGCTCGACGGCGTGCAGCACGTCGTTGCCGAGCGCCGCCTCGTAGGGACCGCGGGCGTGCCAGATCCAGAGCACGGCGACGAACACGCCGGCCGTGAGCACCGGGTCGCCCGCCGCCCTGGCCGCAGCTCGGGCCAACGGGTGGCGCCGCCATGCGCCGCTGCGCCGGCGCGCCGACGGGGGCAGCGCCCGCAGCACCGCCTGCACCGGCGCTCCCAGCACGAGCAGCGGCGCGGCGACCATCGTCAGCAGGACGTGTTGCACCATGTGCGCCGAACCGAGCGACCCGCTCAGCGCGTCGAGCGGCGACACCAGCGCGACGGCAGCCACGCCGAGCCCGGCGAAGAAGCACCGGGGACGCCACGAGTCGCTCGGCGGCCGCACCACCGCGGCCCAGCCGTAGACCAGCGCGGCGCCGGCGAGGGCACCCCACGTGAACCAGTCGAGGTTCCACGACGCCCACAGCTCGCCCGGCACGATCGGCCCGTGGTGCCCGATCATCGCCACACCGGTTCTGACGAAGATTCGGGTTGGTTTTCAACCCTCATTGCGCCACGGAACGGCCGACCCGGCCGCCTCACGGCGGCGCCGTGCACAGGGAGGACCCAACCACCGGAGCGGCGAGGAACAGGGCGAAGAGGGCGAACATGGCCAGCAGCATCAGCCCGGTGGCGAGCAGGAACCGGCGGTTCTGGAACCGGTCGTCGGCGCCTGGACCGGACCCGACGCCACCAGAGCCGACGTGGTGCCCACCGTCGGAGCTCCACAGCCATCGGGCCCGCAGCGCGTACGCCGCCAGGATGGTGACGGTGGCGACGGTGGTGGCCAGGATCACCGTCCGCAGCGCCCCCGTGCCGAGCAGCTCCAGCTCCCGAGTGCAGCTGGCCTCGGCCAACAGGTAGACGACCCAGAAGTATGTCATGCCGACGACGGGCCCGGCGAGGATCACCGCCCACGGCGACGCCAGGCGCCGTAGCAGCCCGGACGACTCAGCCATCAGATCAATCGGGGGGTCAGGTAGAGCGTGGCTGCGCCGATCAGCCACATCACGGTGAACGCGTTCCAGTAGCGAGCGGCGTTGGTCACCGCCGCGTGCCGGCGGGCCGAGAACTGCCCCTTCACGGTCGCCCCGATCACGACCCCGTCGATGACCAACCCGACCAGCCCGAGCGTGAGCATCGTGCCCGCCAGCAGGTAGAAGATCGAGCCGTAGGCATGGTCCTGGGCGATGAAGTTGAGCGTGGCCAGGTCGTAGATCTGCACCGCCCCGGCGACGACCGTCAGCAGGCCGGCACCCACCAGCCCGGAGCGCAGCCGCTCGGTCGAACCGGCGGCGATGCCCCGGTGGGCCCGCGCCATGGAGACGGCGCTGGCGCACACGGCCACCGCAGCGATGGCCGCGGGCAGCAGGGCCGGGTCGCCGACGCCCTCCGGCGGCCAGTCGGCGTTCACGATGCGCAGGTAGAAGTAGCTGAGCAGCAGCACGCTGAAGGCGATGCCGGCGACGAGGAGCGACATTCCCATCCCCCAGGTGGCCAGCGTGCGACCGCCGTCGACGCGCACGGAGATGCCGTGCTCGCGCTCGAACTCGTCCTCCTCGTCGTCAGTGGTGGCCACGGGTTCGGGGCGGTTCCACAGGATCACGGCGACGATGATCACGACGGCCGCGAACCCGATGACCAAGAGGTTGTGGAGCATCTCGCCGATGAACAGCAGGACCGTCCCGCAGGCCGCGACGAACGGCCAGATCGACGGTCCGGAGACGCGGATGACCTCCTCGGGCTGACCGTCGTTGATGCCCGTCACGAGCGCGGCCCGCCAGGTCAGCGGCCAGCGGGAGAGCGCGGTCAGCAGGTTGGTCGTGCGCTCCGCCCCGGTGTGCAAGTCGTCCTGGTCCCACAGCGGGTGGCGGCTGCGCACGATCGGTGGGATCGAGAAGCCCTGGTTCGGCGGCGGCGACGAGACGGACCACTCCAGCGAGTCGGCGCCCCACGGGTTGTCCCCCGCCAGCTGACCCCGGTACTTGCTGTGCACGAGGTTGACGATGAACACGAGGATCCCGCTGAACAGGATGAAGGCACCGATGGTGGACAGGAAGTTGTAGATCCACCAACCCGACTCGGCCTCGTAGGTGTAGACGCGGCGCGGCATCCCGAGCAGGCCGACGATGTGCATCGGGAAGAACGTCAGGTTGAGCCCGACGAACATCAGCCAGAAGTTCCACCGGCCGAGCCGTTCGTTCAGCAGCCGGCCGCTGAACTTGGGCAGCCAGTAGTAGGCGGCGGCGAAGAACGGGAAGGCGACGCCGCCGATCAGCACGTAGTGCAGGTGGCCGACCAAGAAGTAGGAGTCGTGGGCCTGGAGATCGAACGGCGCCGAGGCGACCATGATCCCGGTGATCCCGCCGATCACGAACGTGACGAGGAAGCCGACCACGAACAGCAGCGGCGTCTTCCACACGGGTCGCCCGACCCACAGCGTGACCAACCAGGCGAAGATCTGCACGCCGGCGGGGATGCCGATGGCGATGCTGGCGGCGGAGAAGAAACTGGACACGACGGGCGACAGCCCGACCGCGAACATGTGGTGCGCCCACAGCGCGAAGGACATGAACCCGATGGCGACGAACGCCGCCACCACCCAGCCGTAACCGGCCAGGCGGCGGCGGGCGAAGACCGGCAGGATCATCGACACCGCGCCCGCCGCCGGCAGGAACTGGATGTAGACCTCGGGGTGGCCGAATATCCAGAACAGGTGCTGCCAGAGGAGCGAGCTGCCGCCGAAGTTCGGATCGAAGAACTTCATGTCGAAGCTGCGGCTCAGCTCGAGCAGCAGGCTGCCGACCACGAGCGTCGTGAAGGCGAAGATGATCATGAACGCCGTGACGAGCATCGCCCAGGCGAACAGCGGCAGGCGCGACAGCGTCATCCCCGGCGCCCGGAACTTGAGGATGCTGATGACGATCTCGATGCCGGCAGCGATGGCTGCCACCTCGGCCACGCTGAGGCCGAGCACCCAGAAGTCGAGGTTAAGGTCCGGCGAGTACTGCAGCAGGCTGAGCGGCGTGTAGGCGAACCAGCCGGCGTTCGGCACGGCGCTGAACAGGGTGCCGCTGTAGTAGAAGAGCCCGCCCATCAGGTACGTGAAGAAGCTGTAGGCGCCGAGGCGCGGGAACGGCATCTCGCGCGTGCCGAGCAGGAACGGCAGGAACAGGATGGCGAAGCCCT
>JBPCJL010000204.1:0-3649 GCA_051005355.1 Ilumatobacteraceae bacterium
AGCGCAGTGGAGCATCCACCTCGGGCAGCAGGGTCAGCTGCTCCGAAGGACGGGTCATCGAGGTCATGCCGATCAGCATGACAAAGGGGTGTCACAGTGCGTCGGAGGTGACCTGAGCAGGGGGAACGTCGCCGACGTACGCCGGGAGCCGCAGTCGTTCCCGGATCTCGGCCTGGATCTCTTGGACGCTGCGGGTGGCGTCCAGTTCGAGCACCAGCTCCTTGCGCCGGAACAGCCCGATCACCGGCGCCGTCAGCTCGTGGTAGTCCCGCAGGCGGGCGGCCAGGGCCTCGGGCTGGTCGTCGGCCCGAGTGACGAGCTCGCCGCCGCAGACGTCACAGCGGTCGGCGACGGCGGGCCGGTGGGCCATCAGGTTGTAGTCGAGCCCACATCCCGAGCACAGGCGGCGGGCCAGCACTCGGCGGGAGACCTCCTCGTCATCCATCACCAGGTGGATCACGCCGTCGATGTCGTAGCTCTCGAGGAAGAACTCGGCCTGGCGCAGGTTGCGGGGGAAACCGTCGAGGATGAACCCGAAGTTCCAGTCGTGCATCGCCAGGCGGTCCTGCACGATCGACTCGACCAGCTCGTCGGCGACCAGCTCGCCGGCGGCCATCGTCCGGCGCACCTGGGCGCCGATCTTCGTGTGGTGCTGGACGTGCCAGCGGAACGTGTCGCCGACGCTCAGGTGGACGAGGTCGAGGTCACGGGCCAGCAGGGTGGCCTGCGTGCCTTTCCCGCTGCCCTGGACGCCCGAGATGACGTACTTGCGCACGCCAGATCTTGGCCCATCGACGAGGGCCATCGGTTCGCCGTCGACGGCGAGCCGCGCCGCGCCGTCCGCAGGTGTCAGTCGAGGCCCTTGCGCTGGCGGCCCAGGGCGCGCTCGACCTCCCGGTTGGCGTCCCGCTCGGCGATGGCTTGGCGCTTGTCGCCCTTCTGGCGGCCCCTGGCCAGTCCGAGCTCGACCTTGGCCCGACCCTCCCGGAAGTACAGCCGCAACGGCACCAGCGCCAGCCGCTCCTGGGCGATGCGCAGCGCCAAACGATCGATCTCGTCGCGATGGAGCAGCAGCTTGCGACGGCGATCCGGGTCGTGGGCACCGACACCGTCGGCGAACTGGTACGGCGCAATGTGGACACCTTCGAGCCAGAGCTCGTCACCACTGGCGCGAGCGAAGGCATCGGCCAGCTGCACCTGGCCGAGGCGCAGGCTCTTCACCTCGCTGCCCGACAGCACGAGGCCGGCTTCCAGGGTCTCGAGGACCGAGTAGTCGTAGCGGGCCCGGCGGTTGCTGGCGATGAGCTTGGTGCCGTCGCTGGTCGACCGCCTGTTCATCGGATGCGCCAAGCTACCGGCGGTGTCACCGCAGCTACCGTCCCGGCGGTGTTGCGGCTGCTGGCTGGGATCGTCGACGAGATCGTGGCGCTGGCGAGAGAGCAGTACCCCTACGAGGCGTGCGGGCTGATCGCCGGCCCCGCCGGCCCCGCCGGCGGTGCCGAGGTGGCGCACTTCTACCGGTGCCGCAACGCCGCCGAGTCGGCACGCGTCTACACCCTCGACCCGCTCGACCACCTGCGGGCCGAGCGCGACGCCGAGCAGCACGGCTGGGAGATCGTCGGCGTGGTGCACAGCCACACCCACACGCCGGCCTTTCCGAGCCCGACCGACGTCGCCCAGGCACCCGACCCCGCCTGGCACTACGTCATCGTCAGCCTGCAGCACGACGAGCCGTCGCTGCGCAGCTTCCGCATCCGAGACGGCGAGGTCATCGAGGAGGACCTCGCCGCCGACTGATTCAGCGAGCACTCGCACTGGGCGGCAACAACGCCCCCCGGTAGAATGTCGACCAATGACATCGGGGATGTCGGGATTGTCCCGGGCAGCTACAGCGGTGAAGACGAGGTCGGCGACGTGCTGACCATCGCCGCCGTCAATGACAGCGTCCTCGAGCTCATCGGCCACACACCCATGGTCGACGTCTCGACGCTCTCGCCGAACCCCGAGGTGCGCATCCTGGCCAAGCTGGAGAGCCAGAACCCCTTCGGCTCGGTCAAGGACCGCATCGCCAAGTCGATGATCGAGGACGCCGAGAAGCAGGGCCGCCTGCGCCCTGGACAGACCATCCTCGAGCCGTCGTCTGGCAACACGGGCATCGCCCTCGCCGCCATCGCCCGCATCAAGGGCTACCCGATCAAGATCCTGCTGCCCGAGAACGTGTCGGTCGAGCGTCGCCAGATGCTGGAGGTCTTCGGCGCCGAGGTCATCACCACCCCTGGCGAGGAGGGCTCGAACGGCGCCGTCCGGCGGGCCGAGGCGTTGGCCGCCGAGCACCCGGAGTGGTGCTTCCTGTACCAGTACGGCAACGACGCCAACCCGCGCGCCCACTACGAGAGCACGGGCCCGGAGATCTGGCAGGACTGCCCCGAGATCACCCATTTCGTCGCCGGGCTCGGCACGAGCGGCACATTGATGGGTGTCGGCTCCTTCCTCAAGGAGCGCAACCCCGACATCAAGGTCGTCGCCGTCGAGCCGCCGCTCGGCGAGCGCGTCGAGGGGCTGCGCAACCTCGACGAGGGCTACATCCCGCCCGTGTTCGACCAGTGGCACGGTGCCGACGTCCTCGATCGCAAGCGGGTCGTGCGCCCACGGGAGTCGTTGGAGTGGACACGCCGCCTGCTCGAAGTCGGTGTCTTCGCCGGCATCTCGGCCGGCGCCGCGCTGGCCGGTGCGGCCAAGGTGGCCACGGAGATCGAAGCCGGCACGATCGTGTTCATCGTGTGCGACGGCGGCTGGAAGTACCTGTCGACGGGCGCCTACACCGACGACCTCGACGTCGCCGAGGCGGCGGCCGAGAAGGTCATCTACTTCTGATTGTGCTCGCTGGCGCTCGCCGCGCCTGAGCGCAAACTGCGGCACGAACACTCGGCAATAGCGCTGGTGGCTTTGTTCATTCTCGTGTCACCTCATCGGACGTCAACAGGCGTGTGATCGACCGGGCGGCCGGTCCTGCGACGACGGGCGTGCGACGATGGGTCGATGAGCGACCCGTTCCCGCCGCCGGACGATGCTCAACGACCGACGCACCGCGACGAGCCGCCGGACGGTGCCGACCTGCCGCCGATCGGCGCCGATCGCGATCCGGACCCCACTCGGGTGATGCCGGCCTCGGAAGCGGCCGGCCCCGCAGGCGCCCTCGACCCCACGGTGGCCGCCGGTGTACCGAGTGGCCCACCGCCGGGGGGACCGGGCGGCCCCGGCGGCGACGGCCCGGGCGGCCCGGACGGCCCGGACGACGACCTGCCCTACGCCGAGGAGCCCGAAGATGAACGCCCGTGGTACCAGCAGCCGGGACCGCTCGCCGCGCTGATCGCCGGCATCGCCGCCCTGGTGCTCGGCCTGATCGCGCTCCTGGTCGTGCTCTCCGGCGACGACGACACCGAGAGCGACGACACCCTGCCGGTGGTCTCGACCTCGTCGACCTCGACGGCGCCGCCGGTGACCGAGCCGTCGACCACGACGCCGACCACCGTCGTCGACACGACCACGACCGAGGCGTCCACGACGACCTCGTCGTCGACCACGTCGACCTCGACCACCACCACGAGCACCACGCTGCCGACCACCACCACCACCACCACCACCACGA
>JBPCJL010000205.1:0-9980 GCA_051005355.1 Ilumatobacteraceae bacterium
AGCTGGGCGTGCAGGCGCAGGGGGGCCCGGCTCTCGTCGGCGTCGCGACACAGCACGCGCAACCGGTCGAGCTTCGCCGGCCCGGTGTCGTACACGAGCACCGGTCGCCACAGGCCACCGGGGTTCCACGAGTGGTCGACGGCTTCGGAGTGCTGGAACAGGCCCGTGATGTTGCGCCGGCCGCTGATGCCCCGCTCCGGGTGGCACGCCACCTCGATGGCCACGACGTGCTCGTCGCCGAGCCGGGACAGGGCCGTGATGTCGAAGCTGTGGGGGAAGAAGTAGCCCTCTGGGTCGCCGAGGTAGGCGCCGTCCAGCCACACGTCGGCCTGGTAGAAGACGCCGTCGAGCGTGATCCACCGTCGCCGACCCTCGGCGGGCGGCGGGAGCACGAAGCGCGTGCGGTACAGGATCGGGCCGTCGCTCGTCGCCAGCTTCGGGTGGCTCCGCCAGTGGCCGGGCACGGCGACCTCGGGCCACGAGTCGTCGTCCATCTCGACGGCCACCCCGGTGCGGCGCAGCTCGTCGTCGGCCTCGATGGCTCGCCACGGGCCCGGGAGCTGCACGGCGGGAGGTTACCGACGGCGGTGCTGCGGCCCGAGCGGCGTTCCCGAGGATCGAGGCCTACGCTCGCGGTGTGGACGAGCGCCACGACCCGTGGGACGGCGTCGGCACGGTCGACGCCGAGGTCGAGCTGGTGCCATCGACGCCGCCGGTTCCAGCTCGCCCGTTCGGTTCCCCGTCGCGGCGGTGGGCAGGGGTGGCCGTGCTCGCCGGGGCGATGTTGCTGTCCGGGGGTGGCGGGAGACTGACCGCAGGGGAGCTCAGCGTCTTCGCCGGCCCCGAGCTCACGGACGTTGCCGATCGTGCGGATGTCGCGGAGGTCGCCCGGCGCCGCGCCGATCGCGAGATCGTGACCCTGATCCCCGGGTCGACGGCCAACGGCGGGTGGCGGGTGATTGAAGTCGACGGCGAAGTGGTCGGCGAGCTGCGCGTCGCCGCCGACGACCTGCTCGACGACGAGTACGTGTACAGCGACGAGTACGCGCTCGAGGACGACGAGTACGTGTTCGAGGACTACGACCGCTACGTCGACGAGTACACCCGGCTCGACGAGTTCGAGAGTGACTCGGCATCGGCGCGCCGCACCACGCGACCGTCGACGTCGCGCACGACGACTCGCTCCACCTCGACCGGGTCCTCGAGCGGACGGACCACCCCGACCACCAGCACCACGCGCCCACCCCGGGCCTCGGTTCCGGCTGGCCCGATCCCGACCGTTCCGCCCGCCGCGCCGTCGACCACGCTCGGCGCACCGGTCACCTCCACGTCGACGACCACCACGACGACCGACCCGCCGTCGACATCCACGTCGACGACCACGACGACGACCGACCCACCGAGCACGACGTCGACCACGCCGCCAACGACGGTCGGCCAACCGACGCCGCAGCCGACCACGACCACGTCGCTGCGGCCAACGACAGCAGCGACGGCACCACCGACCACGGCCTGCCTCCCGACGACCACGACGACGACTACGACGACGTTGCCTGGATCCTCGACGAGCTCCTCGACGTCGACCAGCTCGTCGACGTCCACCACATCCACCACATCCACGACGACGACCACGGTCCCCGGCGGGACGACCACATCGTCGAGCTCGACCACGACCACGACGACCCTGCCACCGTGCAAGTGATCGCCGATAGGTTCGATCCATGAGCGCTCGTCCCGCCACGATCGGCCAGTTGCGGGACGCCGGGTGGGAGTCGCGCCCGGTCAAGGAAGAGATCCGCGCCAACGCCGTGGCCTGCGTCGCCGCCGGCCGGCCGCTGTTCGCCGGCGTGCTCGGCTTCGAGCACACCGTCCTGCCGCAGCTCGAGAACGCCCTGCTGGCCGGCCACGACGTGATCTTCCTCGGGGAGCGGGGACAGGCCAAGACGCGGATGATCCGCTCGCTCACCGGCCTGCTCGACGAGTGGATGCCGATCATCGCCGGCAGCGAGATCAACGACGACCCCTACGCTCCGGTCTCCCGCCACGGCCGCGACCTCGTTGCCGAGCACGGCGACGACACCCCGCTCACCTGGGTCCACCGGGACGACCGCTACGGCGAGAAGCTGGCCACACCTGACACGTCGATCGCCGACCTCATCGGTGAGGTCGATCCGATCAAGGTGGCCGAGGGTCGCTACCTCTCCGCCGAGCTGACGCTGCACTACGGCCTGGTGCCGCGCACGAACCGGGGCATCTTCGCCATCAACGAGCTGCCCGATCTCGCCGAGCGCATCCAGGTCGGGTTGCTCAACGTGCTGGAGGAGCGCGACGTCCAGGTGCGCGGGTACAAGATCCGCCTGCCGCTCGACGTGGTGCTGGTCGCTTCGGCCAACCCGGAGGACTACACCAACCGGGGAAGCATCATCACACCGCTGAAGGACCGCTTCGGCAGCCAGATCCGCACCCACTACCCGCTCGACGTGGAGACGGAGATGGCCATCGTCGAGCAGGAGGCGCGGCCGACCTCGGTCGGGGGCGTGGACGTGCACGTTCCGGCGTACCTGTCCGAGGTGATCTCGACGGTCAGCCACCTGGCCCGGGCCAGTACCCACGTGAACCAGCGCAGCGGCGTGAGCGTGCGGCTGTCGGTGACCAACCAGGAAATTGCCGCCGCCAACGCGCTGCGCCGTGGGCTGCGGGCGGGGGAGCGCGTCGTCGTCCCGCGCGTCGACGACCTCGATGCGCTGGCCGCCAGCTCGGGCGGCAAGATCGAGATCGAGTCGCTCGACGAGGGTCGCGACGGCGCCATCTTCGACAACCTCGTCAAGGGCGCCGTGCTGACCGTGTTCAAGGCGCGCGTCCCCCCCGACCAGACGCGCGAGGTCGTCGCCGCGTTCGAGGAGGGCACCGTCGCCCACACCGGCGAGGACGTCGCCTCGGCCGACCTGGCCGCCCTAGTGGAGCAAGTGCCCGCGCTGCGGGCCCCGGTGCGGGCGCTCACCGGTGGTGACGAATCACCCGCCGCCGTCGCCGCGGCCGTGGCGTTCGTGCTCGAGGGCCTGCACTTGTCCAAGCGCCTCAACAAGGACACCAGCGGCTCGAGAGCCACCTACCGGGGACGCAGCTAACCCTCGATTGGCTCGGCGCGGCGGTGGGTCACGGGCAGCGCCTCCCGTCGAACGTCCTCGACGGCGAGGCGTGCGCGGTGCCACGCTGGCCCCATGGGGTGGACGATGTTGACCTCGCGGCGTGCGCCGTGACTGTGCGACTCGTCGCTCTTGCGCTCAAGGCCACAGCACCGCAACAGCTCGGGAGGTTCTGGACGCAAGCGCTGGGCTGGAACGCCCGGGAGACCGATGGCGCCGACGTCGTTCTCGTGCCCACGGACCCCACCAGCTTCGACGTGCTTGGGCGACCGGGTGCAGGCGACAAGATCGGCCAGAACCGGATCCACCTCGACCTCACGACGACATCGCTCGACGATCACACCAAGACGGTCGCGAAGTTGCTGTCGATCGGTGCGAGGCACGTCGACATCGGCCAGGATCCCACCCATGTCGTGCTCGTCGATCTCGAGGGCAACGAGTTCTGCATCATCGAACCGGGCAGCCGCTTCCTGGCCGGTTGTCCCCGTTTGAGCGCGGTCAATTGTGACGGCACACACGCTCTCGGATGCGTCTGGAGTGAAGCGCTCGGATGGCCACTGGTGTGGGATCACGAGGAGGAGACGGCGATCCAGGCACCCGGCGGTCGAGGACCGAAGATCACCTGGAGCGGCACGCCGCTGATGCCGGTGTGGGGCGACGAGCGGTTCCACATCCACGTTGCCCCTACGCCGGGCACCAACACGCAGGACGCACGCGATCATCTCGTCGCGCTCGGCGCCACCACCTCGACACATGGTCACGGCTGCCCCAGGTCGGTCGCGCTTGCCGATGTCGACGGAAACACGTTCTGCCTCGTGGAACCCGAGGACGACGACATCTCCGGTTGAGAGTCGAACGGGCGGTCCTAGATGAACGGCGTGCGGGTCCAGAGCTCGCCGGTGTCGTTGCGGCTGGGCTCGGCGGGAACGCCGCTCAGCTCGAACACCTCGATGGCGCCGGGGAAGCCGGCCAGCTCGACCGCGCCGTGTGGCGTGGCGACGACGCCCTCCGGCAGCCGCTCGAGGCCCATCGTCGGGATCAGCACCTCGTAGGCGACGGCGCTGTCGCACAGGCGCGACGCCAGGTTGACCGCAGAGCCGATGTAGTCGTCGCCCTCGAACAGCAGGGCGTAGCCGGAGGCCAACCCGGCCCGCAGCGTCAGCGGTGCGCAGACGTCGGTGGCCTTGTTCTCCAGTTCGAGCGTGAAGGCGATGGCGTCGGCCTGGTCGACGGCGACCACCATGCACCCGTCGCCGAGCCACTTGGCGATGCGCACGCCACGGTCCGAGGCGACTTGGCGCACGATCGTGCGGAACGCGCCGAGCAGCCGTCCGGCCGCATCGTCACCGAAGGCGGCGGTGTAGTTGGTGAAGCCCGAGAGGTCGAGGAAGGCGAACGTGCGAGGGACTCGCATGGGACCAAGGCTACAGCTCGCCGACCGCAGTGCTCGCGATTGCAAGCACCCTGCCCTGGTACCCTCGGGCCATGCCGGCGGCACGGTTCACCTACTCCCGGTGGGACGGCACGCAGCAGGGCTTCGAGCTCGACGGCGATGCATTGTTCGAGGAGCTGACCGACGAGCTGCTGTACCACGGCGACGTCAACGCGGCGCTGCGGCGGATGATGCACCAGGGCCTGCGCGACCGCAACGGCGAGCGGATGCAGGGCGTGCGTGAGCTGCTGGACAAGCTGCGTCGGGAGCGCCAGGAGCGGCTCGACCGGTTCGACCTGGGCGGCGTCTACGACGAGATCGCCCGCGAGCTTGACGACATCGTCGACGAGGAGCGCCACGCCATCGACAACGCCCGGCGCGAAGCCGAGCGGCTGGCCGCCCGCACCGGTGACGAGCGACGGGCCGAGACGGCCCGCGACACGGCGGCCGAGCGCAACCTGCGCCTGGACCTACTGCCGTCCGACCTCGCCGGCAAGGTGCGCGAACTGCAGGAGTACGGCTTCGAGTCGGCCGAGGCCCAGCGCCGCTTCGAGGCGCTGCTCGACCGGTTGCGCCAGCAGCTGGCCAACCAGCTCTTCGAGCAGATGAGCGGAGCCATCCAGCAGATGACGCCGCAGGACCTGGCCCGGATGAAGGACATGATGGCGGCGCTCAACGAGATGCTCGAGCGTCGCGAGCAGGGCGAGGACCCGCGCTTCGAAGAGTTCATGGAGCAGTACGGGGACTTCTTCCCGGAGAACCCGCAGACCCTGGACGAGCTGCTGGAGCAGCTGGCCCAGCGGATGGCGGCGATGCAGGCGATGCTCAACTCGATGACGCCCGAGCAGCGGGCGCAGCTGCAGGAGCTGTCCGATCAGCTGCTCGGCGATATGGACCTGCGCTGGCAGATGGACCAACTCGGCGGCCACCTGCGTTCGCTGTTCCCCCAGATGGGATGGCAGCACAGCTACGACTTCTCCGGGCAGGACCCACTCGGTTTCGGCCAGGCGATGCAGACGATGCAGGACCTCGGCGACCTCGACCAGCTCGAGCACCTGCTGCGCAACGCCTCCAACCCCGGTGCGCTGGCCGAGGCCGACCTCGATCGTGTGCGCGACCTGCTCGGCGACGACGCCGCCAAGTCGCTCGACCGCCTGGCCGAGCTGACCCGGCTGCTCACCGAAGCCGGGCTGATCGAGCAGCGCGAGGGCCGGCTCGAGCTGACGCCGCGTGGTCTGCGGGCGATCGGCTCCAACGCCCTGCGCGACCTGTTCTCCAAGCTGACGAAGGATCAGGTCGGCCAACACCAGGCCCATCGCCAGGGCCACGGCCACGAGCGGACCTACGACACCAAGCCGTACGAGTTCGGCGACCCGTTCCAGCTCGACCTGCAGCGCACGATCCGCAACGCGCTCGGCCGGCGGGGCCGCGGCGTCACGGGCACGCCGGTGACGCTGCAGCCCGACGACTTCGAGGTCGAACGCACCGAGCACCTCACGCGGTCGAGCACGGTGCTGATGCTCGACCTGTCGCTGTCGATGCCGATGCGCGACAACTTCTTGCCGGCCAAGAAGGTGGCCATGGCGCTGCACTCGTTGATCTCGACGCAGTTCCCGCGCGACTACCTCGGGCTGGTCGGGTTCAGCGAGACGGCGCGGATCCTTGAGGCGTCACAGCTGCCCGAGGTCAGCTGGGACTTCGTCTACGGCACCAACATGCAGCACGGGTTCACGCTCGCTCGCCAGCTGCTGTCCCGGCAGTCGGGCACGAAGCAGATCATCATGATCACCGACGGCGAGCCGACCGCCCACGTGACGGCCAGCGGGGACGTGTTCTTCAACTACCCACCGGTGACCGAGACCGTGGAGGCGACGCTGCGCGAGGTGCTGCGGTGCACGCGAGAGGGCATCCGGATCAACACGTTCATGCTCGACGCCACCAGCTACCTCACCGCCTTCGTCGAGCGGCTGACGGAGATCAACCGGGGCCGGGCCTTCTTCACGACGCCGGAGGATCTCGGCGACTACGTCCTGGTGGACTTCATCGAGCACAAGCGCCAGCAGGCGAGAGGTCGCCACCGCCGAGCGAGCTGATCACCGCGCGCCGGTGCGGCGCCGCTCACATGAGCGAGCGAGAGAATCATCCGCACGGTCTTGTCGCTCATGGCCGAGCACTCTGGGGCGCTCCCGCTCGGCGTCATCACCCACGGTGACGTGATCACACGAGCGAGGTGCGCCGCAGAGCCGCCGATGGCTCATCGCGCGTCAGCCCAGCGTGGGTGAGATCCGCCCTTGCGCGGACGTGATGTGGTATGCGACAATCACATCGATGTAATTACGCAGGTGTCGCAACGCAGCGGCATCGGCACCGACCAATCCCGGCTCGCCGGCACGGACCACACGGCAGGGGGTCCTTCCGCATGTACGACTCGTTCGACGCAGCAACAGATCCGGGAGATCACGGTTGGCAAGATCGTGCCAACTGCCTCGGTGTCGATCCCGACCTGTTCTTCCCGGAGCGGGGCGCGTCGACGCGCGAGGCCAAGGAGGTCTGCCGCGGCTGCGTCGTGCGCGAGGAGTGCCTCGAGTTCGCGCTGCAGAACGGCGAGAAGTTCGGCATCTGGGGCGGCCTGTCCGAACGCGAGCGGCGCCGCATCCGTCGCCAGCGGGCCCAAGCCGCCCGCAGCGTCCTCGGCGCCTGAGCCCGGCGCCGCCCGATCTGGGCGCCGTGAACTTCCGCGGAACTCGACGGGGTGCGGATCGTCGGGTCGGGGGAGTCGTTAGGCTGCGTCCATGCCCAGTGGCCCAGAGTGGATCATTGTCCTCGTCGTCGTGCTGGTGATCTTCGGCGGCTCGCAGCTGCCGAAGTTGGCCCGCAACCTCGGCAAGGCGCAGAAGGAGTTCAAGGACGGGCTCTCGGAAGGCGAGCGGGAAGCGCAGCAGAAGGCGGCCGAGCAGAAGCTCGCCGATGAAAGGGTGGCCGAGCAACGCGCCGCAGCCATCGACACCGCCGCCGTGGAGCGCACCGACGCCCGCCCGGAGACCCGCACCGACCTCTGAGCCGGTAGTGACCGGCCGTGGCCGGTTCCGTCAGCCGGCGGCGATCTGGAGCCGGCGGCGCTTCAGGATGCGACGCCGCTCGCGCTCGCTGCACCCGCCCCACACCCCGTGATCGATGCGGTGCTCGAGCGCGTACTCGAGGCACGGCTCCGTCACCGGGCAGGTGGCGCAGATCTTGCGGGCCCGATCCACCCCGACCCCGTCGCTCGGGAAGAACGTCGCGGGGGCGTAGAGCCGACAGTTACCGGCCGCCATCCAGGCCGTCGCGGTGTCATCCGCCGACGCCGTCGAGTCGTAGTCCATCGCTGCTTCCTTCGAGTGACGATCGCCGTGTTCGATCCGACGACCCCGCCGACGTCCAGGCTCCCCAGCGCAAGTAAGAACTCAACAAGATCCACCCCCGCGCGAGAGTTGCGTCACACGACTGTAACACTCCGCCCGCTGGCCAGGACCAGTCCCGGTAGCGTCTCGACTCCATGAGCGAGCGAGTCTTCGAGTGAGCGAATCATCGACACGGTCTTTTCACTCATGGCCGAGCGGCTGCTGTGCTCCCGATCGGCGTCACCTCGTTCACGGTGTGGTGCCCACATGAGTGACGTGGTGCTCGAACAGCCGCCCCGGGCCCACGCCCGCATCGTCTACCTCGGCCCGGTGTCACCGCACTGGGAGGTCTACGGCGACTGGGGTGAGCGTCAGGTGCTCGAGGAGTTCCGGGCCCGTGTGCTCGCCCGCCTGGTCCTGCTCCCACGTGACGACCCGCAGTTCCGCCGCAACCGCGAGCGCGTGGTGCGCGACGCCGAGCGCGAGCTGATCTCCCTCGAGTGGGACCTCGGCCGTCCGGACGACGACGAGCCGTACATCCGCAGGTGACGTGCGGCCAACGGGCGATCATCCCGACCAGCCGAGGAGTGCCGCCGGCCCCCAGATCCGCGAGAGTGTGCACGTGGACGAGTTCGGTCACCGGTTCATCAACCGTGAGCTGAGCTGGCTGGCCTTCGACGAGCGGGTGCTGCAGCTGGCCGAAGAGTCGGGCATCCCGCTGTTGGAGCGGGCCAAGTTCTGCGCCATCACGACCTCCAACCTCGACGAGTTCTTCCAGGTCCGCGTCGCCGCCCTCAAGGACCAGATCGCCGCCGGGATCGAGGAGCCGACCCTCGACGGGCGCAGCGCCACCCACCAGCTGGCCGAGATCGCCGAGCGCGCCGGAGCATTGGTCGACCACCAGGAGCGGGTGTACCTCGATCAGCTCGTCCCGGAGCTGGCCGACGCCGGCGTGGCCATCGTCAGTTGGTCGGACCTCGACGCCGCCGACCAGAAGCGCCTCGGCGAGGTCTACGAGCAGCGCATCTTCCCGGTCCTCACCCCGCTCGCCGTCGACCCGAGCCACCCCTTCCCGTACATCTCCAACCTGGCGCTGTCGATCGCCGTGATGGTCGACGATCCGGACATCGAGAACGACCAGCGCTTCGCCCGGGTCAAGGTGCCGACCGTGTTCCCCCGGCTGGTCGAGGTCGACCGGCACCGTTACCTCCCGGTCGAGGACCTGATCATTTCCCATCTGCACACGCTGTTCGTGGGCATGACCATCCTGGAAGCGGCGTCGTTCCGCGTCACCCGCAACGCCGACCTCACCCTGGAGGAGGAGGAGGCCGACGACCTCCTCGAGGCCGTCGAGGTCGAGCTGCGTCGGCGGCGGTTCAACCGGGCCGTGCGCCTCGAGGTCTCCGAGGCCATGAGCGACGACATGCTCGAGGTGCTGATGCGCGAGCTGGAGGTGCAGCCGTCCGACGTGTACCGCTTGCGCGGGCCGGTCGACCTCGGGTTCCTCTGGCAGCTCCACGGGCTCGATCGCCCCGACCTCAAGGACCGGCCCTGGCCGCCGATCACGGCCGGCCGCATCGCCGTCGCCGAGGAGGCCGACCGCCCGCTGTTCTCGGTGCTGGGTGACCGGGCCATCTTCGTCCACCATCCCTACGAGGGTTTCACGACCAGCACCGAAGCCTTCATCGGGCAGGCCGCCGACGACCCGCAGGTGCAGAGCATCAAGATGACGCTGTATCGCGCCGGCGGGGACAGCCCCATCATCCGCAGCTTGATGCGCGCCGTCGAGCGCGGTGTGCAGGTGGTCGTGCTCGTCGAGCTGAAGGCCCGTTTCGACGAGGCGACGAACATCGGCTGGGCTCGTCAACTGGAGCGGGCCGGCGTCCACGTCGTGTACGGGATGGCCGGTCTGAAGACCCACTGCAAGTGCGTGCTCGTCGTGCGCGACGACGGTGACCAGCTGCGGCGGTACTGCCACCTCGGGACGGGCAACTACAACACCAGGACAGCCCGGCTGTACGA